>NZ_QBUB01000006.1:0-361473 GCF_003058125.1 Paraburkholderia sp. GV068
CAATCTGAGCCAGGATCAAACTCTTCAGTTCAAACCTGTTACTGTTTTCGGGCTCTTTCGAACCCGGTCGCTCACTCAACGTACTGACGAAGTGTCTAACCATCTCTCGATGACCAAACCTTCCTTTCATTACTGTGTGAGACTTGATACTTTCGCTTTTCGCCAGACTCCGGAGTTAAACCCCGCAACCCGGCGCGCGTCGCGCATCAAGCGCCCACACTTATCGGCTGTTAGTTTTTAAAGATCATTCGCTCAGAAGCTCTGCTTTCTTCGCGTCCGTCATCAAACGGGAGGCGAATTATGCGATGCGGTCCGCACCCCGTCAACCCCTTCTCTGCAATTATTTTCGAAAAGTTCAGAAGTGCAAGAAAAAGCGGCAACAAGCCGCACTCTTCTCCGGTGAATAGAATAGTTAGTTATCCAATGAAAATATTTGTCACTGAATAGCTGCCTCGTCGTCGGCAGATCTTCTCGCCCTTCAGCCGATCAGTTCTTCCGGCGTCAGGTGCCGCGCGCCCCAGGCGGTAGCCAGTCTCTCGCAGCGGCCAAGCCGTATCGTGCCCTGCTCGAAGTCGACGAATACGATCTCGTCCGCGTGAGCAGGCCGTGCCGCCTCATCTGTTGTGCGTCCATCGGTGAGTATCCACACCCAGCGCTGCTGCGCGGGCTTGCGCCGCGCGCTGCGCTCGAGCAGTTGCGTGGCGCACTGAACGCCCGCTGCGAACGGCGTACCTCCACCACCGCCGACCGGCTCGAGCCATCGCTCGTTCCACCAGCGCGGCACGGCGGGACCGAAACGCAGATCCGCGCCCGCTCCACCGAAGCAGACCAGCGCAGCTTCCGCACGCATCGCGCTCGCGCGGTCGAACAGCGCAATCAGCAAACCCTTGGCAAGCGCGAGACGCTCTCCGGCCAGCATCGAGCCCGAACAGTCCAGCACGAAGCAATGCAGCACACCGCCGCGCGGTACATCACGCATGAAGCGCAGATCTTCGGCACTCAGCGCGCGCCGCCGTTGTTTCCCCATCGCGGCGAATGTCTGCGGCCATGCGATACGCCGGCTCGAATTACCACGCATCTCAAGACGCGCATCGCCACGCGAACGCAAGACCGCATCCGCCTTTTGCCGCCATCGAAAACCGCTGTCCAACTCAGCGGCGGCGCCCTTCCGATGGCTCAGCGTTTTTTTACGTTGAGCGGGATAACGCCTTTGACGTGCGTCGTCGCGGCCGGCTGCGGTGGCAGATAACCCCAATCGCCTTCGCCGCGAGCGGCGTCGTCTGGCGAAGGTGCAGACGAATACGAAGACGAAGACGAAGACGAAGACGAATGCGCAGTCGAGCCCCGCTGCGAATCACGCGAGGACTCCATTTCGCTATCCCGCGCACTACTCGCAGACGACGCTCCCCGCTCAAGCCGCCGATGCATCAGCACCGCATCCGCGACGCGCTCGACATGCTGCGGCGTCACCGCGTCCGCAAGCTCGAACGCCGCGAGCGCACGTGCCGCGCGAAGCATCACGAGATCGGCGCGCAAGCCATCCACGGCGGCGTCGATACACAACGCGCTGACCCGCGCGTGAACTGCATCGTCGAAAGAAAGCTGCGGCAGCGCCTCGCGCGCCGCATGAATCCGCTCGACGTACTGCGCCTGCTCTTGCGCATAAGCCGCACGAAAACCAGCAGCATCCAGATCGAACGCGAGCCGTGCCTTCACGATCTGCTCACGCACGCGCGGCTCGAAACAGTTTTGCAACTCCACCATCAGGCCAAAACGGTCGATCAATTGCGGCCGCAACTCGCCCTCTTCAGGATTCATCGTGCCGATCAGCACGAAGCTCGCCTCATGACTATGCGATACGCCATCGCGTTCGACAGTGTTCACGCCGCTCGCCGCCGCATCGAGCAACGCATCGACGAGCGCATCGGGCAGCAGGTTCACTTCGTCCACATACAGCACGCCGCGATGCGCTTTCGCGAGCAGCCCAGGCGAGAAGCGCACGGAGCCGTCGCGCAGCACCGTTTCGATATCGAGCGTGCCGATCAGACGATCCTCGCTTGCGCCGAGTGGCAGGTTCACGAGTTGCCCTTCCGGCAGCAACTCGGCGAGCGCACGCGCGGCCGTCGATTTCGCCGTGCCGCGCGGCCCGCTGACCAGCACGCCGCCGATGCCCGGATCGATCGCCGCGAGCAGCAATGCCTGCTGCAACGCGGGCTGTCCGATCAACGCGGCAAACGGAAACGCGGGCGTTTTCTGCGGCGCGCCGTCGCGTGCATCGTGCGTGGCTGCATTCATGATTGCATTCCTTCGATCTGCTGTTCGCTCGCGAGCAGATGCTGTTCGACCTGCGCGCGATAGTCGCCAGGCGTCTGCCACAAACCGCGCTGCATCGCTTCGAGCAGACGCTCGCAAATCGAATGCAGCGCATGCGGATTGTGCTGTTGCAAGAACTCGCGCGTGTCGCGATCGTTCAGATAAGCATCGGCGACGAGCGCATATTGATGATCCGCGACCACGCGCGCGGTCGCGTCATAGCCGTAGAGATAATCGACCGTGGCCGCGATTTCGGAAGCGCCCTTATAACCGTGGCGCTTCACACCGTCGATCCATTTAGGGTTGACCACGCGCGAGCGGATCACGCGCGCGATTTCCTCATGAAGCGTGCGAACGCGCGGCGCGGCCGGATTGCTGTGATCGGCGTGATAGACACTCGGCTGATTGCCCGCGAGATGCCGCACGGCCGCCACCATGCCGCCCTGAAACTGATAGTAGTCGTTGGAATCCAGCAGATCGTGTTCGCGGTTGTCCTGATTCTGCAAGACGACATCCATTGCAGCGAGGCGTGCGCCGAACGCATGACGCGCCTCTTCGCCCGCACTTTTCTGCGTGTACGCATAACCGCCCCACGCCTGATACGCGTTCGCGAGGTCCGCGTCGGTCTGCCATTGCTGCGAGTCGATCATGTCCTGCAAGCCCGCACCATACGCGCCGGGCCGCGCGCTGAACACGCGCCAGCCGGCGCGCTTGCGCGCTTCGGCGGCGTCCATGCCGCGCGCGATCAACGCATCGCGTTCACGCAGAACACGCGCGCGAATCGGATTGAGCTCCGCGGGTTCGTCGAGTTCGGCGACGGCCTGCACCGCCGCATCGAACAGGTGCATCACGTTGGCGAAAGCGTCGCGGAAAAAACCGGACACGCGCAACGTGACGTCGATACGCGGACGGTCGAACGCTTCGATCGGCATGATCTCGAAGTCGGTCACGCGATGGCTGCCCGGCGCCCACTTCGGCCGCACGCCGAGCAGCGCTAGCGCCTGCGCGATGTCGTCGCCGCCGGTACGCATGGTCGCGGTGCCCCATACGGAAAGACCGATCGCGCGCGGATAATCGCCGTGTTCCTGCAGATGCCGCTCGATCAATTGCTGAGCCGACTTGAGCCCGAGCGACCAGGCGGCTTGCGTGGGAACCGCGCGCGTGTCGACCGAATAGAAGTTGCGCCCTGTGGGAAGCACATCGGGCCGGCCACGCGATGGCGAACCGCTCGGCCCCGGCGGCACGAAACGCCCTTCGAGGCCGCGCTTCAGATGCAGCATTTCCTGGGGGCCGCATGCGTCGAGCCGCGGCAGCACGTCGTTGCGCAAACGTTCGAGTACGCGTGATGCTTGCGGCAGGCTGACTTCGGCGAAAGCGTTTGAAGCGTCGCCTTGCTCCTTGCACATTGCACGCAGCATGTCGGCTGCGAGCAGTTCGAGACGCTCGCGCGTATCGCCGCAATGCCGCCACGGCGCGTCGCTCACGCGTTGCAGAACATCGGGGCGCGGACCCGTCCATGCCGCCGACCAATCGACAGACAACGGATCGAAGAACCGATCGATGTTCAGATCGCGCGCCAACGCATCGATCAAACCTGCGTTGCGGCCTTGCCCATCACCGACGGGAAAGCGCCCCAGCGCGAGCAACGTATCGCGCCGTTGCACGCCGTGCGGCGATTGACCGAACGTGTGCAACCCATCGCGAATCTGCGCCTCTTTCAATTCGCAGAGCCACGCATCGACGCGGGTCAGCAGCACATCTTCATCGTCCTCGCCCTTCGGCGCCGACAGGCTCAGTTCTTCATGCAACCTGTGTTCTACGATGGTCGCGAGAATCGTGCGCCGCAACAGCTTCGAGCGGCGCGGATCGACCATCAATGCTTCATAGTATTCGTCGACCTGGCGCTCGAGATCCTGCAGCGGCCCATAGCTTTCCGCGCGCGTGAGCGGCGGCATCAGGTGATCGACGATCACCGCCTGCGCACGGCGTTTCGCCTGGCTGCCCTCGCCTGGATCGTTGACGATGAACGGATACAGATGCGGCATCGGCCCGAGAATCAGATCGGGCCAACAGGTATCGCTCAGCGCGACGCTCTTGCCCGGCAGCCATTCCAGGTTGCCATGCTTGCCGACATGCACGATTGCGTCGATGCCGAACTGATGACGCAGCCAGAAATAGAACGCCAGGTACGCATGCGGGGGCACCAGTTCGGCGTCGTGATAGCTCGCGTAATCGCCCTGATCACGTGAACGCGACGGCTGAATGCCGACGAACACATGACCGCAGCGCCAGCCCGAAATCATGAAACGGCCGCGCCGCACGGTCGGGTCCTGGTCCGGCGAGCCCCAGCGCGCATTCAGCGCATCGCGCGTCTGAGCAGGCAGCGCGTTGAAATACGCGAGGTAGTCGCCAAGCGCAAAGCTTTGCAAAGCGGGCCGCAGATCGCGCACGACGGGATCGTTCGTCACGCCTTCGGTCAGCTTCTTCAGCAGCGCGTCGCCGTTTTCTGGCACGTCGGCCACGCGATAACCTTCGTCGCGCAGCATCGACAGAATGCCGACCACCGACGCCGGCGTGTCGAGCCCGACGCCATTGCCGATGCGTCCCTCGCTCATCGGATAGTTAGCGAGAATCAGCGCGAGCTTCTTCTCGGCGTTATCGAGCGAACGCAGCCGGCACCAGCGGCGGCTCAGTTCAGCGAGAAAACGCACGCGTTCGAGATCCGGCTGATAGCGGACCACGTCGACTTCCGTATGCGGACAACGATAGGCGAGCCCCTTGAAACTGATCGCGCGCGTGATGATGCGGCCGTCCACTTCCGGCAGCGCGATATGCATCGCGATGTCGCGCGAATTGAGGCCCTGGTTGTCCTTCACCCAGTCGTCGCGATTGCCGCCGCTCAAAATCACTTGCAGCACCGGCGCATCGCCTGCGAGCGCGAGCGGTTCCGGATCGTCGATCGCAGACGCGGCGAACGCAGTGGTGTTGAGCACTAGCGCGGCATCATGTTGCGCGCACAACGACTGCACGACTTCCCGGCTCATCGCATCTTTCAGCGACGTGATCGCAATCGGCAGCGGGTTCATGCCTTCTGATTCGAGCGCGTCGATCAGCGCGTCGAACACCGCGGTATTGGCCGCCTGAAGATGCGCCTTGTAGAACAGAATCGCGGCAACGGGCGCGGCATGCTGCCAGCGCGCCTGCCAGTCGGCGATAGTCGGCGTATCGCATGCGGGATGGTAGAGCGACGCGGCAGGCAACGCGCGCGGCGGCGCCGGTTCGCGTCCCCATCGTAAAGCGCGATGCGCGATGCAGCGCAGGAACGCCTCGGCGTTCTGCGGCCCGCCTTCGCGCAGATAGCGCCACAGTTGATGGCAGAGATCGGCATCGGCGGTACTGCGTGCGAGCAGGTTCGGATCTTCCTGCAGATCGCCGGAGAACATCGCGAGCGTCTGCTGTTTGCGCTCCGCAAGCGCGACCACCTGCTCGATGCCGTATGGCCAGTACGCCTCGCCGCCAAGATGATCGACCACGACGACGCGCGCATGTTGCAACACGTCTTCGACGTAAAAGTCCACGGAGGCAGGCTGCCGCAGATACGTGACATTCGCGAGGCGCACGCTCGGGAAGCCGTCGCCGAGACGCGGAAACACGCTCGCGAGCAACGACAGCGTCGTATCCGCGGAACTCAGAATGACGATGTCCGCGGGCCGCTGATCAATGCGGATCACGCCTTGCGTATCGTCGACGAAACCGCCCGGCGTGGTGCGCAGCAGATGCATGTGTCTATACCTGCTTACGTCTGTTGCGCGGCGACAGCGGCTGCGACGCCGAGCGCCGCGTCGAACGCGCGTTGTAGCGCAGCCTGGTCGAGGTCTTCACCGATCAGCACGAAGCGGCTTTCGGCGCCTTCGCCTAGTTCTTCCAGTTCACCTTGCTGCCAGCGTCGATCGAAATAACTATCGAAGCGCCGGCCCACGCCTTGAACGACGAGCCGCATCGGCGCGCCCGGCAACGCCGCGAAACCCTTCACGCGATAAATCGTGTTGTTTTCCACGAGTCCTTGCAGCGCGGCGATCACCGCTTCACGCGACTGTGCCTTTGCATTCACGACCACCGAATCGAACTCATCGTGATGATGATTGGCGTCGTCGGCCGAACCGTGGTGATCGTGGCGCAAGTGAATGGTTTCCTCCGACGCCGCTTCAAGTCCGAACAACGCGTGCAGATCGAGTTCGCCTTTATGCGCGCGCACGATCTTCACCTGCGGCGGAATTTCGGCGCGAATCACGGCTTCGACCGCGTTCTGGCCTGCTTCGTCGAGCAGATCGGTCTTGTTCAGAATCACCAGATCCGCAGCCGACAACTGATCCTCGAACAATTCGTGCAGCGGCGACTCGTGGTCGAGATTCGGATCGGCCTTGCGTTGCGCGTCGACAGCAAGCGGGTTTTCGGCGAACTGACCGCTTGCCGCAGCGGGTCCATCGACCACCGTAATCACCGCATCCACAGTGAAACTGTTCTTGATCTGCGGCCAGTTGAACGCCTGCACAAGCGGCTTCGGCAACGCGAGCCCCGAGGTTTCGATCAGCACATGGTCGATCTGCTCGCGGCGCTCGACGAGCTTTTCCATCACTGGAAAGAACTCTTCCTGGACCGTGCAGCACAGGCAACCGTTCGCCAGTTCATACAATTGGCCTTCGGTCTCGACGCCGTTTTCATCGCAACCAATGCCGCAACCTTTGAGGATTTCGCCGTCTATGCCGAGCTCGCCGAACTCGTTGACGATCACCGCAATGCGCTTGCCGCCCGCATTCCGAAGAATGTGCCGCAGCAACGTCGTCTTGCCGCTGCCGAGAAAGCCCGTGACGATGGTGACGGGAATCTTGCGCATCTGAACTTGCATGGTGAGTCCATCCGTGAGAGTTGCATCTGCTGGCCGGCCGAATCACGCGCTTTGCGCATGACGTCGCATCGCAAAACGCGGGAACGCACGACGGCCTTGCCGCTACACCAGGGAAACGCAGAATACGGGTATGAGGTCATGAGCGCAGCGCCGCTTCCCCGCGGCGTTCGCCCTTCGTGTTCCGGCCGGTATCCGGGCTGGCGAAAGCGCCGCTTCCCCTTCCCGGACGAGTGATTTCTCGCCCAGTGGTGATATGCCGACGCGGCCTTGCGCGTGGACATCGAAGCCGGCTCCGCGGCGCCATGCAAACCGCCATGACGTCGCTTTTCGCTTACCGTTGCGGGGGCAGCACAGGTTGACCCGATCCATGCGAGGCGGGCGCCCTGTTTCCCGTTTAACTGCATGCGCACGAGCGCGCACACGAGCACCAGAAGTGCGTGCGAGTGTAGGCCGCGCGCCTTGCGCCGTCAAGAAAACGCAAGCCCGGCGCGCTTATCGGACGGGCTTGCCGTGTGCTATCGTATGCGCGCGTCTGGTGCCCGCACATGCGCTCGCGTGTGCAGTTAAACGGGAAACAGGCAGCGCGCTTGCGCTCAACCTGTGCTGTCCCCGCAACGGTAAGCGACCGGCGGCGCGATTATTTTTTGCGCCGCACATGCGTTTTCAGTGCCACTGTCCAGCACATTCGAACGAATGTGGGCGGGAAGGCAAAGCGCGTGAGGCCGCCAGCCCGGATACCGGCCAGACGCGGAGGCGGCCGTGCGTTCTCAACGTCACGCCGCCGGCCGCCGGAATCCGCGAGGGACGGATGTGAAGGCGCTCAAGCACGACTTAGGGAAGCGGTCTGCAATCCGCGTTTGCTGTCGTGCGCGAATGCACAGTTTCGAATGACTTCAATTTCCATCACATTGCGTGTATGTCGACGCTGCATGATTGCATGTGCGCCGACGCGGCGCATGCCGCGATGAAACGCGCATGGCTGATCGGCGCAGGCCCCGGCGACGTCGAACTGATGACGCTCAAGGCAACCCGCGCGCTCGCGCAAGCCGACGTGATACTCGTCGACGATCTGGTGAACCCCGACGTGCTGCAATTTGCGCGCGCCGATGCGTGCATCGTGTATGTCGGCAAGCGCGGCGGTCATCCGTCGACGCCGCAACACGGCATCGCCGAACAAATGCTCGCGCATCTGAACGAAGGGCGCAGCGTCGCGCGTTTGAAGGGCGGCGATCCCTTCGTGTTCGGCAGAGGCGGCGAAGAGCAACAGGCGCTGCATGCGGCGGGCGTCGACGTCGAAATCGTCAGCGGCATCACGGCCGGCATTGCGGCGCCGGCGGCCATCGGCATTCCGGTCACGCACCGCGATCATGCGCAAGGCGTCGTGTTCGTGACCGGCCACGGCGCAGGCACGAGCGAGCCGGATTGGGCCGCGCTCGCCGCCACGCGCATGACGCTCGTCATCTATATGGGCATGCGGCGGCTAAACGACATCGTCGGCGCGTTGCTGGCAGCGGGCATGTCGGCAGAGACGCCGTGTGCCGCGATCGAATCCGCAACGCGCCCCGAGCAGCGGCATGCGCTCGCGACACTCGGTGATTTCGCCGATGCCGTCGCGCGCGCGGGACTCGGCTCGCCCGCGATCGTGGTGATCGGCGGCGTGGCGTCGCTGGCGAAGGATGTCCGATGAAAACGCTTAGCGTGGGCATCGGTTGCCGCTTGCAGACGTCGGCGGAAGAAATCGAAAACGCTGTGCGCGCAGCGCTCGGCTCGCATTCATTCGAAGACATCGCGGCCGTCGCCTCGATCGAAACCAAAGCGCAAGAACCCGGCTTGCTCGCGTTCTGCTCGCGCCACGGGTTACCGCTGAAGCTGTTCACTCGCGAGCAGATTGCCGCGCTGCATGTCGCCGAGCCGTCGGCGGCGGCGCGCGAGCATCTCGGCGTCGACGGCGTCTGCGAACCGTGTGCGTTGCTCGGCGCGTCGATCCACGCTGCCACTCACACGCAGTATCTCGTCGCTCGCAAAACCGTTCACGCGGGCGTCACCGTGGCGATTGCATCGACCGAACACGCGCTGCCGCGCAGCGCCACCTTCACTGACCAGGACCTTCCATGAAGACCGATCCCGAATCGCATCAACGCATGACCGAACGCCGGCGCGAAGGCCACGAAAAGAAACAGGCCAACGCGACCGTCGAAAAGGGTCTGCTGATCGTCAACACCGGCACCGGCAAAGGCAAGACGACCGCTGCGTTCGGCATGGCCGTGCGCGTGCTCGGCCACGGCATGCGTCTTGGCGTCGTGCAGTTCATCAAGGGCGCGCTGCATACGTCGGAGCGCGACTTTCTCGGCGCCATCGCCAACTGCGATTTCGTCACGATGGGCGACGGCTACACCTGGAACACGCAGAACCGCGACGCCGACATCGCGACCGCGCGCAAGGGCTGGGACGAAGCGCGCCGGATGATCGAAAGCGGCGACTATCAGATGGTGATCCTCGACGAGCTGAACACCGTGCTCAAGTACGAGTACCTGCCGCTCGACGAAGTGCTGTCCGTGATCGCCGCGCGTCCAGAGATGCTGCATGTGGTCGTGACAGGCCGTCATGCGCCCGACGCGCTGATCGAAGCCGCCGACCTCGTCACCGAAATGCGCATCGTCAAGCATCCGTATCGCGAGCAAGGCGTGAAAGCGCAGCGCGGCGTGGAGTTCTGAACGTGTCCGCCTGCCCCGCGCTCTTCATCAGCGCGCCCGCGTCGGGCCAGGGCAAGACCACGATCACCGCGGGTCTTGCGCGCTACCATCGGCGGCTCGGGCGGCACGTGCGTGTCTTCAAGACCGGGCCCGACTTTCTCGATCCCATGATTCTCGCGCACTCGAGCGGCGCGCCGGTGTTGTCGCTCGATCTGTGGATGGTCGGTCAGGACGCGTGCCGCAGTCTGCTTGCCGAGGCGGCGGCCGAAGCCGATCTGATCCTGATCGAAGGCGTGATGGGTCTCTTCGACGGCACACCGAGCAGCGCCGATCTCGCGAGCGCTTTCGGCGTGCCCGTGCTCGCTGTCATTTCCGCGAAGGCGATGGCGCAGACCTTCGGCGCGGTCGCGTTCGGGCTTGCGAATTTCAGGCCGCACGTGCCGTTTCATGGCGTGCTCGCTAACCGCGTCGGCTCCGCGCGTCACGCGCAGATGCTGCAAGAAGCGTTGCCGTCGACGCTGCGCTGGTGCGGCCACCTCGCAGCAAGCGATGAAATCGAATTACCCGACCGTCACCTCGGCTTGCATCAAGCGGCCGAAATCGACGACCTCGACGCGCGCCTCGAACGCGCCGCCGATGCGCTCGCCGATACCGCGTTAGCCGATCTGCCGCCCGCCGTCGAATTCGGCGCGCCCACGCCGCCGGCGCTGCCGCCGCTTCTGCAAGGCAAGCAGATCGCCATTGCGCGCGACGCAGCGTTCTCGTTCATCTATCCGGCCAACGTCACGCTGCTGGAAGCACTCGGCGCGCGCGTGCAATACTTCTCGCCGCTCGCCGACGAGCCGTTGCCCGCGGGCACGGACGCTGTGTATCTGCCCGGCGGCTACCCCGAACTGCACGCGGCGGCGCTCGGCGGCAACACGCGCAGCGCCGCTGCGGTCCGCGCGCATGTGGCAAACGGCAAACCGCTCGTCGCCGAATGCGGCGGCATGCTGTATCTGCTCGATCGACTCACCGACGCGCAAGGCGTCAGCACGCCGATGCTCGGCCTGCTGCGCGGCCACGCGACGATGCAAACGCGCTTCACCGCGCTCGGCATGCAGCAGATCGACAGCGTGCATGGCGTGATGACCGGCCACACGTTTCACTACTCGAAGGTGAGCACGGCGTTAGTGCCGCTGCGCTCAGCCACGCGGCCTCAAGGCGATGCGCCCGGCGAGGCGCTGTATCGCGCCGGCTCCATCGTCGCGACTTATATGCATGCTTACTGGCCCTCCAACCCGGCTTTCGCGGCTGCTCTCTTCAATGGCCAAGCCTTTTAACGACGCCGACCGCGATGCGGTCTATCGCGCGATCCATGAGCGCCGCGACATGCGCCATTTCGTGCGCGATCCCGTCGATGCCGCTGTGTTGCAGCGTCTCCTCGACGCCGCGCATCACGCGCCGAGCGTGGGCTTCATGCAGCCGTGGCGGATCGCGCGCATCACCGATCCCGCGTTGCGCGCCGCGCTGCATGCAACCGTCGAAAGCGAACGGCTTGCCACCGCCGACGCGCTCGGCAAACGCCGCGAAGAGTTCATGAAGCTGAAAGTGGAAGGCATGCTGGAATGCGGCGAGCTGCTCGTGATGGCGCTGATGGACGGCCGCGAGCGGCACATTTTCGGCCGGCGCACGTTGCCGGAGATGGATCTCGCGTCAGTCGCGTGCGCGATCCAGAACATGTGGCTCGCCGCGCGCGCGGAAGGCCTCGGCATGGGCTGGGTGTCGCTCTTCGACGTCGATGCGGTACGCCGGCTTCTGCATATGCCCGAAGGCGCGCGGCCGGTCGCGATACTGTGTCTTGGGCACGTCGACCGGTTCTATAGCGAGCCGATGCTGCAGACCGAGCGTTGGGCGGATCGCATGCCGCTCGCCGATTGTGTGTTCGAAAACCGCTGGCCTGAGAACCTCTAAGCGCAGCAGCGGCGTTACTTTTTAAGCGGCTCGACGGACACGACATCCGGCACGCCGCGCGCTTTATCCATGCGCAATTGGACGCGCCAGTCGGACGGTGCGTCGAAGGGAAATTGAGCCAGCGCGCTCTTGATCAGCGACGGCGTCGCGCGCAGCGGATCGGCGTCGCGATCCGTGCTGGCCGCGCTCACTTTGTAGACCTCGCGTCCGCTCGCGCGCTCAAAAAAACGCAGCGTCAGCGTATGCCGATACGCACGTGCCCCGAATAGCGAGAACGGTGCGCCGCTGTGCCGGCCGCAATCGCCGGCCGTGCAGTCGCTGCGATCCACACCAATTTCGGCGGGACCCGTTTCGTATCCGACTGACAGCACGTAGTGCGCGGGACGGTCAGCGGTATCGGCAAAGCCCTGCTTCGCCAGTTCGTCTCGCAGTTGGGTTTCGATCTGCGCGTGGTCGCTCTGCGCACCCTGCGCGCCCTGCGTCGGCATGCGCGCGAAGCTATAGGTCCGCTCGCCTGGCAGTGCAGTTGCAGGCGTGGCGGTATGCACGTCGGCGTGCATGCCGGTGCAGCCGGCGAGAGTCGCCGCCGTGAGCAGCGCGCCGATAAGGATCGCATTCAGCCCTTTCACCGCTTTCACCGCTTTCACCGTTCTCTCCTCGCTTCGATATGTTGCGTGCTCACACGCCATGAAGAGGCCTTGCGGGCAACTCCGATTGTTCGTCGTCCAGTGCCGGCAGGCGGATCGTTACCGCCGTGCCGCGGCCAGGCGCGCTCACGACCTCGACATCGCCGCCGTGGCGGGTCACGACTGTCTTCACGAAGGCCATGCCGAGCCCCGCGCCGCCCACATCGGGCCGCTCGGTTTCATGGAATCGCCTGAAGCGCTCGAACAGACCGGCCTGCTGTTCCTCCGGAATGCCATAGCCCTCATCGCGGATCGTGCATGACACGCCGGCAGACTTCACATACGACAGCTCGCAGGCGATGCGCGTATCCGGCGGACTGTACTTGACCGCGTTGTTCAGGATGTTGACGAGCGCGCGCGTCATCAGCGAACGGTCCGCGCAGATCCAGTGGCCGTCGGCATCGTTGTCATGGTCACCGCCTGTCGCGCTGTCCGTTCCCGTATCGAGCGCGATGCGCTTCGCGTGCGCCTGCGGCCAGACTTCGTCGCTCGCGTCGATCATCAGCTCGGCGAGATTCACCGGCTCCAGCATGTAGGTTTGCGATTCGGCGCGCGCGAGTTGCACGAAGTCGTCGGCGAGTGTCAGCGCGCGTTGCGCATAACGTTCGATGCGCTCGAGCACGCCGCGCGCGAGCGCCGGCGTCTCGCGTGCGCGCTCCATTTCGACGAGCGCGAGAATCGATGCCTGCGGCGAACGCATGTCGTGCGACAGCAGCCGCAGCGCGTCTTCGCGTTGACGCTCGGCTGCGTGCAGCGCGGACACGTCGACGAGACCCGCGATCCAGCCGGTCGTCTCGCCCTGCGCGTTCGTGCAGTTTGCATAGCGCAGCAGATGATCGCGTTCGTCGGCGTCGCGCACCTCGACGCCCTGCGCCATCAGCGCGGCGAATTCGCTGCGCGCGGGATCGAGCAGCGCGGGCCAATGTGCGCGCGCGAAGAGCGTTTGGTCGGCGTCGGAGGCCGCGCCGCTGTCGATCGCTTTGACGAGCGTCAGCCCGCCGAGCACGGCCTGCATCGCGCGTCCTTCCGGCATGGGCGCGCCGAGCCGCGCGAAATGCGCCTTGGCGGCATGATTGGCGATCAGCACGATGCCGCGGACGTCGCTTACGAGGATCGGCTCGGGCACGCTGTTCAGGCTGTCCCACACGAAGCGCTTCATGTCCTGCACGCGTTGCGCGGCTTGCGCCATCAGCGCCATATGCTGTTCCAGCACGTCGCCGCCGAATTCGCGGCGGCGTTGCGGCGTCTGCGGAGTCTGCGGCAGCAAGTGCGGTTCGTCGGCGAGGCGCTGCAGTTCCGTGCGCAGATAGGCCATCGTCATTTCGAGGCGACGCCAGTTCCAGATCGGATAAACGACGACCACGCCGATGATCGCCGGCACCGGCGACAGCCACAGCCGCGCGCCGTATAGCAGCACGGCGCTGCCCGTCAGCGCGATTACGCACAGCGCGCCCGTGAGCAGCAACGAGCGGCGCGGCGACAACACGAGGAAACCGGCCAGCAACGCGGCAAGCGAGACCAGCGACACCGCGAACAGCAACCATCGCGCGGCCGGCAGGACCTGGCGACCGGTCAGCAGCGTATCCAGCACGTTCGCATGAATGTAGACGCCGGGCAGCGGCCCCAGCTCGCCGGACACCGGCGTCGCGAACCGGTCGTAGAGACCGGACGCGGTCACGCCGATTACGACGATGCGGCCACGTAGCTGATCCACGGGGACTTCACCCGCAAGCACGCTCGCGAAGCTCAGCTTCGTGTAGCGCTGCGCGTTGCGGCTGAATGGGATGAGGAAGCGGCCGTCGGTGGATGCGTCGGTGGATGCGTCTTGGTTTGCGTCGTTGCTTGCGTCGCCGCGCGCCGCGCTCGCCTGGTTCACCGGCTGCGGATTCAGCACAAACGCGCCCCGCTGCGCAGCCCTTGCGACCGTCACCATCAATTGCGGCCGGCGCGCGTCGGCGTCGCCTTCGAACTGGGCGACGCTGCGCACGATGCCGTCGCTGTCCACCTCGAGGTTGATATGCCCGAGGCCGGCCGCGGCGCGCGCAAGCGGCGCAACGGGCTCGACGACCACGCGCGGCGCGTCGCGCCCCGCATCTTCGAGCAGCACCGGCAGATAAGTCGGACTCAGCGCGATCGCGCGGGCAAGCGCGGCATCGTCGGCATTGGGTTCTGTGAAGAGCACGTCGTAGACGACGGCGGCCGGCTTCGCTCTCGCGATCTGCTCGAGCAGCTTTGCATGAACGCTGCGCGGCCACGGCCAGCGACCGAGTTGCGCGACACTTTCATTGTCGATTTCGAGGACGACGATATCGGGCCGCACCGGCTGCGCGCGCCAGCTCAGCAAGTGGTCGTACACCAGGTGATCGACGCTCGCGCTCATGCGTCCGAGCGAACAGAGCAGGATCACGATGAGGCCGAGACTGCCGATCGCCGCCCATTCGATCAGAAAACGCCGACCCGCGCGCCGTCCGAGACGGGCGCGCGGGTCGAGGCTCAGGCGCGTAGGTGTGTTCAGCAAGGCGTGCGCGTAGGATCTGTTGGGCGTGCGAGTCCGGGAGCGTATCGCATGCGGCTGCGTGAATCTACCAGCGAATCCGCCAACGTCAGCGCGCGAGCGTGAACGAGCGGACCGCGCTCGTCGTCTCGTAGAAGCGGCCGTTGTCGAACTGCTCGGCGACGATCGTCCAGTAATAGACGCCCGGCGGCAGATCGCTCACCACCAGTTGACCCTCCGTCAGATCGGCGCGATCGACGATCGGATGACGCAAGTCCGCTGTCGTCGCCATGATGAAGCGAAAGCGCGTTTCGCCCGACGCCGGCGCGCGGCTCACGAACCAGCGGAACTCGTACTCGTGACTGCCGGCGCGCGGCGCGGCGGACGCCGTCAGTCCGAACTGACGCCGCTCGAAGCCATACACCTGCGGCAAACCTTCGAGCCCGTTTGCGTCGATGGCGGCGATGCGCACGAAATACGTGCCGTCGGCGAGATCGCCAAAGTCCGCGTGCGGCGTGCTCACGCGCAGGTCGCGAATCAGGTCGAGCTGGTCGGCGTCGCGCGAAATCTGCACGCGATAGGCGGCGGCCTTGCGCGCCGTTTCAGCGGAGCCACCGGCGCCGGCCGGTATCAGATCGAACGCCACCGTCTTGCCGTCCTGCACGCGGGCCGGTTGGGCAAGCGCGGGCGCGGCGAGCAGTTCGACTGCTTCGCCTGGCGCGCCGCCGGCTCGCGTGACGCTGCCAAAGCGCGCCGCCAGCAGTTGCGCCGACGCCTGCAACGGCACGCCGGGTGCAGGCGCACGTGAGAGAGCCGAATCGGGATCGACGCCGACCGCGCCATCCAGCACTTCGACGGCGGTGGTTTGCGCGTCGCCGTCGTAAGCGACCCGGAAGTGGGTGCCGCGCACGCCCGCGACCACCGACGGCGAGCGGATCTGAAAGCGGTCGTCTTTCTTCGTCGCGTGCGTGACCTCGCTTTCGACACGCCCACGGCGCAGCTCGAGCTGCCGGTCGCCCGCGCCCGTCAGTGCGGTTCGCCGCAGCTTGCCGATGTCGAGCATGGCGTCGTCGGTCAACGTCACGTGCGAGCCGTCGGACAGTTCCAGCGTGACGAAGCCGTTGGTTCCGGTGCGGATGCGGTCGCCCTCGCCGAGCATCTCGCCCGCCGCAAGCGGCACATACGGCCCCTTGCCGAACGCATGTTCGGCGGGGCCGCTCGTCGCAATCACGCGCGCGGTTTCCGGGTGCTGTTTGAGTTTGTCGGCGGGCAGGCGCAGCGCGACGCCGGCGTGCATGCGACGCGGCGCGGGCACGTGGTTCAGGCGGCTTAACACCGCCCAGTCGCCGCCGTCGATCAGATAGCGGCTGGCGATTTCATAGAGCGTGTCGCCTTCGCGCGTCACATACGAAACATAGGCGGGCGGCGCGGCTTTTGCGCGCTGCCTGGGCGCGCGCGCAGACTGCGCGTGCGCGTCAGGCGGTGCGAAACAGGCAATCGCGAGCATGCCGGCTGCCGCGAGCCACGCGCTCGCGCGGCGGCTCGCCGACGCTGCACTGCCGCGCCCCGTCGCGGCAAGGTCGACGGCAAGATCGACGGCAAAGGTCACGCCTGCCCCGCTTCCCGACGGTCGGCCGCGGCCGGCGCGTCGCTCGCGGATTCGAGCCGTTCGAGCCGGTAGCCATAGCCGTAAATCGGCGTCAGACGGTAGCCGTGTTCGGGGCGCAGGCCGAGCTTGCTGCGCAGCATCGAGACGTGGGTGTCCATCGTGCGCGACGGGATGTCAGTCGCCTGTTTCCAGATGACGTCGAGAATATGCGCACGCGACAGCGGCCGGCTCAGATGCTGGAACAGCAGCAGCGCGAGCTCGAACTCCTTCTGCGTGACCGCGACCTTCGTACCGCGCACCACCACATGCTTCGCATGCAGGTCGAATTCGAACTCGCCGAACACTTCCTTCGCCGACGGCGGCTTCAGATGATAGGCGCGCCGCAGCAGCGAACCGACGCGCGCAAGCAGCACCGCGCCGGAGACCGGCTTGACGACGTAGTCGTCGGCGCCCGTATTCAGAATCGACGTGATGTCGCTTTCATGGCCGCGGCTCGTCATGAACAGAACGGGCAAGCGCTCCGACAGACTTTCCCGCACCCAGCGCAGGACATCTTCGCCGGACATGTCAGGCACGTTCCAGTCGAGCACCAGCAGATCGAAGGTCTGGCGCCGCAACTGCCGCACCAGTTCGCGACCCTGGCCATAGGCATGACAGACATGGCCCGCCGCCGACAGCGTTTGGCAAACTAGATCGGCCTGCGCCGAATCGTCATCCAGGACAGCAATTCTCATAAAACCCCGCAACGCGACTTACGTTTGTTCGTCATCTATAACTGGGGCCAGCGCACGAGCACCGTCAAATGGTGCCGCAAACCGGCGGATCGGCCGGGATGCCGGTGCTCGCTGGCACCGACGATCCGGCTTTCCACTCATTTCGAAGTTTCTTCCACTTTCTTTCAACTAATGGTCCTTCGCCTCGCGCCCCGTAAAGCTGTTGCCGCCCCGTCTCAAAATTTGTGCGCATTTTCTTTGATTTAGGAGCGGCGATTATCAAACCGGCGATAATCATAATCGAAAAAACGCGCGTTTATGCTCGCATCATTAAACGTCGCGGCAGCGGCGGCCTTTGCATTGCATCGCCCTTTCGAGCAACGCTTTGGCACCGCTTTGGTACCGTTTTGGGAGCCGCCTGCATGCCGCAAAATGCCGCCGAATGCCGCTCGGTGCGGGCTTGCGCGCCGCTCCGACGTTTTTTGTTTTTGCCTCTCAGGTGCTGCCGATTAGCGCTTCGCCCACTGGGCTCGCTATTGGATTAGTTGGTCTCTCTCGCGCGGTGCTGGCCCCGCCGCCTTGCTTTTCAAACCGCGGCCGGGAACAGAAAACAGCGCGGAAACAGCGATTTGACATTCGTGAGTCAGTATAGGAACTGTCTCAAAATAAATCGTTTAAGCTTTGTCAAATCCACCAGGCGTTGCGGGCGCCACCGCTTATGGCCGCTGTTGCACGCAATTAGCCCGCGTGCAACTCCACCACTCCGCGCGCCTCCCGGCTCAAACGACGCACCGCCTGAGGCGGCTGCCCGATCGTGCGCAGGAACGCGCGCCTCATTCGCTCGCGGTCCGTAAAGCCCACTTCGTCCGCGATCACATCCAGCGACAGGCGGCCCTTTTCCAGCATCAGCCGCGCCGCTTCGACGCGCAAATGCTCGACCGCTTTCGCAGGCGACTGCCCCGTCTCGGCGCTGAACGCGCGGCTGAACTGGCGCGGGCTGAGTCCCGCCACCTCGGCGAGTTCTTCGACGGTCAATGCGTTGCGCAGATTGGCGTTCGCGTGATCGATCGCCTTCTGGATCTTGTCGGACTTCGGGTCGAGGTCGAGCAAGGTCGAGAACTGCGACTGCCCGCCCGCGCGCCGGTGGTACACCACGAGCTTGCGCGCGACCGTGCGCGACACGTCCTGGCCGTGGTCCTTCTCGATCATCGCGAGCGCCATGTCGATGGTGGCCGTCATGCCCGCGGATGTCCAGATCGGCCCGTCGACGATAAAAATCTGATCTTCCTCGACGGCGATCTTCGGAAAGCGGCGCTGCAGATCGTTCGCGAACCGCCAATGCGTGGTGGCGCGCCGGCCGTCGAGCGCGCCCGCTTCGGCAAGCACGAACGCGCCTGTGCAGGGCGCTGCGATCCGCCGCGATGTTTCGAGCGAGCGTCTGACGAACGCGGTCAGCGCGGGCGACCGGAGGTCGATGTCGACGCCGGAGCCGAACATCACCGTATCGAACGTGGCGTCGCCGAAAGGCTGCGTCTCCACCCGAATCCCCGCCGACGACGGCACGAGCCCGCCCTTCTCCGACAAGAGCGTTATGTCGTACGCCGGCTCTTCAAGCACGCCGTTGGCCAGTTCGAACGCCGTGACGGCCGCAAACCCCATCAGATAGAAGTTCGGAAAAACCACAAAACCGATCGTGTGCATGCGCGGCTCCAGCCATGTCCTGAATTGATGGTATATACGACATTTGAGACGCGGTCAACGAAGGCTATGCTTGGCCTATGCATCGCGCCGGCCGTCCGGCGCAGACAGGACCGCATCGCCGCGCCAGGGCCGCGCGGCCGTGCATCGGAACGCAACAGGCTGGCTAAAAAGTAGAGAACCTTCACATGGACCGTCGATTACTGATACTCGCGCTCGGCATGTTCGCCATGGGCACCGACAACTTCGTGGTCGCCGGCATTCTCCCCGGCGTGGCGGCCTCGCTGCATACCTCGGTCGGCGCGGCCGGCCTGATGGTGACGTTTTATGCGCTGACCTACGCGATCGCCGCGCCGGTGATGGCGGCCGTCGCCGGCGCATGGCCGCGCAAGCCGCTGCTGGTCGGCGCGCTGAGCGTTTTCGTCGTCGGCAACGCGATCAGCGCGATGGCCACCGACCTGCACTGGGTGCTGTTCGCCCGCGCGCTCGCGGGCTTCGGCGCCGCGCTCTTTTCGCCTACTGCGTTGGGCGTCGCCTCCGCGCTCGCGTCGCCCGAAAAGCGCGGCCGCGCGCTCGCCACGGTGACGGCGGGCCTGACGGGCGCGACCGCGCTCGGTTCGCCCATCGGCACGTTTATCGGCGGATTCGGCACCTGGAGAACGACGCTGTGGTTCGTGACGCTGCTCGGTCTCGTCGCGATGATCGGCGTGTGGACGATGCTGCCCTCCGTCGCGCAGCCGCAGCCGATCAAATTGCGCGACCGGCTCGCGCCGGTCCGCGACACGCGCGTCGCGCTCACGCTGCTCACATCGCTGTTCGCGTTCGGCGGCTTCCTGATGGTCTACACCTACGCAGGCGTCGTGCTGAATCGCGTGACGCACGGCGACGAGCGCCTGCTCGCCGGCCTGTTCCTGGTGTGGGGCGTGGCGGCGACGGTGGGGAATCTGCTGGCCGGACGCCTCGTCGACAAGTTCGCGAGCCGCCACATTATCAACGCGATGCTGTGCATTGCCGCGATCAACTTCTGCGCGCTGCCGTGGACTTCGGCGCATGTCGCAAGCGCTGCCATCGCACTGATCGTCTGGGGTCTCTGCGGATGGGGGCTCATCGTTCCGCAGCAGCACCGGCTCGTGCAAGTCTCGCCGCAGGTCGCGCCGTTGCTGCTCGCGTTGAACAACACGGCCACGTATATCGGGCTCGCGTGTTCGGGCGTGCTCGGCGGCATCGTGCTGCAATCGACGGGCGGGCGTTATCTGAGCGTCGTGGCCGCCGCGCTGATTGCGCTCGCGTTGATCCTCGCCGAGGCGGCGTATCGGCGGATCGAACGGCCGCAAGCAGCGCATCGCGCGGCGCCCCGTCGCGAGACCGAGGCGGCGTGAGCCTGGCAACAGTGGTTCGTTTGCGTCGATAATCGCGATTTTCCGCTCATGCGGGATAGCCCGCGCGGATCGCTGCGCAATCGAATCGAGGAACGCATGGACCGCTTGACTGGCATGGCCGTGTTCGTCGCCGCCGTCGACGACGGCAGTTTCGCGGCGGCAGCGCGCCGCTTTGGCCTATCGGCTGCGATGGCCGGCAAGTACGTCAGCGCGATGGAAGCGCAATTGAACGCGCGGCTGCTTCAGCGCAGCACGCGCCGCTTGAGCCTGACGGATGTCGGCCACGCATATTACGAGCGATGCAAGCGGATTCTCGACGCTTATGACGAAGCCAACCGGGAAGCCAGCGACGCGCACGGCACCGCGCGCGGTGTGCTCAGAGTCGCCGCGCCGGTCACGTTCGGAGCGATGCACCTGGGCGAAGTGCTCGCGCGATACATGGAGCAATTCCCGCACGTCAACGTTGAAGTTGCGCTGTCGGACCGCTACGTCGATCTGCTGGAAAGCGGTGTCGACGTCGCCGTGCGGATCGGTCGCCTGCGTGACTCCGCGCTGATCGCGCGGCGGCTCGCGCCCTGCCGCATGGTGATCTGCGCGTCGCCGGACTATATCGCACGCAACGGCATGCCGCGCAGCCCCGACGACTTGCGGCAAGCGCCGCGGCTCACGTTCAGCGAAGCGGTGTCCGTCGGCGACTGGACGCTCTTCGACAGCGAACGACGCGCGCACGTAATCGACGGGCCCTGCCGGCTCGCCGCCAACAATACGCAGATGCTGCTTGCAGCCGCGCTCGCCGGTGCGGGCGTCGTCTACGGACCGACGTTCGTATTCGGCGAACAGATCGCATGCGGAAAGCTGGTCGAACTGCTGCCCGAGTATCAGGCGTCCGATCTCGCGATTCAGGCGGTCTATCCGAGCGCGCGCCATCTGCCGCTGAAGGTGCGCCACTTCCTCGACTACCTCGCGGCTGCTTTCGGCGACGAGCCGCCGTGGGATCGCTTCAGGCAAGCACGGGCGGCACGCGCGAATCCGCGCCGCTCGCTCGCTACGAAGCGCCCAGTTCGCCAACGAACTGCCGGATGATCGCCGCGAGCGCCGACGGCGCTTCGAGTGGCGACAGATGTCCGGTGCCCGCCAGCACTTGCAGACGCGAGCCGGCAATTCGCGGCAGCAACTCCGCGCGCAACGTGTCCACGCGATCGACCTGATCGAGTTCGCCGGCCACCACGAGCACGGGCACCTTGATCGAGCTGACCTCGTGCGTGATGTCCTCGAGCATCGCGGCGTTCGGCCAGGCTGCTCTCGCTTGCGGCGCACCACGCAGGCTGTCGGCAATCACCTGCTCGCGCAGCGCCGGCGTGAGTGGATTCGCGCTCAGCACGTTATCCAGCACCCATTCGATCGATTCACGCGAGTCGTACGCCGCCGCCATCACGGCGCGCTGCTCGTCGGGAAGCACCATCGGCGAAGGCGGCGACGGCGCGACGAGCACGACGCCCTGCAGTCCTTCGGGCCTGCGCGACGCGAGCAGTTGCGCGACCTTGCCGCCCATCGAGTGCCCGACGAGCACATAGCGCGAGAGCTTCAGTGCTTCGATGACATCGTTCGCATCGTTGGCCAGATCCGCGATCGTATAGCCTTGCTCCGGCGCCGCGGAATTGCCCCATCCGCGATGGTCGACGGCAATGCTCCTGTGCGCGCTCGACAGTTCGCCTGCAACCGCGTCCCACGTGCGCGACGATCCGCCCCAGTAGTGCAGAAACACGAGTGCCGGTTCGCCGCTGCCCCGCTCTCTGACATGAATCGTTGTTGCCCTCGTCCGGATATCCATAGCAATGCTTCTTGCCAATGCTCGTTGCGCGTAAGTGAACGGTGCGGGCTTGCCTGCAACCGTGGCCACATTGTGGATTTCGTCGAGCCATCCGATAAGCGCTGTTCTTCTTTATACGGTCGATCGCCGCGCGATCGGATCGGACGTGGAGCGAACGCCGGCGCAAGGCGTCGCGCGCAAAAAAACGGCATCGTCCCGCATGAGACGATGCCGCTCAAAAAACACCACACGCTCGCGGGGGCTACCACACGAGTGCTCAAAAAATAGCTGCTAAGAAAGTCTTCCTCAAGATGAAAGAAGTACTTTTGTAACGACGCAGGCGGTAGTTATTACGCACGCCGTAATAGCTGTGAGCCCGCAAGCAATGCTGCATGCGGCATCAAAAAACTTACGACCAAAGAGCCGCAAAACAGCGCGTTTTACACAAGCGATGATTTGTTACAGTCCGCTGTTGCGTATAACACCGCGGAAGACCGGCGGCCGTCACCCATACGTAAGCCCGCTGAAACCAACTGGCAGGCATGAGCGACGCGTCACATCAGACCGGCTGATCCATGCAGCGACGCGTGCCGTCGGCGCCGCGCACCGGCGCGATGTGTTCGAGCGTGACCTGTGCATGGCCCGCCGCGCGAACGCCGAGCGCTTCCGCGGCGGCATACGAAAGATCGATGATGCGACCGCGCGCGAACGGCCCGCGGTCGTTGATGCGCACCACCACCGAGCGCGGCCGGCCGTGCGCCGTCACACGCACGCAAGCGCCTAGCGGCAACGTGCGATGCGCCGCCGTCAACGCATGCATGTTGTAGCGTTCGCCGCTCGCGGTTCGGCGTCCGTCGAAGAGCTTGCCGTACCACGAAGCGAAGCCCGTTTGCTGAAAGCCCTTGCCGCAGGCGCAGGCCGGCACGATGGGCGAATCGTCGGCGCTGGACTGAGTGTCGGTGTCTGCATCGGCGTTCGCGTCTGCGTCCGCGTGCGGCTGCCGGTGCGCGTGCGGCTGCGGGGCCGACGCGAGCGGCACGCCGGCAGCGTCCGCACCGACGCCGTCGCTATGTTTCGAGCGCGATCCGCCCGCGCCTCGCAGCGTGTGAATGGCCGGGGCGTCGAAGCCCGACGGGCTTACGCCCGCGTCGGGTTGCGCGCAGCCAGCCAGCACGAGCGCGGCGCCTAACAATGCAAGCGCCGATGAAAGGCGGCCTGTCGAACAACTGCGGAAATCAGAGATCATGAGCGTTGTCGCGCGCGCCGCGCTGCGTGAACAGCGCCGCGCGTCGTGTGCGGTCTGGTGGGTTCGGGGAAACAAACGCCGGCTTAATGGCGCTTGGGAAGGTAGGCAAGCGGATCGACGGGTTTGCCGTCCTTGCGTACTTCGAAATGCACGGACGCATCGCCGGCGGCGTCCGCGGAAACTTCCGCAATGGCCTGCCCTTTCTTGACGGGTGCGCCTTCCTTGACGAGCAGCGCGCGGTTGTTGCCGTAAGCGGTCAACAAATGCGAGTCGTGCTTGACGATGATGAGCTGGCCATAACCGGCGATGCCGCCGCCCGCATAGACGACGCGGCCGCTCGCCGCGGCTTTGACCTGTTCGCCAGCGCGCGTGGCGATCGTCACGCCCTTGGTCTTGCCGGCCACGAACGGCTCGGTGACCGCGCCGCTAACGGGCCAGGCAAGCCGCGCTTTGGCGTCGGCGGCGGTGGTCAATGCGGCATCCGTGTGCTTGTCCGCTGTTGCGGCCGCGCGCTGATCCGTTGCGGCCGCAACGTTCTGCGTTGCCGCGGGCGGAGCGACGCGCAATATCTGCCCGGCGCGCAGCGAGCCATCCGCGGAAAGACGATTCCATTGCGCGATCGCCGACGCGTCGCGGCCGAAGTCGTGCGCAATGGCCGTCAGCGTATCGCCCGGATTCACGCGATAAAACCCCGCGGGCACGGTCGGCGGATTCAACGCGGCCGACGCATTGCCGGCCGTCCAGGCCGAGATCGGATCGTAGGACGAACTGACCGGCGCTTCGAGCAACGGCGTGCTCGGCGAAAGCAGCGAGCAGCCGCTCAGCGCGCCGGCCAATGACCATGCGAGCAGCTTCAGAACGCGCGGCGCTGCGCGTCGGGGCAAACAGATTTTCATTAACGGATGAGAAGAGATCGTGATCTTGCCGAGCGGCGTTTCAGCGCTCGCGTTTTTGTGTGTGCGCTAATGCAACCATGCAATCATGCAAATCGGCGTCGCGGCCGGATGGCGCTCTTCATGCCGATGTGAAGCGAATGCGGGCGAATGCGGCGATGCGGGCCGATGCGCTCGCTCCGGCCCGCTTCTTCGCAGACTCGCTAACCGACGGAAAAATTACGGCTTGGCAGGCGCTGCTTCGTCGGCTACGGGCGCGCTGTTGTCGTCGCCCTGTGCCGTCGATGCCGCATGCTTATGCGCGTGCTTGTGCGCGTGCTTGTGCTGCTTCTTCGCGTGATGATGCGCGGCTACCGGCTCGCCTTCGTGCGTTGCGGCCGAAGCTGCATGCATCGGAGCCGCTTGCGGCGCGGAAGCAGCTGCGGGCGCGGAGGCTTGCGCGAAAGCGGCGATCGAGAACAGACCAGCGACGGCGGCGGCGAGAAGTTGCTTGTTCATGACGGTGTTTTCCTTAACGTATGCGTTGACTGACCGATTAATGGTCGCGTGTTCAACGAGTGCGAAAAGAAACCGTTGACGGCATCAGGTCAAACTCAGCAATCCTTGACGATTTGTGACGCCTTTGAACAGTAGCGAGTCAGATGTGACGAGATTTGAATACGATGAAAACGCGGGCTTTAGAGCGGCACGGCGTTTTTGAAAGACGCGTGGTTGTGATCGACACGCACGGTCGTTGCGACCGCGCGCGTCACTTCGAGCCTTCCAGCTCGGGCATCGGCGCAAAGAGCGCGTCGAGGTCGTCGTCGGAGAATTTGGCGGCGCCCGCGGCGTCTTCGGAGAGAATGCTGTCGGCGAGGCCCGCCTTCTGCTCCTGTAATTCCACGATCTTTTCTTCGATGCTGCCTGCCGCGATCAGCTTGTAGACGAACACGGGCTTGTCCTGACCGAGCCGATGCGCGCGGTCGGTGGCCTGATTCTCGGCGGCCGGATTCCACCAGGGGTCGTAGTGAATCACCGTGTCGGCGGCGGTCAGATTCAGACCCACGCCGCCCGCCTTCAGGCTGATGAGGAACAACGGCACTTCGCCTTGCTGAAAACGCTGCACGGGCGTGACGCGGTCGGTCGTGTCGCCCGTCAGGATCACGTAGGGAATCGCGGCTTCGTCGAGCGCTTGCGCGATCAGCGACAACATGCCGGTGAACTGCGAGAACAGCAGAACGCGGCGGCCTTCGTCGATCAGTTCGGGCAGCATCGAGAGCAACAGATCGAGCTTGGCCGAACGCACCCCCTTCTCTGTTTTATCGGAAGCCCGT
The DNA here is from genome assembly GCF_003058125.1 of Paraburkholderia sp. GV068. Taxonomy (NCBI): domain Bacteria; kingdom Pseudomonadati; phylum Pseudomonadota; class Betaproteobacteria; order Burkholderiales; family Burkholderiaceae; genus Paraburkholderia; species Paraburkholderia sp. GV068. The sequence continues at coordinate 25,707 of NZ_QBUB01000006.1, forward strand.
GCCGTATGAGCGCTCGAACCTTCGCTAACTTCGCCGACGTTCTGAGCAGTCCGCAGCGTGCGCACGAGACGCGGATCGCAACACACCTGCCGCAACTTCAGCAGCGCATCGAGCACGATGATGTGGCTGCGCGCGAGGCCCTGCGCGCTCACCGCGGCGCGCACCTTTTCCTGCATCGCCGTGCGCACGGTTTCGTAGAGATCGCGCTGCGCGCCTTCGAGATCGACGGAACATACAATCGTCGTCTTGGCCGGCAGTTCTTTCGCGACCTCGTCCTTGCGACGCCGCAGCATGAATGGCCGGATGCGGCGCGCGAGCAGCGAGCGGCGCACGCCGTCGTTATTCTTTTCGATCGGATTGCGCCAGCGGCGCGTGAAGTCCTTCTGGCTGCCGAGAAATCCGGGCAGCAGAAAATCGAACTGCGACCACAATTCGCCGAGGTGATTCTCGAGCGGCGTGCCGGTCAGACACAGACGATGGCGCGCGCTCAAACCACGGATCGCCTGCGCGGCCTTCGTCGTGGCGTTCTTCACGTACTGCGCTTCGTCGAGAATCAGCAGGTGATATTGATGTTCGGCGAGCACCTTCTGATCGCGCCACAACAACGCGTACGTCGTCAGAATCAGTTCGTGTTCGCTGATCTGCTCGAAGCGCTCCTTGCGCTGCGGGCCGTTGAGCACCAGCACTTTCAGCTCGGGTGCAAAGCGTCGCGCTTCCTCGCGCCAGTTGTGCACGAGTGTGGTCGGCACGACGATCAGCGCGGGCTTGTCGAGCCGTCCGGCCTCTTTCTCCGCGAGAATGTGCGCGAGCGTCTGCACGGTTTTGCCGAGGCCCATGTCGTCGGCGAGCACACCGGCAAGACCTTGCTCGCGCAGATACTGCATCCAGTTCAGGCCCTGCTGCTGATAAGCGCGCAATTGCGCGCGCAAGGCCGCGGGCACCGGCACCTCGCGCAAACGCGGACCGGCTTGCAGACGCTCGGCGAGCCGGCGGATCGAATCGTCGCCACGGAATTGCCAGCGGCCTGTGTCGCTCAACGCCTGCAGGCGGCCTGCGTCGACGGACGGCACGCGCAGCGGCGCACCATCGGCGAGCGACCCGCCGAGCGAATCGAACAGATCGACCAGCACACGCACCACCGGTTTGAGCCGGTCGGCGCGCAGCCGCAAGCGCTTATTCTCTTCGGTCTTGAGCTCGATCGGCTCGTCGTCGGCGATGGCTTCGAGCGCGCCGCCAAGCCAGCGCCGGTCGCGCCGGAACAGATCGGCGAGCAGCGGTTCGAGCCGCACGTTGCGCTCGCCGATGCGGATGCCCATTTCCAGATCGAACCACCCGTCGCCGGCCTGATGCGCGGTGCCGTCGATTGCATCGATCTCGATCACGTTGTAGCGGAACTCGGGCGCCATCGTCACACGCCAGCCCTTGCTGACGAGTTCGGGCACGGCGTCGTTGACGAACGCGGACCACGCTTCGGCATCGGGCAAGCCGAGCATCGTGTCGGGTAACAGACGCGACGCGAACACGCGGCTCGTGGGCACCTTCTGCAACCCGGTCTTGCGCAGTTCGAGCAGGCGCTTTTTCTCGGCGTCGTAGCGGCGGCGAATATGGATGACGTCGCCGCCCGGCATGGGCACGAGCGTGACGCTGCTGTCCACGTTGATGCTGACGCCGTCGTAGTCGAAGCTCACGCCGGCCAGTTCGACGGCCTGGCTTTTGGCGACGTTGCCCGCCTTGCCAGGCTTGCTGGTCTTTCCAGCGGACGGCAGCGCGTGGCTGTTCAGCGTAAGCACGGGCACGGGTTCGACATCGATCACGCGAATCGCCGATGTGTCGTGGGTAGGCGGCAACGGCAACTCGGGCGCGACTTCGCGCAGCACGGACGCGACGAGCGGCGCTTCGGCCAGCGAGATCGGCGGCATCGCGAGGTAGTCGGGCAATTGCTGGAACGGCAGCGACGAGCGCACGATGCCCGCCTCCCGCGCGTCGCCATCCACGTACCAGACGGGCTCGGTCGGCAGCACCATGCTCGCGCGCGGCTCGGTGCGCAGCACGGGACGCAGACGCTGGTCGGCGAGCGGTTCCCATTCGATGCGCCCCGGCCGGTCGGCGGCGCGCGCGAGCGGCGTCGGCGCGTCATCGCCGGGCGCGAGCTTGAAGTCGAAGAAGAGGCGCCCGGTGGCGATCAGCTTTTGCAGCATTTCCGCGCCGCTCGTGCCGCGCAGAATAAATTGCCCGAAGTCTTCGCGCGAACGGCCAAGCCACAGGCCGCGCAGAATCGACAGATCTTCGTCCGACACGAACCGGGGTTGCTTGAGCAGCGCCGACTCTACATTGCCCCACGTCTCGCCGACCTCGACGATGCGGCCATCCGCATCGCAGCGCGCGCGATACAGCACGACCTCGTGGCGCATGTGGAAGTCGGACCAGTTGAGCCGGTAGGCGAGCGTTTCGGTGCGGGCGGCAGCCGTTTTCTGAGCGGCGGCATCGGCGGCTTCGGCGCGCGCACGGAAGCGTTCGAGCCAGCTCACGAGCTCGGGGCGCACGCCCTGCGGCGGACCGAAGCGTTCCACCGACGCACGTTGCGTTACGAGCGGCGCGCTGTCGCTGCGCTCATCGTCGTCGACGCGAATGATGTGGTCCATCTCGTCGTGATACTCGAGCTCGGCAAGCAGCAGCGCGGCCACATGCTTGCAATTGCGGCCGACCGGACAACTGCAATCGCTCTGCGCCCACGGCGTGCCGCCGTCCGTGCGAAAGCGCACGCGGGTTCGGTAGGGCTCGGGCTGGCTGCCCTGCACGTCGCCCGTCAGTGTGGCTCCGTGCCATTGCATGTTGGTGACAGGGCCGACCGCGCGCGCCTTGGCGACGGTGTGATCACCGAGCCACTCTGCAATCCGTTCGCGATCAAAGAAAACTGACGACATCAGCGTGCATCCTCTTCAAGCCGGCGAAGGCAAGCGGCGCGATGGAATCGATTCGGCGGACGGTGCGTTGTCTACCGCCACGATTTTTCGAAGCGTTGCTTGCCAGTGATAACCGGCCATTTTACGCGTTGGCGGGATTCGGCTGTGCGAGGTGGCGCTCGTGGGGATGGGTTGTGGGTGGGGATTGTTAATGGCTCGCGATGCAAGCGGCAACGCGCGACGCGCACCAATTTGGACAGCGGCGCTTATTCGCCGAGTGGGTCGTCGCTGCCCAAGGCGCTGTCTATCTGGCGGCGCGCGTCGTCGAGCGCCGCGCCGATTGCGGCCGCGCCGCGAAAACGCGAGCGGCTCTGGCGCGGCGCGGTCCACTCGCCGTTGTCCGGTTGACCGCCGTCGTCACGTTGTATTCGCGTGGTCACCGTCGAGCCGCCTGCGGGATCGTCTTCCGCGAGAACGGTCACCGTGAAACCGCGATGAGTGTGCACTTCCTGCATCCGACTGCTCCTTCCGATCGGTGAGCTGAGCCAAGACTGGCCGCACTTCTCGAGCATTAAAGGTTGGACGGATTGCCCGGATCGACCTTGCCTTTCTCGATGTTGTCCGTCTGGTCGCCGAGCTCCTTGCGGTTATCGCCGGTCGTGATCTGCGCCTCGCCCTTCGCCTTGCGGCCCTCGTTTCCGGTGATCGAGCCAACGCCCTTGTTCACGAAGCCTTTGAGCTCTTCCTTGATTCCTTCACGCTGATCCTTGTTCATCTTCGTTCCTCCGGTAAAAAGTCCGCCTCTTAAAGCGGTTTGGGCCAGCGCGCAACCTGTGGAGGTTGTCTTGCGTTAGTCGCCATCGTTCGTCACCGGATGCGAGCAAACCCCGTACCCGCTTCCCGCAATGCGACACGGCAATCGGATCGATTGTGAAAATCTTTTGGAATAAGCACGCGGCGCCCGTGTTTGCCCCCATGTAGACCAAAGCCGAACCGATATCGACCGATAATCGAAATCACCCGAGCACCGATCCGGCTTGTCGTTATCACTGTCCCGCTGGCTAACTCATGGTCCAGCAAATTTTAATTTTATTTAGGAGTTCCTATCATGTCGAAACTGTTCGTTGCTCTTGCACTCGCCGCTGCCACGCTTGGCGCTCCCGTTCTCAGTTTTGCTCAGTCGAGCGCCCCGCTGACGCGCGCAGAAGTTCGGGCGGATCTTGTTCGCGTCGAGCAGGCGGGCTATAACCCGAGCCGAGGTGATGACGTCAACTACCCGGCTGATGTCCAGGCGGCAGAAGCCAGGATCGCCGCACAGAACGACGGGCAACTGACTACGCAAGCTGTCGGCGGTGTCGCGCAGCGTGGCACTTCCGCCGCGGGCACACGGCTTCAGACGGCGATGAGCTCCGGCTGCGTCGGCCCGGTTAGCTACTGCAATATCTACTCCGGCAGTTAAGTGGCCCTGCTCAGCGACTCCGTCGTGCATTGACACGCGATGTCGTTTAGCGTCGCCCGCTCTTCAAATCAAACCTTTTTCGTTGGAGTTTCAAAGTGAAGATTTTTCCTTTCGCAGTATCGACCTTGACCTTGGCCGCCAGTCTTTTGGGATCCGCTGGCGCAATGGCGCAAACCACGCAACCCGCTACGGCGCCGATCAAGAACATCGTTCTGGTTCATGGCGCGTGGGTCGACGGCTCGGGGTGGAAGCCGGTCTACGACATCCTCACCAAAGACGGTTATCACGTCACGATGGTGCAGGAGCCGCTGACGTCGCTCGACGACGACGTGGCCGCCGCGAAACGCGTCATCGATCTGCAGGATGGCCCCACCATTCTGGTCGCGCATAGCTACGGCGGCTCGGTTATCACCGAGGCGGGCGTCGATCCGAAAGTGGCCGGTCTGGTGTACGTTGCAGCGCATGCACCGGCAGTCGGCGAAGACGAAAGCGACCTCGGCAAGCAGATGCCCAGCTATACGTCGAAGCAGGCAGGCGCAATCAAAAAAACCGACGACGGCTACACCTATCTGAATCCCGCCGACTTCGCGAAGGATTTCGCGGCGGATCTGCCGCTGAAGGAAGCCGAGTTCGAATCACGCTCGCAGATCCTGACGGCCGCGAAAGTTTTCTCCGCGCCGATGAAAGTGGCCGCGTGGACCATGAAGCCGAGCTGGGGTATCGTCGCGGCCGACGACAAGATCATCAATCCGGATCTCGAACGCTTCTATTACCAGCGCGCGCATAGCCATACCACGGTGTTGGCGGGTGCAAGCCATTCGGTGTATGAGTCGCGCCCGAAGGAAGTGGCCGCGGTGATTGAAGACGCAGCAAAGCATGCGCAGCAGTAATGCATCTGGCGGCGCATGGATACGCTGCGCGTTATTCGACGCGCGCAGAAGTGGCTCGAACGCGATTCAGCTTTTGCATATGAATGGCACCTCGATGGTGCGGAGTCGACATCACAGCAAAAGCACGATCGCGTTCATCGCCAGAGAGGATAGACATGCCGCGCACCACGTTCGCATGACACGATGTTCTCTCTCGCGAAAGGGGCCACAGTCGCACCAAAATTCCGCATTGCTAAACGGTAGCGACTAACCTACGCTTCCTAACACTTCATGTAAGCGGAGGCTCGACGGCCATCCGTTTCTCTACTGAGGACCCGGCATGAACTGTGATCCAACCGATACGGCCGTGGTCTTCATCGACCCCCAGAACGACGTGTTGAGCCCGACGGGAAAGAATTGGGGTGCGGTGGGTGCGAGCGTCACGGAAAACAGAACCGTCGAAAACATGTTGAGGATCTTCAAGGCCGCAAAAGCCGCGAAGATCAATGTATTCATATCTCCGCATTACTTCTTTCCGACCGATCGCGCGTGGCAGTTCAACGGCCCGCTCGAAGCGGACGAATTCGCAACCGGTACGTTCGCGCGAGAAGGCGCTTTGAACCTCCAGGGATTCGAAGGCTCGGGCGCGGATTGGCTGGCTGAGTTCAAGCCTTACATTGATGACGGCCAGACCATCGTCGTGAGTCCGCACAAGGTCTTCGGTCCGCAAACTAATGACCTTGTACTGCAATTGCGCAAACGTCACATGAGCAAAGTCGTGCTCGGCGGCATGCTCGCCAACATGTGCGTGGAAGCGCATTTGCGCGACCTGCTCGAGCAGGGCTTTGAAGTGTCGGTCGTAGCCGATGCGACCGCGGGGCCACGTCATCCCGTCTGGGGTGATGGCTATAAAGCGGCCATGATCAACTATGCGTTTCTCGCGCACGCGGTGGTATCCACTGACGACGTCGTCGCCGCAATGACTTGATCCTGGTGTCGGCGTCCGAACTTCCTCGCTTCACATGCCTTTCTTGCAGCGTATTTCTGTAGCTCTCACACAGTGCTGAGCCGCGGCTCGACATCCTCGAGCAAAGAAGGTGATCGCGGACCGGCCATCCGAACAAGGAGCATCGCAATGGCCAGTCCAGCCTCGAGTACTTCGTCTGCTGCCGACCGCACCGGTCCTGCCGTTCCCGTCACCTATCATCGAATCGCGGTGGTGGATGGATTGAAGATCTTTTACCGACAGGCCGGACCGCTCGACGCTCCCGTTGTGCTGCTATTGCATGGTTTTCCAACCTCGTCGCATATGTTCAGGAACCTGATTCCTGCACTCGCCGACCGCTATCACGTGATTGCACCGGACTATCCCGGCTATGGTCAGAGCGACATGCCGGACCGTGCCGAATTCGCCTACACGTTCGACCGCTACGCTGAATTAGTGGACGGCCTGCTCGACCAACTCGGCGCGGATCGGTACACGATGTATGTCATGGACTATGGCGCGCCCGTCGGCTGGCGGCTTGCTCTGAAGCATCCGGATCGCGTGGCGGGTTTTATCGTCCAGAACGGAAACGCCTATGACGAGGGCCTCAAGGCATTCTGGGACCCCATCAAGGCGTATTGGGCCGACGGCTCGGACGCGAGCCGCAAAGCATTGCTGCCGCTGCTCACGCTCGAGACAACCATCTTTCAATATACCGATGGCGTGTCCGACCGCACGCGTGTTTCTCCGGACAACTGGGTCCATGACCAGGCGCTGCTCGATCGCCCCGGCAATAACGACATCCAGCTCGACCTGTTCTATGACTACCGGACCAATCTGCCTCTTTACCCGAAGGTGCAGGCGTATTTCCGTGAGTTCAAGCCGCCGATGCTGATCGTCTGGGGCAAGAACGACGCCATCTTTCCGGCGGACGGCGCGTATCCGTACAAAGAAGATTTGCCGCACGTCGAGACTCATCTGCTCGACACGGGTCATTTCGCGCTCGAAGACAAGGCTGACGAGATGGTGCCGCTGATACGCGACTTCCTCGCCCGAAAGATCGACTCAAGAACGTAATTGAGGCTTGCATGGCTCAACTGCTATCGGTGAATGTCGGGCTTCCGCGCGACATCGACTGGAATGGCCGCACTGTCCACACCGGGATCTGGAAGAACCCGGTGCCGGGTCGCTGTTGGGCCAGGCGGCTGAATCTCGATGGAGACGGCCAAGGCGATCTCGCTGGACACGGCGGTGAGCAGCGAGCCGTCTTCGTCTACCAGATCGAATCGTACCGTTACTGGCAGGAGCAGTTGAAACGATCCGATCTCGTCTACGGCCAGTTCGGCGAGAACTTCACGATCGAGGGAATGCCCGACTCAGCGGTGTGCATCGGCGACCGTTATCGGATCGGCAACGCACTGTTCGAAGTCAGTCAGCCTCGGGTCACCTGCTACCGCGTCGCGATTCGGATGAACGAGCCGCGGATGCCCGCTTTGCTGACATCCAGCGGACGGCCCGGCTTCTACTTGCGCGTCCTGCAAGAAGGCGAAGTCGGCGCAGGCGACGAGATCGTGAAGGTCGGAGAGGCAACGGAGCGGATGACAGTCGCAGAGGTCAACGCGCTCCTCTATTCGCCCGATCATCCGCGCGATCGGCTGGAGCGCGCATTGCGAATCGAGGCGCTTTCGCCGGGATGGCGCTCTTCGTTCGAGGCGTTACTGCAAAGCCGCATGAGCGGCGAGGCGAGCGGCAGCGCGGGCGGTAACGCGGGCCTCGCGCCCGCAGCGGCGACGCATCCGGCTCCGCCCGGGTTTCGACCGCTCACAGTGGCGGCCATCGAGCCGGAGTCCGCGGACGTCCTCTCTCTCACGTTGACGAGCGCGGACGGCCAGCCGCTCCGACCCGCTCTGCCCGGCCAGTATGTGGTGCTGCGTCTTCAAAGGACCGTCGACGGCCCGCCGCTTTTTCGCAGCTACTCGCTCTCGGGTGCTGCATCGACGGAACGCTATCGAATCAGCCCGAAGATCGAGCCGAATGGCGCGGCTGGAAACTATCTGAGGGAGCATGTGCGTGTTGGCGATGCGCTCGATGTCAGTTCGCCGCGCGGGAGCTTCACTCTGCAGGAAGGACTGCGGCCCGTTGTGCTCGTCAGCGCGGGAATCGGCGCGACGCCTCTTCTGGCAATGCTCCACGCGCTGTCGACGGCACGCTCGACGCGGCAGGTCTTGTGGATGCATGCCGCCCGCGACGCGCAGCACCATCCATTCGCCGCCGAAGCGCGCCGCCTGGTGCTGTCGCTGGCTCACGGCCGCAGTCACGTCCGTTACAGCAGGCCCGGCTTGGGCGACCGGATGGGCGAGGATTTCGACGCGACCGGTCGCCTGTCGCGAGCGGTCCTGGACGAGGTCGGCGTCCCGCGAGACGCGGACTTCTATCTCTGCGGACCGACTGTCTTCATGGCGGATATGAAAGAGGCACTCGCGGCCTTCGGCGTGCCGCCCGAATGGACTCACGTCGAAATCTTCAACGGCGGGGAGTCGATGACGCCTGGCATCGCCGGCGTACCCACGCGAGTTCCACATCTGCCTGAAGACGCTGTGAACACCGGTCCGCTGGTATCGTTCGCGCGCAGTGGCATCGCCGCGCACTGGAACGCGTCGGCCTATCAGAGCATTCTCGAACTCGCCGAGGCATGTGACGTGCCCGTCCGTTGGTCGTGCCGCAGCGGCGTCTGTCACAACTGCGAGAGCGGGTTGATCTCGGGGTCCGTCGCGTATGAGCCCAATCCGCTGGATTCACCTGCGGCAGGGAATGTGCTGATTTGCTGCGCGAGGCCGCATGGTGATGTGGTGATCGATATTTGAGTGGCGTGGGCGGTGGGTCGGCGCCGGGGGCGCCGTGTGGGCCAATCTGAGACGTTCGACATGGTGACCCGGATCGTCGACAATCCGCATGCTGGACGATCCAGAACGATTGAAAATAACGTATGAAAACCAACAAAAATTTCTTCTGTATGGCGCTATGCGTGTCTTTGCTTGCGGCCGCTACGTCTGCAGACGCCGGGTGGTATGAAATCAGAAACTATGTCGGCACGATTGGTAGCATACCGGTTCATATGTCGTTGCAGACCCACGATGACACAAACCAGAACGACTCTGCTCACTGGCGAGTCGATGGCAGTTATTACTACGATGCCCATCGCGTGCCCATTCCATTGCAAGGAAAACGCCAGTCGAACGGGCAGATGCAGTTATGCGAGGCAGTAGAGCCTGTTTCGTTTGGCGATTCGCCCAAGGTACCTTCCGCTTCCCCTACGCACCCTGCCCCTTGTCCCATTGCATTAAATATCAGCGATAGAGGAGCACAGGGAGAGTGGCGGGATGGTAAAAACGTTCTACCGATCACGCTCCAACAGGCTGGCACGCTTGACGACACCGGACTCGATAATCCCCGAGTAGTCGGCGTTGTCGAAATACCGATGTGGCATCACACGAAGGACCACCTGTTGCTGGGTGTGTATCAGTCGTCGACTGATTGTTCGTTGTCGATGGTTCGTTTGCGTCTCATCAATATCAAAAACGGGCAAATCGATAAAGACATGAAATTCGACTGCGGCGCGGGCATCGTCGCCACCTCAATCTATGCCAACGTCTATCGTGCAAAGAATCCCCATCACGCGACCGTCATATTTCAGGGCGGCTACCATGGAATGGGCGACGACCGGGATGTTGCGGTCGAGCCGTAAGCGTTTCGCAAACCAGTGATTGTCGCGCGTGCTGACGTTGCACTGCTAAGGTACCGTCGACGCGCCCACATAAATCCTCGACAATCAGGGCTCTCGTAGTCCCGATTGACATTGATTTATGAGGCTTAGTGTGCCCCTTCTTTCGACGGTGGGAAATCAGACAACGTCTTTGCGCAGCATCTGCTTGATACTCGTTTCGATGTTTTGCTTCGCCGTTGTTGACGCACTTGGCAAGTCCGTCGCGCTCCAGTATCCGGCGAATGAAGTGACATTCTTCCGGATGCTATTTGGGTTAGTCCCTGCTATCGCGGTGTGCTTGCGTGGTCGTCCCCTGACCGACAGACTGCGAAGCATGGACGTACGCGGACAGCTTGTCAGGTCGTTGACTTTGCTTGGCGCATCGGCGTGTTTCTTCGCTGCCTTGCCTTACGCTCCGTTGAGCGAGGCGGTCGCGATCGTCTATTCAGAAACATTATTGGTTATCGTGCTCGCTCCAATGTTGCTGCAGGAAAGATTGATGCGCCGGGACGCGCTTGCGGCACTAGTCGGGTTCGTGGGTGTTCTGTTCGTAGTTCGTCCCGATGGATCTCACTCAAGTTGGCTCGGGCCGGTGCTTCTTATCGTCTCTGCAATTTTCGGCGCGTTATCGATTATTCAGATCAAGCGAATCCGGCCGACCGACGACTCCGGGACGACTGTCCTGTTTTTCACGTTTGTCGGCACAGTTGTAATGGGCGCGTCACTGCCGTTTGCATGGCGTACGCCATCGATTGAAGCTTTGGGCTTGATGGCGTGGCTTGGCGCATTCGCCACAGCAGGCCAGCTCCTGATGACCATGGCATTCCGTCAGGCCGACGCCGCAGCCCTGGCTCCGTACAATTACACCAGCATCGTCTGGGCAGTGCTGTTCGGCTACGTCTTTTGGGGCGAGACCGTCAGCGCCGTCTCGCTGGCGGGAATCGCGATGATTGTCGGAAGTTCGATAGCCGTCGCGCTACGAGGGCGGCAGGCCGAGGGACCTTCTGTTTGACGGGGCATCAAGGAAGCAGCCCTACCCCTTATTGAACACGTTCACCACCCGCGACATGGATTTCGCTGCCAGCACGAGCAGAGCGCTGGTTGGACTGTAGTCGACGTTGTACATCAGGTCGATAAAGTAGAAGATGGATAGTGCGATGAGCGGGTGGTACATCGCGCGGCTTATCAGGCGTTTCATCGGCATCTCACGCTGTATCTTTTGCACCAACCGATAAGCCACTGTGCCTAAACCGATCTGCGCAAGTCTGGTGGCGCGCCAGGATTCCGGAACCGGTGGAAGGTTTGGCTGCGAACGACGGATGACCTTGAAATGTCACGTCCCATCCTGTGACGGACTTTGCCTCGCGCAGGCCGTTGCCGTCCTGCCCGTGCGTCGACATTTTTTGCCCGACCGTCCAGGTGTTGCCGACGCTTCGCCTGCCCGTTGCAGCGCGTCCAGGAAGATTGTCCGGTCCTACTGAAAAAGCGCGCCGTTTGTTGCACGCAGTTCATCCACAGGCGTCAGGCTGCGCTTGCCACGTTGCGGTGGATGTCCGTCAACGCCGTCCGTCAATCAAGGGGACCAGGATGCGCAAGCTGTTCTTCACGACAGGATCGCCTTTCGCTCGTGCCGTCCGTATCGTGCTTGTCGAGAAGGGACTCGATTTTGAGCGCGAGGAGACCTTCACGACACCCAGCGTCGAAGAGCGTGCGAAGGTCGCGCCGACGCTTCAGGTTCCTACGCTGGTCGACGGCAACCTGACGCTTTGGGATTCCGCTGTGATCATCGATTACCTCATGTCCACGTATCCAGGCGCGCCTGCGCCCCCAGGCATGGAGCCCCTGGCATCCGACTATGTGCGCGCGACGGAACGCTGGCACGACAAGCTCGTTCTCGCGACGTTACAGACGTTCGGCGTATCGACGACGATGGTGTCGCAGTTGCAGTGGTCCGGCGTCAGGCATGAAGAAAATGTTCACGCCGCGCGATGTGCGATGCGCAACCAGTATCTTCTCGACTGGTTCGAGACCCAGCTTGTCGGCGCTGACGGCGCTTTCGTCCCCGGTGTCATTTCGGCTCAGGACATCCTGCTCACCTGTGTTTGTCAGTTCATCGAAACGCGTCCGTTGCGATTGTCCTGGCGCTCCCCTGCCCGACCCAAGCTTGCGTCGTTGGTCGCTCGAATGGAAAGGCGACCTTCTGTGCGACAGGAAGCGGCACTCTGGTGGGAGCCGGGGGTGACATACGCGACTGCTGCCGAAGTGGAATGGGCAAAACATAAAACCATTCGTGACGGGCTGAGCTTCAGCGAATGGACGTCGCAGTCGGCAAGTTAAGGTTGCCGACAAACTGCCTGACGTCGTCCAGCACGGGTTGCTGGTCGCCCGCGAAGACCCAGTGATCCGCACCGTCGAGCCCGACGAAGCGCGCCTGCGCGATGTGGCTGGCGAGATGCCGGCCGGCGCCGATGCGAACTTGAGATCGTTCGCTATGAGAATCGGTCGCGACATCGGTTGGAGTTCGATCGGAATGGACTACGAAAAAGCAAACGGAAACCGTCGTCCGAATTCGTTGAACAGCCCTTGACCTCAAAACGAGTCGCGATCTAACCCATTCGAGATACCAGCACCGCCCTACGCTTCCTCGCGCGCCGGTACGCCCACAACCACCTCCACCCCCGCCGCCGCCAGCAATTGCCCAAGCGCCGACGCCGGCGCCTCATCAGTCACCAGCACGTCGACGCAATCCGCGCCGAACGCGTGCAGCAGCGCGCTATGGCCGAACTTCACGTGATCGGCGGCGACCACGCGGCGCTCGGCCTGCGCGAACGCCGCCAGCGAAAACGCGACGTCTGCCGGCAGTGCATCCATGAAATGCCCGCGCATGTCGATCGCCGTCACCGATACGATCGCGTAGCGCACGTGGAACTGGCGCAAGAAAGCCTGCACGCTGTCGCCGACCGCGGCGGCGTCGTCGGCCCGCACTTCGCCGCCCGCGATGAACACGCGGTTGCCGTTGTGCGGCGCGAGCAGCCGGGCCACTTCGATCGAGTTGGTGATGACCGTCAGCCGCGAACGCGCCCCTAAGGCCCGCGCGATGTGCACGCAGGTGCTGCCGCCGTCGAGAATCAGCGAATCGCCGTCGCTGACCAGTTCGGCGATGCGCGCGCCGATGGCCCGCTTGCCCGCGAGACTCGCCGCCATGCGCCGTTCGAACGGCGGCTCGTCGAGGCGCTCGGGCAGCATGATGCCGCCGTGAACCTTCAGCAGCAGACCCTGCTCGATCAACGGCTTGATATTGCGGCGGATGGTTTCGTCGGACACCTCGAATCGCGCGGCAAGTGCGGTGATCGTGCAGGTGCGCTGCTCGCGGACGAGCCGCAGGATTTCAGCCTGGCGTTGGGTCGAGAGCATGGAGTCGGGCGGATGAAGGGTGCGGTGAGTTTAGCAAAACGACGGGCTGATGTGGGATTTCCCACATATTTCCACATCGGGCGGCATAGCCCTTGGTCCACGGCGTGCGAGACGCCGGAGCGACGCCCGACGCCTACCGCAGCGTTCACAGCCGAATGTGCAAGCGGCTTCGCCGCAGCCTTCGCTGGATCTTTGCCAGCCCGCCGTCCCAACGCCCTTCCCAACGCCCTTCCCAGCCATGTTCCCAACCGACCTCGCAGCCGTCTTCGCTGCTGTCCCGTGCGGAAGATAACTCGCCCTCAGACTGATCCGAGCGCACGTCGATCGCTCACCTACCGCCAAAATACGTCCACCACATGACACCACCAACCACCACACAGCCTCACCTCTCACGTTGCATTCCGTGCACTTATACGGCAATCTACGCACACCAACGCCACCAATAACCACACATGTCCACACCCCTCCCCCAACAAACCCGCGTCGTCATCATCGGCGGCGGCATTATCGGCTGCTCGGTCGCCTACCACCTGACCAGGCTCGGCTGGACCGACGTCATCCTGCTCGAACAAGGCCAGCTCTCTTGCGGAACGACGTGGCACGCGGCCGGCCTCGTCGGCCAGTTGCGCGCGCAGGAAAGCATGACGAAGCTGATCCGCTATTCGACCGCGCTTTACGCCGAACTCGAAGCGGACACCGGTCTTGCCACCGGCTGGAAGCAATGCGGCTCGCTGTCGGTGGCCCGCACGGCCGAGCGGATGACGCAACTAAAGCGCACCGCCGCCGTGGCCCGCGCGTACGGCGTCGCCTGCGAGGTGGTCGGCGCGCGCGAAGCCGGCGACCTATGGCCGGTCATGCGCACCGACGACCTGCTCGGCGCCGTCTGGCTGCCGGGCGACGGCAAGGCCAACCCAACCGATCTCACGCAGGCGCTCGCCCGCGGCGCTCGCATGCGCGGCGCGCGCATCGTCGAAAACACCCGCGTCACGGCGATCCACACGCGCGACGCGCACGGCTCTCGCGAAGCAACCGGCGTCGCCTGGCGCAACAAGGACGGCCACGAAGGCTCGATTAGCGCGGACATCGTCGTGAATTGCGCGGGCCAGTGGGCCAAAGCCGTAGGCCGACTGTGCGGCGTCACCGTGCCGCTGCACTCGGCCGAGCACTACTACATCGTCACGGATCGCATCGAAGGCGTGCACCCGGATCTGCCGGTCATGCGCGATCCCGACGGCTTCATCTATTTCAAGGAGGAAGTGGGCGGCCTCGTGATGGGCGGTTTCGAGCCCGACGCCAAACCGTGGGGCATGAACGGCATTCCCGAGAACTTCGAATTCCAGCTTCTACCCGACGACTGGAATCAGTTCGAAATCCTGATGACTAACGCGCTGCAACGCGTGCCCGCGCTCGAAACCGCACAGGTCCGCCAGTTCTATAACGGACCCGAATCGTTCACGCCCGACAACAACTTCATGCTCGGCGAAGCACCTGAATTACGGCGCTTTTTCGTCGGCGCGGGCTTTAACTCGATGGGCATCGCTTCGGCGGGCGGCGCGGGCATGGCGTTGGCCGAATGGATCGTCGCGGGCGAGCCGACCATGGATTTGTGGCCCGTCGATATTCGCCGCTTCGCGCGCTTTAACGGCAACGACGCGTGGCTGCACGATCGCGTGAAGGAGACGCTCGGCCTGCACTACGCGATGCCGTGGCCGAATCGCGAACTGGACAGCGCGCGGCCGCTGCGCCGCTCGCCGCTGTACGCGCTGCTGCGCGAGGACGGCGCGTGCTTCGGCAGCAAGATGGGTTGGGAGCGCGCCAACTTTTTCGCGCCGACGCCCGGCGAAGCACGCGTCGACTACACCTTCGGCCAGCCGGACTGGCTGCGTGCGAGCGGCGCCGAACACCGCGCCTGCCGCGAAGGCGTGGCGCTTTTCGACATGACGTCGTTTTCGAAATTCCTGGTCAAAGGACGCGACGCGCAAAGCGTGCTGCAAAGCCTCGTCACGAACGACGTCGACGTACCGCCCGGCACGGCCGTCTATACCGGCATGCTCAACGAACGCGGCAATTACGAATCGGACTTCACGCTCACGCGCATCGCCGCGGACCAGTACCTGCTCGTCACCGGCACCGCGCAAACCACGCGCGACTTCGACATGATCGAGAGAGCGATTCCGCGCGACAAACATTGCGTGCTCGTCGACGTCACCAGCCAATATGCGGTGCTCGCCGTGATGGGCCCGCGCTCGCGCGAACTGCTGCAAAGCGTATCGAAAGCGGACTGGCGCAACGAAGCGTTCGCGTTCGGCCAAAGCCGCGAGGTCGACATCGGCTATGCGACGGTGCGCGCAACGCGCCTCACCTACGTCGGCGAACTGGGCTGGGAACTGTACGTGCCGGTCGAATTCGCCGTCGGCGTGTACGAGGCGTTGCGCGAAGCGGGCAAAGCGTTTGGCCTCGTGAATGCAGGCTACTACGCGATCGATTCGCTGCGGATCGAAAAAGGCTACCGCGCATGGGGCCGCGAACTCACGCCGGACACGAATCCGTTCGAAGCCGGCCTCGCGTTCGCGTGCAAGCTCGACAAGGACATTCCGTTCCGCGGCCGCGACGCCCTGCTGAAACTGCGCGACGAGCCGCTGCGCCGCCGCATGGTCGTGCTGAGCGCGGACGGCGCCGCGGATCGCATGCTATGGGGCGGCGAAGCGATTCTCCGCGACGGCAAGCCAGTCGGCTTCGTGAGCTCGGCGGCGTTCGGCCACACGCTCGGCTGCCCGGTGGCGATGGGCTACGTGAACAATCCCGATGGCGCAGCCGACGCCGCGTATCTGACGAGCGGCGCCTACGCAATCGACGTGGCCGGCGAATCGCTGCCGGCCACGCTTCACCTGAAGGCGCCGTACGACCCGCGCGGCGAACGCGTGCGCGCGTAGCCAGGCGTTTGTTCACGAGCCGCGCCGCTCCTCGGCGCGCGCCGCGGTTCAATTCATGCTGTCCGTCGACGCGCTTTCGCTTGCCATGCGGCTTGCCGCCGCTTCGGCGGCGAGCGCCAGCTTGTGCTGCTCGACCTGATGCGCGAACACGGGGCTGACATCCGGGTACGATGCGTCGGTCACGTAGTCGAGGCCGTTCTGTTGTGCCTCGATCAGTTCCTGGTAGACCTGGGCGCGCGTTTTTCCTTCCGCGAAAACATTCGACGATGCGGCAAGGACGACGACGGACAATGCGGCGAAAGCGATCTTCTTCATGATGAACTCCGGTGAGTTGTGTGCGGGTTTGCATCAGGGAGAACCACGCTTTGCCGGCTTTTATTCCTGGGCGCGGCGCAAGTAAAAAACATTTCCGCGCGACGGAATAAAGCGCGCCGCGAACCGGTTTGCCCGGGTCTGGACGACGCCTCGCTCACGCGGTAAAAGAACTTCTGAAAGACGCCGCGCGAGCGGAATAAACCGGCGTACAACCGTGTTTGCACCTCAACAGCCGAACCCCGGCCGGAGAACTTGCATCATGAAACCGACCGACGCCCCCGCCGATTCACCGCTTTCCGAAGCCGACGTTCAGGCCTACGCCGACGGCACGCTGTCGCCGGCGCGCGCCGCGTTTTTGCGCGACTATCTGGGCCGCGATCCGGCGGAAGCCCGCCGCGTCGCCTTTTACGGCTCGCTGAACGAGCAGATTCAGCGCTCGTTTCAGACCGCCGACGAACCCGCGTCCACGGCGTTCAAAGCCCGGCGCGGCGCGCGCGGCCGCTGGCGCAACGTTGCCGGCAAGCCGCGTGTGCGCAAGGCGGTCAGAGCGCTGGTCGCCGTCGTCATCGCGTGTGCGGCGGTGAGCGGCTGGTTTGCGGCGACTCAGGTGACGCAGCAGGCGCTCAACAATGCCGCCGTGATGGCGCTGGCGGAAACGGTGGCCGCTCCTTATCCGGCGGCATCGCCGACTCGCCGGGAGCCGTCCGCGCCCGACCTCGAGGCAATCGGGCTGCGGCTCGTCGATGAGCGCGTGCTGTCGCTCGGCCTGTTGCAGCGCGCCACCGCATTCGTCTACCTAAACGGCGACAACCAGCCGGTGATCCTGCTGTCGACGCTCGCCCTGCTCGCGCCTGCGCAGCCGCAGTGGTCCGCGCGCCGCATCGGCGATGTGCGTCTGTTGACGTGGACCGCGCAGCGGCAACGCTTCGTGGTCGCGGGCGACGCGCGCACGCACGGCCTGATGCGCGCCGCCGACGTCATGACGATGCCATGAGCGCCCACGCAGTCGTACACGCGCGATGACTCGCCGCATCGACGGGAATAGAATCCGCTCACGCGTGTTCGCCCTACAACTGCCCTACAACACGAGCGACGCTCCGACGCAGCGCCGCGCTTCCTGCCCACGAGAGGCCCCATGACCGGGATCAAGAATGGATGTCCGTGACGAGTTGATGGAACACGTGCCGCGCCTGCGGCGCTACGCGCGGGCGCTGATCAACAATCGCGACCTCGCGGACGATCTGGTGCAGGACACGCTGGAACGCGCGCTCGGCCGCACCGGCATGTTCCAGCCCGGCACCGACCTGCGTGCGTGGCTCTTCACGATCATGCACAACGTGTTCGCCAATCAGGCCCGCAAGGCATCGTCGCGCGCGGTCCATGTGGCGGTCGACGACGAAAGCGTCCACGAAGCCGAGTTCGCCGTGCCGGCGCCTCAGACGCGCTCGCTGGAAATGCGCGATCTCGACTACGCGTTGCAGCGTCTGCCGGTCGACCAGCGCGAAGTGGTGCTGCTCGTCGGCCTCGAGGAAATGAGCTATGCCGACGTCGCGCTCGCGCTTAACGTGCCCATCGGCACGGTCATGTCGCGGCTTTCGCGCGGACGCGAACGGCTTCGTGCATTGATGGCGGGCAGCCAGCCCGGTGCGAAATTACAGGTGGTGCGATGAGCGACCAACATACCCCGATCACTGAAGAAGAGCTGCATGCTTACGTGGACGGCACGCTGTCCGACGAACGGCGCGCCGACGTCGAGCGCGCGCTCGAACAGAATCCCGAACTGGCTGCGCGCATCAGCGATTATTTTTCGCTGAACAGCCTGTTCCACGATCGCTACGACCGCGTGTTGAACGAACCCGTGCCGAAGCGCTTGCAGCCGGCCGCGCCGCCGCATTCGCGCCGCTCGCGCATCGCCGCCAACTGGCCGCAATTCGCGGGGATGGCGGCGGCGCTGGTGATGGGCGTCGGCATCGGCGTCGGCACGCATATGGGGCAGGACGCGATGCAGTCGGTGGCGGGCTTCTCCGTGGGTTCGTCGACGGGTTCTTCCAATACGCGCCCGGTGAGCGCGGACCGAGCCGAGGTCTTCGCCCGCCAGGCCGCGGTTGCGCACGTCGTGTATATGCCGGAGGTCGACCGCCCTACCGACATGAGCGCCGATCACGAGCAGGATTTCGTGCAGTGGCTCGCGAACCGTCTCGGCACCAACGTCCATCCGCCGATGCTCGCGAAGCAAGGCTTCTCGCTCTCCGGCGGGCGCCTGCTGCCCGGCCCGGACGGCCAGATGGCCCAGTTCATGTATCGCGGACCGAAGGGCGAACGGGTGACGCTGTGCATCTCGCGCCGCCAGGTGAATGCGAACACCACGGCGTTCAAGCTGTACCAGGACGGACCCGTCAACGTGTTCTACTGGGTCGACGGCGACTTCGGCTATGCGGTGTCAGGCGGCATCGACCGCAAGCAGTTGCTGCAGCTCTCGCATGACGTGTACGCGCAATTGACCGGCGCGACGCAGACGGATTGATGCGCCTGCGCTGGTGAACCACCGCGCACGTCAGCGCGCGGCCGACTTCACCAGTTCGCGCGGCGTCACGCCGAGCAGCCGCCCAATCCAGTGCGCCATGTGGCTCTGGTGCGAGAAGCCGGCCTCCAGTGCAATCTGGCTCGCGGAGAGCCGGCCTTGCAGCAGCATCGTTCGCGCGCGTTCGACGCGCCGCTGCACCACGTACTGATGCACCGGCACGCCGAGCGTCGCGCGAAACAGCACCTTGAAATGCGGCACGCTCAGATCCGCCTGCGCCGCGAGTTCGCTCAGCGTGAGACGGCGGTCGAGATGCGCTTCGATGAAGTCCGTCACGCGCGCCGCTGTTCTCGGAGCGAGCGTGCGCTCCTTGCCGTCGAGCGACGGCGCCCCGCCGATCAGCCGCACCACCATCGCCGTGCACAGGCTTTCGGCGTATAGCGGATCGGACGCGTCGTCGGCTTCCAGTTCGGCGCGCAACGCCCACGCGAGATGCTGGAAGCGCGCATCGCGCATCTGGAATTGCGGGCGAATCTGCGCGTCGCTTGCCTTGACTGCCAGTTGCTCCGCTGTCTTGCGCGCGAACTCCTCGCCGATCCAGACGCTGAAAATCGTGCAGGCCGATTCGTCGCTCCATTGGCCGTCAAGTCCCGCGGGAATCACGTCGGCGTCGCCGTGCGCCTGAATGCGCGAGTGCGGCTTCTCGTTGCAAAGACAATGCGCTCTGACCGGCCCGCCCACATGCACGCCGACCCGATGATGCTTGAGCGCCGGTATCCGGTGCAAACCCGCCGACACGTTGACCAGCTCCGCGCCGAAGCCTTGCCAGCCGAGCGTTTTGCTCGAGCGCAGCGCGATGCGGGAGCCGCTGTGCGCGGGCGGAATCTGAGTCGGGACAGGTATGACGGCGTTCATCGTTTGTCTCGCGGATGGCAGTCGATCTGCGGGCATTGTGCCGGGTTTTTCGCGGCTTCGCTCGGTGTGCGGCTATCGTCAAACGACCATCCGAAGCTGTTCATTTGCATCCGCGCATGCGCGTTTTTTGCGGCACGCGTCCTTATGATCGGGCCATGACGATCCAATAAGGAGCCTTACGTGTTCGTGATTTTTGGAGCAGGCGGCAAGGTGGGCAACGCAAGCGCGGCTGCGTTGCGGCGCGCGGGCTGCGACGTGCGTGCCGTGGTCCACAACGCCGCGCAGGCCGCGCCGCTCATCGAGCTGGGTTGTGAGGTGGCGATCGCCGATCTGCACGATCCTGCGTCCGTGGCTCGCGCCATCGACGGCGCGCACGCGGTGCAGATGCTGTGTCCGGTGCCGCGCGATCACGACGATCCGGCGAGCGCGATGCACCGCATGATCGACGCCAGTGTCGACGCGTTGCGCGCGAATCCGCCGCAACATGTGCTCGCGCTTTCGGATTACGGCGCCGAGCACGCGAGCGGGACGGGCATCACCACGCTGTTCCACTACCTGGAGACGCGGCTCGGCACGCTCGACACTCGCCTGACGTTTCTGCGCGCCGCCGAACATATGCACAACTGGGCGCGCGTGCTGCCGGTCGCGTTGGCGAAGGGCGTGCTGCCGAGCCTGCATCATCCGCTGGACAAGCGCTTTCCTACCGTGGCCGCGCAGGATGTCGGCGCGCTGGCGGCTCAACTGCTGATGGACGGCAAGCCGCCACGGCATTCGCCGCGCGTGGTGAGCATCGAAAGCGAACAGCGGGTGAGCGTGATCGACGTCGCGCGCACGATTGCCGATGTGGCCGGCCGCGCAGTCACCGCCCACGCGGTGCCGCGCGAGCAATGGGCCGCGATGCTCGCCGGAGCCGGTCTCGGCGACGGACACGCGCGCCTGATCGTCGATCTCTACGACGCGCATAACGCCGGCCGCATCGACGTGCAAGTCGGCGTCGGCGAACGGCGTTTCGGTCCGACGACGCTGACGCAGGCGTTAGCGGCAATCGTGCCGCGCGACGCAGCGCTTAGCGCCTGACGGGAGGATCGATATGTCGACCTGTGTTCTACGGCATGCAACGAGCAAGCGACGCGTGAATACGAGCCGCCTGCTCGCCGTCGCGTTGGCGCTGGCGGGGCTGATCGGCTGGCGCGCGGTTCGCGATCTCCTTGCCGCGATTCCCGATAGCAACGACGACTTCGGCTTGTTTTAGCGCCGAAGCAATGACCTTAGCCCGCGAACGACTGTCCGCACCGCGCGGGCGCTTGCGCATTGCATCGCGCCGCGACACCACGCCCCACGTCTTAAAACTCGCGCAACCATCGGCACTGGATTAAACTTTGGCGGCTCGTTCGGCCGCCGCGCTCAAAGTTTGGTTCACCGAACGACTTATCGGCTAAATCTTTCTCCCCTATTGCCGTTAACGAGGTGAAAGGTTCTTAAGTTTGCGTCGGGTGCATGGAAGTCATAAATTCAAGACGGTGGGCGCCGCGGGGCCGGAACAGGTGGATCGCCGCAGCCGCGGCACTCGGTGCCGCCGCGATCATCAGAGCGATCCTGCATCCGCTGCTCGGGCCGTTCATGCCCGGCACTGCTTTTCTGATCGCCGCGGTGCTCGTCGAGTACTACTGCGGCCTCGCGCCCGCGTTATGCGTGATGCTGCTCGGGCTTTGCCTTGCCGATTATCTTTTCGTGCCGCCGTATGGCCACATCGACGTGATCGACGCGTCGGATCTGCATCTGCTGATCTCGTACCCTCTGCTCACGATTCTCATCATCAGCCTCGTTGAACGTTTGCGGCGCGCGCAGTATCGCGCCGAACTGCTTGCGGCCGTCGCGCAGTCGCGCTACGAAATGCTGCTGCGCCATGACAACGAGCGGCTGCTTGCCCGCCGGGCTACCGATGAAATGCACCGCATGCTGCGTCATATCGCGCAGTACAACCGCTCGCTGATTCTCATCAAGGCGCTCGATCCGGCCAACAGCTTGCCGCCTGGCAGCTTCGTGGCCGCGGCCGCCACGGCAACACCCAATGCCCTCGTCGACGACGCATCGTTGCACGCGGGCATCGCCTATTGCGCGAAGCATACGCAGGTGCACGAGGAGGATCTCGCACACGTGCGCGTCCATCTGACGCCGGGCCATCACCGTATGCGTTTTCTCTCCGGCGCCCGCGACGACTGGCGGCCGGTCGAATGCGTGTGCGATCGCTTCACCACGTCGTCCGGTGAATTCCTGGTTTTGCGCGCGGATGACTGACATGAACGCCACGCCATTTTCAGGCATCGACGGCAGCGATCACGCGGTCCTGCTGCTGCATGGTCTGTCGAGCTCGCCGCTCGAGTTGCGCTTTCTCGCCCGGCTGCTTGCCGACGAAGGCTTTGCCACGCATACGCCGGAATTGCCCGGCTACAGCGCAGGCACCGGACATCAGCCGATGGAGCAATGGATCAGCGCAGCCGTCGCGGAGTTCGACCGGCTCGCCGCACGGCATCGGCACGTCTCGATCTGCGGTCTTTCGATGGGCGCGACGCTCGCGGCCGCGGTTGCGCACGAGCGGCCCGCTGCCCGCGCGTTGCTGCTGCTGTCGATCACGCTCAACTACGACGGCTGGGCGATTCCCTGGTATCGCTTTTTGCTCGACTACGTGTATTACACGCCGCTGCGCTCGCGTTATCGCTATCGTGAGCAGGAACCCTACGGGCTGCGCAACGAGGCGTTGCGCTCGAAGATCGCGCGCGCGATGCAGAAGAACGACATCAGCGAAGTCGGACCGGCGTTCATCGGCTTGCCGGCGCTGCACGAGGCCGGCCGCCTGGCGGGCTCGGTAAAGAAGAAGCTCAAGGGCATCGGCACCGATTGCCTGATTATTCACGCCATCGACGACGAAACCTCGAGCCCGCATAACGCGCGATTCGTCGGGACCACCATCGGCGCGTCATTCTTGCGAACCATCTGGCTCGACGACTCCTATCACATGATCACGTCCGACAACGAACGCGAAGTCGTGGCGCGCGAATGCGCACTCTTCCTGCGCGAAAGCGTGGCCGCCACCGTGTCGAGCCATAACCCGGCGCCCGTGGTTTCTCGCGCGCTTGCACGCCGCCTGCGGCAACTGGCGACTGTGGCGAGGAAAGCATGAAGCGCACATTCGTGCTCAAGGCGGCAGTGTGCGGCTTTGCAGTGGCAACTTGTGCCGGCGCGGCTCACGCCGACGAACAGCAAGCAGCAAGCGACTGGAAAATATCGGTCGGGCCGGGCTTGTATGTGTTTCCAAAGTACCCAGGCTCTTCGCAGATCCAGGTGCTGCCGTTTCCCGTTCAGGACATTTCATGGAAGGACCGTGTGTTCTCCCAAGGTCCGGATGTGCTGGGCGTCAATGCGCTCGCGGGCGAGAACTATCATGCCGGGGCCTCGCTGAGTTTCGATTTCCAGTCGCGAAAGAGCTCCGACGATGCGCGGCTCAAAGGCTTGCCCGATGTGCACGTCGGACCGAAGCTGCGGCTTTTTGCAGACTATACGTGGTGGGCTTTCACGGGCTCGGCGGCGGTCTACAGGGACATCGCCGGAACCGGGCAAGGCCTGACCGCGATGGCGGACCTCTTCGTATCGGCGCCGCTCGGCAAACTGCTGCTGTCCGCAGGGCCTGGCGTGACATGGGCGAACGCGACATACACGCAGACCTTCTTCGGCGTGAATGCGCAGGAAAGCGCCGCGTCGGGCCTGCCTCAATATGCGACGCATTCGGGCTTGCGCGACGTGCACTTCAACGTCAACGCGCTTTATAAATTCGACGCGCACTGGTCGGCCAACGTCGCGGCTGTCGTCGGGCGTCTGCAAAAGTCGGCCGCCGGCAGTCCGATCACCGAGCGGCGTCTCGATCTGAACGGCATGGCTTCGGTGTTGTATCGGTTCTAGCGCACCGTTCGCTAGTGTTGTTCGACCTGCCAGCGCAGCACAGGATGCGTTGCGCCCGCAGGCATCGTCCACGCGCCGTTGCTGCCGAAGTCCCAACCGGCGAAGCTCGCCGGATCGCTCATCTGCGCGGTCGTCAGTCCGTTCGAGGGCGGCAGATTACCGCCGCTCGTCGCCACGCCCGTCGTCTCGGCGTTCCAGTACACGTTGCTGCCAAGCCCCGAGCAATAGGCGCAGACGCCGCCTACCTGGCGCAAGCTGTACGCCGAGACCTTGCCGGTTGCGAACGACTCCGTGACCGTGCCGCTGTTGATATTCACGAGTCCTCCGGACGAGCCGCGCGACTCGTTGGCCGACACATTGCCGGTCGCATACGACTGCGTGATGGTTCCTGTGTTGTTGAACACGAGGCCGCCGCCACCCGAATCGGCGACGACATCGGCACTGCTGCCCGAACGCGCGATGGTTCCCAAGTTATCGCCGACCAGTCCGCCGATCGACGCGCCTGCACCATTGGTCGGCGCCGAGATTCCGCCGGAGGTGAACGTATTGACGATCAGGCCGTGGTTACTGCCGGCCAGAATCCCGATGGACCTGAACGACGGCGCGTAGATATGCGAGTTCGCGTTGATGTTCACGTCGCGCACCACGGCGTTTGCGGCGATATCGCTGAACACCGCATCCGAGTCGGGCGAGATGTTCAACACCGTGTGCCACATGCCGTCGAACTGCCCGGAAAACGACGTATGGTCCGCGAAGCCGAGCGTCTTGAACGCATAGCCGTTTGCGTCGATGTCCTTGCCTAGCGCGTAGTTGCCGGCCATGTCGTTGGCTATGTTCTGCAGATCCTGCGCCGAATTGACGAGCTTATAGCCGGTGGCCTGCGTGAGCAGGCCGCTGTACTCGGGCGCGCGCCAGGCGCTATTGCTCAGCACGACGCCGGGCGTATAGCTGCCGGTCATGTCGTAAAGCGCGTTGACGGTGCCGGTACTCGAGGACCAGTCGATCATGCCGTTATTGGCGACGCTGCCGCCGTTGTCGATGCCGCCCGCGTCCGCACGCAGCGTGAGTGCGCCGCTGCCCTGGTTGCCGAGCGTCGCGCCCGAGGCGATCGAAACACTATGCGCCGCGTTGAGCGCGAGCGATGCGCCGCCGGTCCATTGAATGCTCTGCGCGACGTCGATATCGCCGCTCTGGCCCGCCGCGCCTGTCGTCGTCATGTTGATCGACGTGCCCGCGCTGAGGCTGCGGGCAAAGGCGCGCGACGCGCCGTCATCGAACGTGTATGCGGGCAGCGTAACGTTCCATTGCCCTGCGGTGACTTTCGCGAGATCGCCCCAGAAGGTCAGCAGTCCCGTCGTGGTATCGACGATGCCGCCGGTTCCGTCGGCGCGCTGCGCGCCGACGTTGCCCGCGAGAATCACCTGGCCCGCGGTGCCCGCCACCAGCCACACATGTCCGTCGCGCGTCGCGGTGCCGGTTGCGCGCACTGCATCGTTGTGGCCGGCGAGCGCATAGATGTTGCCGTCCACGGCTTGCAGGTTCACCTGCGCGGCTTCGATTGCGCCGGTATTGACGATCGCGCCGCCGCTTGCGGTCTGCACGAACATCTGCTGCCCGCTCGACGAATCCTGCAGCAGCACCTTGCTGCCCACAGCGATTTCAGCCGTGCCCTGCGGCGCGCTGATCGTGCCATAGTTGTCGACTTCCTTCGCGGCGATGAGCAGCACATCGCCGTTCGTCGAGCCGATGTGGCCGAGGTTGACCACACGCTGATCCGACTGCCCGGAGAACGTCAGCGCTCCGCCGTTCATGAACGACGCGTTGTCGGTGTCGAGTGTCGAAGCAACGAAGCGGCCGCCCGTCGTGACCACGCCTTGCGCCCCGACCACGACGCCTTGCGGATTGATCAGATAGACGCTGCCGGTCGCGTTGAGCTTGCCGAGAATCGACGATGGCGATCCGCCTGTCACACGGTTTAGCGTCGCACCGGAACCGTTGTTGAAGACGACCGTGTTGTTGCCGCCGATCGAAAAGCTGTTCCAGTTGACGACGCCTCGCGTCGAACCCGGTTGCGTGACGGTCAGCGTATTGCCGGCGCTGGCAATCGAACCGCTGCCGCTCACATAGGCTCCGCCTTGCGGCAAGGTGCCTTGCGCAAGCACCGGGGCCGCGCACGACATGCCGATGAACAACGCGAAGACAGAGACCGGGATAGAGATAGAGACGGGGACGGCGGGCAGGTTGCCCGAGGCGCGCGGCGGGCGCATGGAGAACATATCGCGTGACATACTTTCCCCTCTTTTATACAAGCGGAATGGCATGCCACTCTGCCGGGGCCTTTGCCTCTGTTTTCAGGGCGTGGCCAATGCAGCATAGGCCATAAATTGTGCTCTTAACTAACAGGAACTCTCAGCGTTTTGTGCCTTGATGCCTGCGTTTTGTGCCGACTCCGAATCCGTCGACCGCGTGCACACGCACCGCGGCCCCTGCACGGTTCGTTCGCTCACTGCACAACACACTCGAAAGAAGCAGCCTGATTCACGTCGCCGCCCTGATAACGCGGCCATTTCGGATAATCGCATAGCGGCCGCGTGCGACCGGGAACGCCGGCGGTGTCGGTAGTCACTTGCTCGACCGGAGCCTTGCCTCTTTCGACCCATTGCTGAAGCGCCGACAGCGAATCCCAAGTGGCGTTAAACGTACTGCTTGCCGCGTGGCCCATCCCCGGAATCTCATAGAAGCGCACGAACGACTCGACCTGGCGAACGCCGAATTGCGCTTGCAGCCGCCGATAATATTGCTCCGTTGCACGCGTGCTGACCAGTACATCGGATAATCCATGAACGAGCAGCAGCTTCCCGCCACGTTCCTTGAACGCAGCAATGTCGGTGCTTGCGTCGAGTTGCGAACTGAGTTCGCTGATACGGTTCGCCCATACGCCCGGTTGCTCCGGATCGACCGATAGCGAATTGAAGTTCGGGTCGCGCGTGACCGAGTACTTGATCCACTGATCGGTCAGCACGCTGATATACGGTGCCGTCAAAGGCATCGGATTGGCCGGCTGTGATGTACCGAACGCGAGGAACGTAACCACAGGCTCGACGGGAGAACTGCGCGTGACGATGCCGAGGTCGGCGCCCCATACGTTGTAGCCAGGATATTGAGTCTCGCCGCTCGCGAGCCGGAAGCGAAAGTGGGTGGACGTATTGATTGTTTTCAACGCTTCGATTTGTGCGTCCGACAGGCAATTGTCGCCGGTGTCCACGCCTTTCGCGCAGCGCAACGGAGCACCGTTGAGCGTGGCAATAGACGGATCGAATCGCGCGTTGCATTGCTGCTGATCGCTGATCAGGCCGTCGGCGACGCCGTCGAGCGCGTCGCATGCCTCAATCGCCGCGTCGTACAGTGCCTGCCGTTTGCCGACGGAAAGATAAGCGCCCGGTTTCGCCAGTGCGCGGTTCATGCGTTGACCGCCGAGTAGCGCCGCTGCGTCGTCCCATGCCGGATACCATGCAATCGCACCGTCCCAATCCGACGGCCAGCGCTGGATCGCCGTGACAGCTTCGCGCCCGCCCGTCGAGCCGCCTGCGAAATAGGCCTTGCGTGGCAAATGCGCATAGCGGGCCTTGATGATCGCGAGCGCTGCGTCGTGCGTTTTCTTTAATGCGTCGCCGCCGAAATTCCTGACCGCCTCGTCGTTCAGGCCAAAACGTCCATCTTGCGAGGCGAGCGCGTTCGCCTGATGGCCCGAGTCGCTTGCGAACGTCGCATAGCCGCGGCCAAGCGGTACGGTTTGGTCGACCGGGCCATTGGGCACGTTGCCCGCCACATTCGGAATCGTGCCGTCAAAACCACCGCCGCCGAACATCACGACTTTGTCGTTCCATTGCGCGGGCAACGCGACCTTGAATTGAATGTCGGGCGCGGATCGGTCGAGTGGCGAGATCTTGCCGGTGACCTCGCAGTATTCCGCTAGAGCGGTTGCTCCGCTTCCGCTCGCTGCGACTGGCTTTGCGGCGGTGACGGCCGCTCCCGAGGTCGGCAAGCCTATTTCCGAAGCCGGCACGATAAAGCCTTGCAATCGCTCGCACGCGGCCACGTGACCGGCGGGCAGAGTCGCAGCTATGCCGGATGCGGGAATCGCCGATGTAATCAAAAGCGCGGCAACGAGCGCGGCAGGGAGCGCGACGGCGCGCGCGACTTTCAAATTGCGAAGGTGAACTCGAATCATGATGTCTCCGTTATGACCGACTTTTTCGCAACGCAAATGCCGCGCGCTGCTTGCACGTTGTGCCGCTACAGCGTCATGCCGCCAGACGCTTCGATAACAGCGCCGTTGATATAACTCGCTTCGTCGCTCGCGAGAAAGGCGTAGATGTTGGCGATTTCTTCGGGCTTGCCCAGGCGCCGCAACGGGACCTGGTTTCTCATCTTCTCGAGTACTTCGCCGGGTACGGTCGCCAGAATCGGCGTGTCGATAAAGCCCGGCGCGACAGCGTTCACGCGGATGCCTTTAGGGCCGAGTTCACGGCTCCATGTTTTCGTGAATCCGATGACGCCGAACTTGGACGCCGCGTAGTTCGTCTGCCCGTAATTGCCGTAGATTCCGACGACCGAACTCGCATTGAGAATCACGCCGGCCTGCTGGCCGATCATGCAGTCGAGCACGGCTTGAGTGGCGTGAAAAACGCCGCGCAGGTTGACATCCATGACGTCTTCGAATTGCTCGACCGTCATGTTTTGCAGGCGCGCATCACGCGTAATACCCGCGTTATTCACCAGCACGTCGATGCGCTTGAAGCGCTCCTGCACGCTGGCCGCCATATCCCGAACGGCCTCACGATCGGCCACGTTGACGGTGAAGCCCACCGCTTGCGCGCCCGCCTCACGGCACGCGCCGACCACCGATGTCACCGCATTGGCATTCACGTCGCATACCGCGACGCTCGCGCCCTCGCGTGCGAATTTGAGTGCCGTCGCCGCGCCGATTCCCTGGCCCGCGCCTGTGACGATTGCAACCTTACCGTTGAGTCTCATTGGATCTGCGTCCCTGGGTAGTGAGTTGTTTTGATGTCGGTATGCCGTCAAAGATATTCGACGTTGCCATCCACGCTGATGGCTTGCCCGGTGATGTTGTAGCCCGCCGGCGATGCGAGGAATAGCGCCATCGCGGCAATGTCGTCGACGGTCACCATTCGGCGCAGTGAGATCTTTTTCAGGTACTGCTCTTTCATTTCGTCGAACGACACGCCCGTCGACTCGGCTCGCGCGGCGATCACCCTGTCCATTCGCTCGCCTTGCACGACGCCTGGCAAAATGGCGTTCACGCGAATGTTCTCGGGCCCAAGCTCGATTGCCAGCGACTTCACCAGTCCGACAATCGCCCATTTGGTCGCGGCGTATGGCGTGCGAAACGCGTACCCGAGCCGCCCCGCCACCGACGACATTGCAATGATCGCCGGGCAATCCGATGTCTCTTTCAGCAGCGGTACGGCCTTATGCAGGAAGTAGTACTGGCTGTTGAGATTCGTCGAAATGGTTCGTTCCCAGTCGTGCGGTTGAATGGATTCGACGTCGCCCGTCGGACCCGCGATGCCCGCATTGTTGATCAGAACGTCGAGTCCGCCGAGCCTCGCGCGCGCGTCGTCGATAATCTGGTCGACCTGCTCGCGATTTGCCACATCCGCGACGCCGGTGTAGAGCTTTGGGTTCCTCTCTTCGGCTTTTTCTACCGCCGACGCATCGACATCACAGATATAGACCTGTGCGTCTGCTTGAACAAATGCATCGGCAATGGCTGCTCCAATTCCCGCGGCTGCGCCGGAAATAAGTACGCGCAGACCGGGCCTCGGTTTGAGAAGCTCGAAAGTATTCATGTGTCGCACCGACAAAATAAAATCGAATAGGGAATAAAGCTGTTTCCGGGCTTATACGCTTTCATGGCGATGCCGGCATTCAGCTTTTGGATGTGTTGAGTTGCGCGCCATTGGCCGTCGCCGGGATCGGACGATCCGCAGCCCGGATGGCTTTCGCAAGGAGCGGCACGAGACACAGGCCGAGCACCGATGCGACCACCACGACGTTAAAGCCCGAGTCGCTTCTGCCGGTTATCGTCTCGGCGAGCCCGAAAAGATAAGGTCCGACAAAGCCGCCCAACAAGCCGATCGTATTGATGAAAGCAAGTCCGGCCGCAGCCTGCACGCCTTGCAATCGCTTCATCGCCACGGCCCAATACGAAGGCAGAATGCCGCCCGCGAAAAAGCCGGTGATGCCAAGCAGCGTGATTTGTGCCGCCTGATTTTTCGTCGCGATAAATGCGCACGCGGTGATAACCACGCCCGCAGTCAGCACACCCAGGAAGCCGCAGTCATTGCTTATCCGGCGGTGAATGCGCGGCAGTGTGAGCACGCCGAGCAGAAAGCCAATGCCGACACTACTCGACAGTAAGCCGACGAGAAGCGGCGACTTAACATGCATCTGTCCGACAATCGACGGAGTGAAAAAGTACAGGCCCACGAACGCTACCTGATTCAGAAAGTAAATCAGTGCAATGAGTACCGTGGTCGGACGCTTCAGTGCGGCGATCCAGTGCGCCGACGTCAGTTCGGCGTGACCGTGCGTGTCGATGACCGCGTTATCCTCGAGCGCCTGCGCTTCTTCTGGCGTTAGCCACTTCACCTCGCTGGGCCGGTTCGGCAGCTTGAAAAAGAGGATGATGCCGACCACGATGGTGGGCAGACCTTCCAGCAGAAACATCCACTGCCATCCGTGCAGACCGCCGATTCCGCCCAGTTGCATCAGCCCCGCACCGAGCGGATTGCCGATAATGAGCGCAATGGAAGGAGCGGTATAAATCCAGCCCACGGCGACCGCCCGGTCTTTAGGCGCGAACCACAGCGTCACCATGTACATCAAGGCCGGAAAAAGCCCTGCTTCCGCGACCCCAAGCAATACCCGCAGAACGTAGAAGGACAGCTCGCCTTGCACAAACATCATCGCCGTGGATAACGCTCCCCAGGTGACGGCAATACGCGCAATCCAGGCCCGCGGACCGACGCGGTGCGCCGCCAGATTACTGGGCACTTCGAGAAGCGCATAACCGATAAAGAAGATGCCGGCACCCAGCCCGTAGGCCGCCGCACTAATGCCGAGATCGGCCGCGAGTGCGCTCTTGGCCAGCGCAACATTCGTGCGGTCGATAAACGACATGAAGTAGATCGCGCACATTAACGGAAGGAGCCTCGCCATCGCCTTGCGAGTCGCTCGCCAGTGCGTGTCGCCGAGGCGGGGGTCAACAGTAGCTGCAGTCATGATGTCTCCGGAAATTGTCCTGCCTGTTTTTTCTTGTGTTGCGCGCCGGGCGATTGCCAACCGGCGCTGCAGGATAAAAAGTACTTCGGCTTGCGAGCCTTTTGCGCGCAATGCCATCTGCTTGATGCTCAATGCTTAATGCGAGACGCTTTCGCGCCCTTTCAATCCGAGCATCGCGCGGGCATCGGCCGGCGTCGCGATTTCGAAAGAAAGCTCTTCGAGAATTCTGCGAATCTTGCGGACCTGCTCGGCATTCGAATGTGCTTTCACGCCACGCGACAAGTAGACGCTGTCTTCGAGACCGACGCGAACGTTGCCGCCCATGATGGCGCCCATCGTCACGAGCGACATTTGATGACGGCCGGCGCCAAGAATAGAAAACTGATAGTTTTCACGTCCGAATAGACGGTCGGCAGTCGAACGCATCAATGCAAGGTTCTCTGGATCAGGACCGATGCCGCCGAGAATGCCGAACACGGATTGAATAAAGAACGGCGGCTTGATGAGCCCGATGTCGATGAAGTACGCGAGGTTATACAAGTGCCCGACGTCGTAGCATTCGAATTCGAAACGCGTGCCGTAGTCATGAAACTCGGTGAGGATGTTCCTGATATCGCGGAACGTGTTCCGGAAGATCATGTCCTCCATGCCTTCGACGTATTCCTTCTCCCAATCGAATCGCCAGGAAGATATTCTGGCCGCGACCGGATGCAGCGAGAAGTTCATCGAGCCCATGTTCAGCGAGCACATCTCGGGTTTGGCGACGCGTGCGTAGGCCAAACGCTCGTCGAGCGTCATGCGCGTGCTGCCGCCAGTGGAGATGTTGATGACCGCGTCGGTCTGCGCGGCAATCGCGGGCACGAACTGGCGGAACACTTCGGGCGCAGGCGTTGGCCGTCCGTCTTGCGGATTGCGTGCATGCAGATGAAGAATCGCCGCGCCGGCCTCGGCGGCCTCGAGTGCTTGAGTCTTGATGTCATCGGGCGTGAGCGGCAGATATTCCGACATCGACGGTACATGCGCCGAGCCTGTCACTGCGCACGTAATGATGACTTTACTGGTCGAATTTCCCATTTCAATACCTATCGTGTTGCGGCTGATGCAGAGTGCTCGGAAGCCGGGGCGAATGCGGCCTCTGACGCAATGACGCGCGTCAGGCCGATTGCCACGAGCGCCAAAGGCGCGAGATCACGGGGATGGTGGATTTGCATGCTTGTCTCCAACAGCTTTGCGAGTCGCACAACTGCAATGCGGACCCGTCTCTTGTCCCATTGATAGTAGTGAGATACGATTCAGTATGTAAGGTCAATTTCGGACAAGCTGATGTCCCACGAGGACATCCACGGGAGGCACGGTGTCGGCGAAATTTCCGCTGTTGAACGAGCGCATCTACGCGCCGTACAAGATCGCGGCGCTGGTGGAAGTACTCGCGGAGCAAGGCATTGCCCCCGAACAGAGCCTCAAGGGAAGCGGCGTCGAGCCCGACCAGATCTACGACGCGTCGGTCATGACCTCGGTGCGGCAATACGCGATGGTATGCAGAAATGCCGTCAGTCTTTCATCCGACCCAAGTACTCCTTTCAAAACGGGAGCACGTCTTCATCTCGCCGCCTATGGCATGTACGGCTATGCGCTGATGTCGTGCCTTTCGTTGCGCGACTACTTCCGGCTAGGCGTCAAGTACCATCGGCTCGCCACGCCGACTATCACGATCGAGTGGACCGAAAACCCCGATACTTCGGTGTGGACTTTTCCTGACGCCTTTTCTTCGAATTTGCCGCACGACGTCCAGCAGTTTCTTCTCGAACAGCAGTACACGCAGCACGTCACGCATCTTCAGGACGTCGCGGGAAGAAGCTGCCCGCCGGTACTTGCGCGCTTCTCTTATCCCGCGCCCGAGCATGCCGCGATATACCGCGAGTACCTGGGTTGCCCGTGCGAGTTCGACGCCGACGAATGCCAGTTGATCTACGACAGTGCCATACTCGAAGTTAAGCCGCACCTTGCACATCGTCATTCGGCAGCACTCTTGCAGGAGACCTGCGACAGACTGATCGGGCAAGCGAAAACATCATCGGGTGCATCCGGCGAGGTGTATCAGCTTTTAATGCGCAAGCCCGGTGTATTTCCCAGCATGGAAACCGTGGCCGAAGCACTCAAAATGACGAGCCGAACGTTGAGGCGCCGACTCGAATCGGAAGGCACGTCGTTCGTCGCGATTGTCGATGACGTCCGCGGCTCGCTCGCCACCGAGTACCTTAAAACGACCAAGCTCAGCACCGACGATGTCGCGATGCTGGTCGGCTTTAGCGACACGGCCAACTTCCGCAGAGCATTGAAGCGCTGGACCGGCAAGGGACCTGGCGAGATTCGCGACGAGTCATGAGTCGCCTGGTGGCTGTTTTTATAGTGGCTTTGTAGTTCTTTTCAAAGGTTTCATTCTGTCTTCTCTTCGACTTTCGGCTTCTGCGGCAATTGCACCGCCGATTCCCATCGCATCGAACGACATGCGGAGCACGGCTCGGTCGGCCGGTTCTCGGTATCGACGGTCGCGCCGCAGCTCCAGCACGCAAAGTAGCCGTCGGCGCCGATCGCATCGAGAAGCGAGCACTCCATGTCCGGCCGAACCGTCAAGCCGGGGCGTTCGTGCTTTCTCCACACGAGGCTAATAGAACCGGACGACTCCAGATAAACGCGGCGCAACTGTCCCAGATGCGCGACGTTTGCAGCACGAAGTTCCGACGCGAGCATTTCGCGGGACACCTCGCTGGTCTTGAGTTCGTCGAGAAGAATTCTGCCGTCCTTTACGAGCATGGTCACGTCGCCTTCCTGCGCTACCTGAAATTTGCGCCACCGCTGGCCGGCTCTCGAACTCATGCGCTGAAGCGCGACGACGGTAAACAGCACGATAGCCGCCGGCAAAATGCCTTGCGAAGAAACCTGAATAGGAACGCCAATCGCGGCGCCCAGCATGAGAATCACCGCGAGTTCAGTAATGCTCAACTGCGCGGCAACACGCTTGCCCATCATGCGCATTGCCACTAACAGCAGCACATAGACAATCGCCGCGCGAACCACCACTTCCAATAAGAACGCCCAAGGTCCGTCGCCAATCAGGATTCGCTGAACGAGCTGCATCAGACCTCCACTTCCCTGACTGCACATGTCCATTCAGTCGAGCCGCAGTTCTCGCATCGCGAATTGTCTGTGTGTTCCTTTTCAATCGTGTTGCCGCAATGACGACATGCCGACCAGCCTGGCAAGTGGCCTTCT
Organism: Paraburkholderia sp. GV068; assembly: GCF_003058125.1. Taxonomy (NCBI): domain Bacteria; kingdom Pseudomonadati; phylum Pseudomonadota; class Betaproteobacteria; order Burkholderiales; family Burkholderiaceae; genus Paraburkholderia; species Paraburkholderia sp. GV068. The sequence goes on from NZ_QBUB01000006.1 coordinate 60,325, forward strand.
TCCTGCAGTTCCTTGTCGATTGCCGGCAGCACGGAAAGGCCCGGCTTCGACGGTCTGGCGGGAATGAACGAGAAAGAACCGGAGGGCTCCATATAGAGCCGGCTAATCTGTCCAAGGTGTTGCCAGCCCTTGATCCGCATTGCTTCGAATACTTTTTCGCGCGGCATCGCGGCACGCGCCAACTCGTCCATTTCGAGCCGGCCTTCGCTGACGAGCAGCGTGACGTCGGTTGAAATAAGCGTTTCGAGCCGCCGGTGTGTGGTGCCGAGCCGGGCAATGAGACGCTGCAATACGATTGCGACGAGTGCAATCACCAGCGGCGGCAGCATCCCCCGGTTCGACGCCTGCAACGGCACGCCGATGGCCGCCGCGAGTGTGACCACAATCGAAATCTCGAACAATGTGTATTGAGCCGCCACGCGGCGCCCGAGCAGACGCATTGCGATGACGAGCAGTACATAGGTCACGCCGGTTCGCAGAAGTACTTCAAGCAGGAACAGCGATGAGGTGTTCCCGAAAAGGAAGCGGTGCCAATCCGTGAGGCTGAAGGGATGGTTTTCCACGACGGTATGCGCAGTAGTGGCCTGGTTGGACACGTAGCGCATGGCGCATGCCTGAAGACCGCGCTAGGCAATTCAGGCACTTTCCATCTGCGAGAGCGCCGCTTCGGCCACTCGTCGCCCATTGTTCCAGTGCTCGTCGATGGCGGTCTTGCCGAACTGCGAGTCCTTGAAATGCGCTTCACATTGCGAGCGCTCGTAATCCACCGGCACGATGCGTACATTGTCCGGCTGCGCAAGCGCCGCTGCATTGATCAGTTGCGGGTCGCTCTGCCGCTTTTCGCCGTCGATGCACTCGAGCGCGTACGCAAGCAAAGACTTCAAACGCTGTGATTCCTCACGCGTTTCGTTGAAGAACGCCGCTCTGCTTGCGTGCTGGATGTTCTTGAGGCGAATGTCCACATCGACGAGATTGTCCGCAAGCGGGCCGTCGCAACTCCATAAGTCGGCGCGCAAAATGGTGGTGCTCACACCAGGCGGTGCGATCGCCAGCAGATGGCGCACGGGCGCGCCGGTCACGAGCGAACCATCCCAGTACCAGGCGCCGTCTATTTCGACGGCTGGAAACCACGGCGGCAGCGCGCCCGACGCCATGATCATGGCGCCATTGAGTCCGTCGTCGTGATTGACGAAGTAGCGTGCCGCGCCCGTCGCCACGTTCGCAGCCACCACACTGACCTGGACGGGGCTGCGATTGAGCAGTTCGAAGTCGCATAGGTTCGACAGCGTGCGGACGAGTGGTCGTGTGTCGAATACGCTCGCATCGCCCGGATTGCCTGTGCCTGCGACCCACGGAATATCCACGCGCCGCACGAAGAACCCCGGCAACCCGAATTGCAGCGCGTACGTTTGGTCGGCTTCGGCGAGCATGCGTCTCACCGTTCGATGTTCGAGCGCGCCGCGCGGCGGCCATAGTTGCAACGCATGCTCGCGCAGCGCGGAGCCGGGCACCGACACGCTATCCCAGAAGGTTTTGAGCCGCTCTATCCTGCGCGACGGCTCGTTGCCGAAATACAGCGCCGCATTGATGGCGCCAATCGACGACCCGCTGCAGGCGTCGATTTCAACACCCGCATCGTGCAACGCTTCGAGCACGCCGGCCTGGAATGCGCCAAATGCGCCGCCGCCTTGCAATGCAAGTGCAATCCGGTGAGCAGGCTTTTTATGTGCAATCGTCGATGGCGGCATGCGGCTCCTCGTCTTCTCCGCACGCAAAGCGGATCAGGATAAAGAAAGCATGCAGCGCCGCAACGCGCGTTCCTGCCGCTCGCGCCGGACTGCGGCCGCAACAGTACCGCGCGCGCAAGATCGAGCCAAGCGCCGTTCAGTGCTGACCCGCGTTCAGCACCATCCAGATTTGCCGGGCCTCTGGCCCCGCAAGAATTCGCGCAAAGACCGCGCGACATCGGCTGCACGTGTAGTGCTCTTCGCGGCGCGCCTCTTCCACTGAACCGACGCCGTTGAGCGTCAGGTCCGGGTGCGGAGGCTCAGCCGCCGGTTTGCCGTACAGTTCCGCGCATTGCGCGCAAGGTTGAATCCAAAGGTCCATGTGTCGGTTGCCAGTACTTTTTCTATTCGAGGCAAGCGCTTAGTCCTCAAACGGATTGCCGCTGCTTTTCGCCTCAGTACTGAGATTGTATTCCGCACGCACCGCCTTGAGGACCGCTTCCACGTCGCGCTCGAACCCGACCGCATTGCCGAAGTGAGTCATGTTCCAGTTGCAGCCCGTCTTGTCGGGGTCCTGCAATTGCGGCCGCGGCACGCGAATCTTCACGCCGTCCTCGACGATTTCCTGCAACCGATGGATTCGCCGGCTGACCTCCTGCTGAAGCTGCGAGGCATTGAGCGTCTTGCGTATCATCCAGGTCCCCTTCCGTTTATTCGCGCCAGTCTAGCGCAACCGACGCGCGCCGCGACGTGGCGCCGGAATGGAAAGCTGGACCTGTTGAGTGTTGGTATCGGACGAGTAAAACGACGTGCCCTGTCGGGGCGGACCCAACATCGACTTGCCGTTACGCTCCCGCCCTTCCCATGGAATGCCCGCCCACTCTGGCTCGGCGGGCGGTGAGCATAAGCGCATCGTTGTCGGCACAGTAGTTGCAAATGTTAGCCGCATCACCAGGAGACAGTCATGATGCGGCTCTTTGCAAACTCGTTCCGAACGAACGCGGCCTATAAAAACGGAATCGTCGTGATCGGCGCATGCGCGGTCATCGCAATCTGCGTAACCGGACTTGCGGCACTTACGGGCATGCTGCCGGAATCGGAATCGGTCGCCGTCACCGTGACTGCCATGCCGTTGGTGGACCTGCAGACTGCGCTGTCGCGCGACATCGTCAGCCCATGACCTAACGCGCGGCCGTGACGCCGCCCGGCTCCGCGTAGTCTTCGGCGTCGATGTCGTAGCCCGACGGCTCCCAGCGGATCACCAGCAGCACGAGCAACGAAGTCAGCGGCGCGATGGCGATCAACCAGAAGACCTTCGTGCCAAACGCGGCAGCCAGCACCGGAAAAAGAAACAGCGAGACCGTCGACGCCGAACGCACCAGCGTCTGGTTAAAACCGACGCCGATTCCCCGCAGCGAGGTCGGATAGCTCAGCGATGCATAAGTCATCGAATGCGAGCCGGGTCCGAAACCTTGTCCGAACAGATAGCCGCCGAGCAGAAGAATCGCGACCACCACGAGCGCACCGCTGCCCGGTTTGCCGATCAGCGCGAGTCCGATCAGCGACGCGAATTGCAGCGCGTGCCCGAGCACAGTCATTTTCCACGCGCCGACGGTCGGTGCGGTGCGCACGCCGATCAGCCCGCCCACGAATGCAAATGCGAGATTCAGCGCGAGCGCCGCGACGATCGTCGTGAGCGGCCCCTGCTGGAAGAAACTCGTGATGATCACCGGCAAGCCGAAGATGATCGCGTTATAGCCGAATGACGAAGCACTGCCGATCACCGCGGCAAGAATCGTGCGGCGACGGTAAGTGGCGTTGAACAGAACCCCGTAGTTGCGCCACGATGCCGCGCGCGGCGCCTTCTGCGGCGTCGCGCTTCGTTCGACTACTGTGTCGATGCCGTAAGAGCGCTTCAGGATGCGCGCGGCCTCTTCGAGATCGCCCTGATTCGCGGTCCAAACAGGCGACTCGCTGATATAACGGCTACGCACGAGAATGATCGCGATGGCCGGCACCGCGCCGAATGCGAGCGTCAAACGCCATAGCCAGCCGAGTTGATGCTCCGGCAAAATCGCGTACAAGCCGAGAATCAGCAGATAGCAGGTGCTCGTGGCCGCGTACCATGCGGGGCACCACGCAGCGACGCTCGCCGCCTTGTTGCCCTTGCCCGCCACCCGCGAGAACTCGGCGAGAAACGCCATCGCCACCGGCAAATCGAGCCCCACGCCGAAGCCCATCAAAAAGCGCGCGCCGCCGAGCACCCACGCATTCGGCGCGAGGCCGGCCGCGATCGCCGCGACCACGAAGAACAGCATGTCGGCCATGAACACGCGATAACGGCCGATGCGATCGGTCAGATACCCGCCGAACAGCGCGCCGAGAATCGCGCCGAACGTGATGGCCGACGAGACGAATCCCACCTGAACCGGCGACAACGAAAACTGGCGCGCGATGTCCTTGATCCCGTAAGCGAGCGAGGTCAGATCGTAAGCATCGAGAAAGACACCGCCCAGTGCAATCGCAATCACGATCCGCGCATTACTGCCTTTCGCGGCGCCTGCGCTGACGATGCGTGACACGTCCTGCGCATTGCGAATGACGGTGGGACGCGCCGCGTTGCCGGCAGACGTTTGCGGATCGGCTTCGGTGGAGGGAAAAGCAACAGTGGACATGATCTAGCGTTCGCATGAATGGCTGAAGCGTCGCATGGTAGCCATGCAATCCATACGGGCAAAACGACGAATTTAACTATGCAAATCGGGAATTGCGTACTTGCATGCCGCGCGTGCGCATGACGGCATTCAGTCAGGCGATTCGAACTACTGCAGATTTTCTTATCAGCAATGATTGGTTGGATTCGACGGCACGCGAATCTAACGTGTAGTGCCAGGTCTCTGCCCGCCAGAGCATTCGCACTTCTTTTCCCTTCCATCGACCGGTATTGCCGCATGCGCTATTTCCGTCTGCTGAAATCTTTCTTCGCCGTGGCGACGTTGTCGCTCGCCGCGGTTCACGCCTATGCCGACAAGCCGGCGGTGATTCGCATCGGCGTCGCGCAACAGGGTAATGGCGATCCGCCTACGTTTGGTGGATCGCCCGCGGCCACCGTGCAATTGCAGCAGTCGCTCGAAAAAGAATTTGCCGCCGACGGCATCAAAGTCGAATGGCTGTTCTTCAAGGGAGCCGGCCCCGCCGTCAACGAAGCGATCGCCAACAACGCGCTCGACTTCGCCTATCAGGGCGATTTGCCCTCGGTACTCGGCCGCGCCAACGGTTTGAAGACGCGCCTGCTGCTCGCCTCGGGCGTCCGCGTCGGCATCAAGATCGCTGTGCCGACGGATTCGGACATTCGTTCGATCAAAGACCTGAAAGGCCGGCGCGTGTCGATCCTTCGCGGCACGAATCTGCAGCTCGTCGCGGACAACGCGCTCGCCGCCAATCAGCTCGATGAGCGCGATCTTCGCGTGATCAATCTCGATTCCGCGAGTTCGCTCGCGGCGCTGGCATCCAAGGGGATCGACGCGTCGGTCAACGATTACCACCTGTACAAGCTGCGCGACCAGGGCCTCGCGAAGATCGTCTACGAATCGCAGAACGATGGACCGCAATTCACGCGTCAGGCGCATCTGCTCGTGCTCGACGACTTCGATCGCGCGCATCCCGATGTCGTGCAACGGGTCGTCAACGTGCTCGTCAAAGGCGCGCAATGGTCGTCCGATGAAGCGAACCGCGATGCGCTCTTCAAGCTGTGGTCCAAGAGCGGCGTGCCGTATGCGTCATGGCAGGCGGAGTTCGCGAATCAAACACTCAAAGACCGCAACTCGCCGTTGATCGATCCGTTCATCGTCGCGCGCTACAAGGCCGTCGCGGCCGATGCGCTGAAACTCAAGCTGATCCGTCAGCCCGTCGAGGTCGATAACTGGTTCGAGACCAAGTATCTCGACAACGCATTGCGCACGCAGAAACTCGACCATTACTGGACGCGCTACGACGCCGCCGGCAAGCCGCTCGGCTAACACGGGAGCGATCACGATGAGCGAAACCGCACTTGATGCCGGCAACGAACGCTTCGGCAACGACGCAGCGGCGCGCGAGTTGCCCGCGGCGTCGCCACGTCGCAATGCGCGGCTGCGCGCGCTTGCCTGGCGCCTCGCGCCCTGGGTGTTGCCCGCCGTGCTGCTCGCCTTATGGGCGACGGGTTGCGAGCGCGGCTGGATCGCACCGCAGATCTTGCCGCCGCCCGAGCGCGTGTTCGACACCTTCGTCGAACTGGCGAGAAGCGGCGATCTCGCAAGCAATACGTTGATCAGTCTGCAACGTGTGCTGGTCGGCTTCGCTGCGGGCACGCTGCTCGGCTTCGCGCTCGGCGCGGCGCTCGGTCTGTCCCGCACTTTCGAAGCGTATGTGCTGCCGACCTTCAATGCGCTCGTGCAGATTCCGGTGCTCGGGTGGCTGCCGTTTCTGCTGCTGCTCGTCGGCGTCGGCGAGCCGCTCAAATACATTCTGATCGCGCATGCCGCGCTCGTTCCGGTGACGTTGAGCACGCTGCAAGGGTTTCGCCAGACGCCCGCATCGCTCGATGAAGTCGCGCGTGTCTTTGCGTACAAGCGCTGGCAACGGATCGTCTATCTGGTCGTGCCCGCCGCCGTGCCCACGCTCGCGACAGGCGTACGGCTCGCGTTCACCAAAGCCTGGCTCGCACTGGTGGTGGTCGAACTGGTCGCGTCTTCGGAAGGGCTCGGCTATCTGATCGTCTACGGCCGGCAACTGTTTCAACTCGATCTGGTGATGGCGTCGGTCGTCGTAGTCGGCGCTATCGGTTACGCAATGAATCGTTCGCTCGACGCACTCGAAGCGCGCTTGCGGCGCGGTCAGCCGTCGGCGTTTCGCGAGTAATGACGAGTAGTGACGACCCATTGCCGGGCCGCATCGCGTCGCATCGCCCATGAGGTATTCACGATGAGTCTTGCTGTCTTTAAACGGTCCGCCGAAGCATCGAAGCAGTCGACGAAGACGTTGTCGTGCGACTGCGGCGACAACGTGCCCGCCGCCTTCGCACGCGCCGCGCGACCACGCAAGCCACTGATCGCACGCGTCGACTGGCGCGGCGCCGTCTTGCCGATTGCAGCCATTGCAATCTGGTGGGCGATCTCCGAAGCGCACGTCGTCAAGAGCGGGTTGCTCGTCAGCCCCGCGCAGGTGCTGGCCACCGCCTGGCAGCAAATCGTCAGCGGCGCGCTGTTCAAGGCGCTTTCCGCGTCGCTCGCGCGTGAAGCAAGCGGCTTCGTGATCGGCACGCTAGGCGGCCTGCTGCTCGGCAGCGCGCTCGGCTTCTCGCGGCTCGCCACGCGCATGATCGGCCCGAGCTTCGACACGTTCAAGCAGATTTCGCTGTTCGCGTGGATTCCGTTGATTTCCGTGTGGTTCGGTCTCGGCGATGCAGCGAAGGTCGTATTCCTCTCGCTCGCTGCGTTGCTGCCCGTCGCCGCGCATACGTGTGACGGCATTCATGCGGTGCCGCGCGCGTACATCGAAGTCGCGCGCGCTTTTCGCTATTCGCGCTGGCAACTGATCCGCGCAGTCATTCTGCCGGCCGCGCTGCCGTCGATTTTCACGGGCCTCTATCTCGCGCTGATCTATTCGTGGCTCGCGACGCTGGGTGCGGAATATCTGCTGGTGGCAGGCAGCGGAATCGGCAATACGCTGATCGACGGCAGCGAGCAGTTCCGCATGGATCTGGTGCTGTTCGGCGTGGTCGTGGTCGGCGTGACCGGCTGGGCGCTGAACGCATTGGCGCGCGCGGTCGAACGGGCGATGTTTGCGCGCCGTTCGCAGGCGGCCGCCCGATGAACACGCCACACATTGCATTGCACACCGAGGTCCGCACATGACGTCTTCCACGCTGTCCGACAGCATCGACATTCTTCACGTCAGCAAGCGCTATGCGCGGCAAGACGGTACGCCGCTCGCGGTGCTCGACGACATCAGCCTGCGGGTACGCCCCGGCGAATTCGTCAGCGTGCTCGGATCGAGCGGTTGCGGTAAATCGACGTTGCTGCGGTTGATCGCGGGACTCGATACCGATTACAACGGCGAGATTGTCGTCGCCGGAGACAAGGTGCGCGACACGTCGCTCGAGCGCGGCATCGTGTTTCAGGATCATCGACTGTTTCCGTGGCTCACGGCGTCGCAAAACGTTCTGGCCGCGTTGCGCAATGCGCCGCTATCGGCGAAACAGAAGCGCGATGCGGTCGCGCAGCACATCGCGCTCGTCGGCCTGAACGGTTTCGAGCATGCGTATCCGCATCAGTTGTCGGGCGGCATGGCGCAGCGTGTGGCGATCGCGCGCGGCCTCGTGAACCGGCCACGCGTGCTTCTGCTCGACGAACCGTTCAGTGCGCTCGACGCGCTCACGCGCGGCCGTTTGCAAGACGAGTTGCAACGCATCTGGGAACACGAAGGCATCACGATGATTCTCGTCACGCACGACGTGGACGAAGCGCTTTATCTCGGCGATCGGGTCGTCACGATGGCGCCGCGGCCGGGCCGGATCAAACGGATCGTGGATGTCGCGCTGCCTCGTCCGCGCGATCGCAACGATCCCCGCTTCATTCGTTTGCGCGAGGAAGTGCTGGCCGATTTCGCCGGGCACGAGGACGATACGCCGCACGGCGGCACGCGCATTCCCGTAGCCAATCCGCCGATCACCGAATGGCGGCTCGCGTGGTGACACTCGCGGCATTCCCACACCTGGATCATTCACGGAGATCACGATGAGCGGTGAAAATCGCCACAAGCGGCAAATCAAACTGGGCGCTTTCCTGATGGAGACGGGCCACCATATCGCCGCATGGCGGCATCCGGATGCGCACGCGGGCGGCGGCCTCGACTTCGCGCACTATGCGGAACTCGCACGGATCGCCGAGCGCGCGAAATTCGACGCGGTGTTTTTCGCCGACAGCGTGAGCGTGCGCGACACGAATCTGCCCTCGCTATCGCGCACCGCGCGCGCCGATCATTTCGAACCGTTGACGTTGCTCTCCGCGCTTTCGGTCGTGACGAAAAACATCGGCCTGATCGCCACGGTCTCCACCACGTTTAACGAGCCGTATAACGTCGCCCGCAAATTCGCGTCGCTCGATCATCTGAGCGGCGGGCGCTCGGGCTGGAACCTCGTCACATCGAGCACCGAATCGGAGGCGCTCAATTTCAGTTTCGAGCGCCATCCGGACCACGCGGTCCGCTATGAGCGCGCGCGCGAGTTCTACGACGTGGTGGCCGCCCTGTGGGATAGCTGGGAAGACGACGCGTTTACCCGCGACAAGGACAGCGGCGTCTATTTCGACCCCGACAAACTGCACGTGCTCGGTCACACAGGCAAGCACTTCAAGGTGCGTGGACCGTTGAACGTCGCGCGTTCGCCACAAGGATGGCCGGTCGTCGTGCAGGCCGGCGCATCGGAAGCCGGGCGCGAGCTCGCCGCGCAAACCGCCGAGGTGATCTTCGTCGCGCATCAGACGCTCGAGGAAGCGCAGTCGTTCTATCGCGACATCAAAGGCCGCCTCGCGAAGTATGGCCGCGCGCCGGATCATCTGAAGATCATGCCGGGCATTTTTCCGATCGTCGGCCGCACGCAGGAAGAGGCCGACGCGAAATTTGCCGCGCTGCAAGACCTGATTCATCCGACCGTCGGGCTATCGCTGTTGTCGAACATGTCGGGCGGCGTGGACCTGTCGCAGTATCCCGTCGACGGCCCCCTGCCCGAGCTGCCCGAAACGAACGGCGGCAAGAGCCGTCAACGACTGCTGTTCGATCTAGCGCGGCGCGAGAATCTGACGATCCGCGATCTCTATCTGCGCATTGCCGGCGCACGCGGACACCAGCAGGTGGTCGGCACGCCGCAAAGCATCGCGGATCAGTTGCAGCAGTGGTTCGAGGAAGAAGGCGCCGACGGCTTCAACATCATGTCGCCGTGGTTGCCGGGCGGCCTGACGGAGTTCGCCGAACACGTCGTGCCGGAACTGCAACGGCGTGGACTTTTCCGCACCGAATACGAGGGGCGCACGCTGCGCGAGAACCTCGGACTGCCGCGGCCTGCAAACCGCTATACCAACCTCACAAAACAGGTGCCCGCGGTCGCGGGATATTGACGCAACCCTGTTCTCTTTTCCAGGAGCCTCGCATGAGCGCAGCCGCATTGCAGGACACGCAGTCGATTCAGGTGAACCCGCTTTCCGCGCACATCGGCGCGGAAATTCATGGTGTCGATCTCACGCAAAAACTCGATGCGCGGCAAGTCGCGGAGATTCGCGCGGCGCTTCTTAGATGGCGCGTCGTGTTCTTTCGCGAGCAGTTTCTAACGCACGAGCAGCACATCGCTTTCTCGGCGCAGTTCGGCGAGCTGACGGTGGGGCATCCCGTGTTCGGCCACGTCGACGGTCATGCGGAAATCTACTCGATCTCGAAGTATCGCCAGGCAACGCGTTTCGAAGGACAAACGCTGCTGCGTCCGTGGACTGGCTGGCATACGGATGTGACGGCCGCCGTCAATCCGCCGTGGGCGTCGATCCTGCGCGGCGTGACGATTCCGCCGTATGGCGGCGACACGCAGTGGACCAATCTGGTCGCCGCCTATCAGAAGCTCTCCGCGCCGTTGCGCGCGTTCGTCGACGGTCTGCGCGGCCTTCACCGCTTTGCGCCGCCCGCCGGCGCAAGCGGAACGGAAGCATTCGTCAAAGCCGTCGAGCAACGCATTCTCGTGACCGAGCATCCGCTCGTCAGAGTGCATCCGGAAACCGGCGAGCGTGCGCTCTATGTGAGCCCGAGCTTCCTGAAGTCGATCGTCGGCGTGACGCCGCGCGAGAGCCAGGCGCTGCTCGAACTGCTCTGGGAACATGTGACGCGGCCGGAGTTCACCGTGCGCTTCAAATGGGAAGCAGGCAGCGTCGCCTTCTGGGACAACCGCGCGACGGCTCACCTCGCGCCCACCGATATTTTCGATCTCGAGTTCGACCGGCAGTTGTACCGCACGACGCTGGTCGGCGACGTGCCGGTCGGGCCGGACGGTACGCCTTCGGTGGCGATTGAAGGCTCGCCGGTGAGCGCTGCGGCCGCGGTCGCGTTGAACTGAGTGCGATGCAAGGCGACGCGAGTCGCTCAGAGGTCGCGCGTGCGCGGAATCACAACCGCCTGGCCGTGCAGTTTGCCTTGCTCATCGAGCAGTTGCCACAGCGTGGCTTCCTCGATCATGAAGCGCCGGCCTGACTGCGTCACGCGCACGCCCTTGTAGCCCGCTTCATAACCGAGCCGCTCCACGCGTGCAAGGAACTGCTGCCGCTCCTCGCGATTCGGGGCTTCTGCCGAGAGCCGGGACGGCAGCCGGGTGATTTCGTCCCAGCTATATTCGAAGCGGCGCTGCGCCGCCTTGTTGCCATAGATAAACACCGGGTCGGGATCGGTGTTGTGCGCAAGCACGGCGAACGGTGCGTGCTCGTAAAGCCATTCGGCGGCGTCGGCGGCAGACATGGGCTGCGGCACCAGCGGGACGCCGAGCAAGCGGGTGTAACTATCGCTGAGAAGCTGGTAGAAAGCGGGATCGCGGTGGAGTGGAGTCATCCAGGGCATCTTTACGGAGATCGGGGTCTCTGGGCAATGAAAGGCGTCTACGATACAGCATGCCCGTCACGTGCGTCATGCCGGCGAGCGCCCCGCTCGGCAATTGAAACTCGTCATCAAGCCCACACCATCAGTGCACGCATGCGGTGCGATTCCGGCATGCGCCGGTGCGCGCAATCACCGGAACGGGGCGAAAACGCACTGTGACATCGCCAGATACGGCGATTTCCGCGTGGCACGCTTCTCGCTCTTAAAGGCTCGCAAGGAGCCGGCGCCTCATCCGGTTCAACACAATCTGGAAATGGACGGCTAGGGTTCCGGCCTGCTTCATGCAGGCGCTGGTCCGAGAGCTGTCGACCTCAGGCGAGGTTACACGGCGGGACAAAAGCCCGGGAGAGAACGCGATGTTTTGCGCTGCTCCCTGCCGTCGCTAACCGTCCCTTTCGAGGTCAACCTCATGCGCAAGCTCGTACGCTTTCTCGGCATCGCCGCCGTCTCCCTCGCCGCTTTCGCTTCCACCTCCGCCTCCGCCGCGGGCCGCACCGACTTCAAGGTTTGCTGGACCATCTACGCCGGCTGGATGCCGTGGGGCCAGGCGAAGACTCAGGGCATCGTCTCCAAATGGGCCAAGAAGTACGGCATCAATGTCGATGTCGTGCAACTGAACGACTACGTCGAATCCATCAACCAGTACACCGCCGGCAAGTTCGACGGCTGCGCGATGACCAACATGGACGCGCTGACCATTCCGGCCTCGGGCGGCGTGGACTCGACGGCGCTGATCGTCAGCGACTACTCGAACGGCAACGATGGCGTGCTCATCAAGGGCAAGGGCAAGCAGATCGCCGACCTGAAGGGCAAGCAGATCAACCTCGTGCAGTTCTCCGTCTCGCACTACCTGCTGGCGCGCGCACTCGAAAGCGCGCATATGAGCGAGCGCGACCTCAAGGTGGTGAACACGTCCGACGCCGACATCTCCGGCGCATTCGCAACGCCTGCCGTGCAGAACACGGTGACGTGGAACCCGATGCTCGCGGACCTGAAGGCGCAGCCGAACGTCACCGAAGTCTTCGACTCGAGCAAGATCCCCGGCGAAATCATGGACATGATGGTCGTCAACACGAAGACGCTGCACGACAACCCCGCACTCGGCAAAGCGCTGACAGGCGCATGGTTTGAAATGGTCGCGCTGATGCACGCGAACAACGCCGACAGCAGCGCCGCGCTCACCGCAATGGCCAAGGCATCGGGCACCGACCTCGCGGGCTTCAAGGGTCAACTGTCCACCACCGCCCTCTTCTACACGCCGAAAGCCGCACTCGATTTTGTCACCAGCCCCGAGATGCCGAAGATCATGACGCGCGTCGCCAGATTTTCGTTCGATCATGGCCTGCTCGGCCAGGATGCGAAAAGCGCGGACGTGGTCGGCATGGCGTTCGATAAAGGCGTCGTGATCGGCAACAAGAGCAACGTGAAGCTGCGCTTCGATCCGACCTACGTCGAAATGGCCGCGGCCGGCAAGCTGTAAGCGAGACATTCACGCATTCGACAAGGCGGCCATTCATGCGACTCATCAATCGACATCCCAGCCGAAGCGGCGGCCTCATGCTGCTGGTGATGCCGTTCATCGTGCTGATTGCGGTGTATTTCACGGGGTCGTCGATGCGGCTTGCAGTCAATCCCGACGACAAGCTGCTGCCGGCCGCGACGCAGATGAGCGAAGCCATCAAGCAAGCCGCTTTCACCGAAGACAAACGCACGGGCGAGTACCTGCTGTGGGCCGACACGGTTTCGAGCTTGCGGCGGCTCGGTATCGGCCTCCTGGTGAGTGCCGCGATTGCGCTGGCAGCCGCCATCGCGACCGGCTCGTTTCCGCTCGTCAGCGCGACGTTTTCGCCGTTCATCACGGTCGTTTCGATGATCCCGCCGCTCGCCGTGCTGCCGATTCTCTTCATCGTGTTCGGGCTCGACGAGTTGTCGAAGGTGGTGCTGATCGTGATCGGCATTACGCCGATGATCATTCGCGATCTGCATTCGCGCGCCCGCGAAATTCCGGCCGAATTGTGGGTCAAGGCGCAGACGCTGGGCGCCAATAGCTGGACGTTGATTCTGCGTCTCGTGCTGCCGCAGTTGCTGCCGCGTCTGCTGGTGGCGATCCGTCTGTCGCTCGGCGCCGCGTGGCTCTTTCTGATCGCGGCGGAAGCGATCGCGTCGACCGACGGCCTCGGCTACCGCATTTTCCTCGTGCGCCGCTACCTCGCGATGGACCTGATCCTGCCTTACGTCGCGTGGATCACGCTGCTCGCGTGGCTGATCGACGAGTGCCTGCGCCGCGTGACGCAGTGGTCGTTTCCCTGGTTCGGAGGCGCACGATGATCGAAGTCCGCAACGTGTGGAAGGAATACGGCGATCAGGTCGTGCTCGAACGCTTGAACCTGCGTATCGAAGCGGGCGAGTTCTGTTCGCTGGTCGGCGCTTCGGGCTGCGGCAAGTCGACGTTTCTGCGGCTTCTGCTCGGCCAGGAGCGCGCGACGCGCGGCGACATTCTGCTCGACGGTCAACCGTTGCCCGCAGAGCCCGACGCGCATCGCGGCGTGGTATTTCAGCGCTATTCGGTATTCGATCACCTCACGGTGCTTCGCAACGTGATGCTTGGGCTCGAGCTGCCGCGCGCGACATTCACCGGCCGGCTGTTCGGCGCGCAACGGCGTGCCGCGCGTGACGAGGCCGCGACAATGCTCGACCGCGTCGGCCTCGGCGCGGCGTTGGACAAGTATCCGCAGCAACTGTCGGGCGGCATGCAGCAGCGCCTCGCGATTGCGCAGGCGCTGATGATGAAGCCGCGCGTGTTGCTGCTCGATGAACCGTTCGGCGCGCTCGATCCCGGCATCCGCAAGGACATGCACGACTTGCTGCTGAGCCTGTGGCGCGAATCGAAGCTAACGGTCTTCATGGTCACGCACGACCTGAAGGAAGGCTTCACGCTCGGCAGCCGCGTGCTGGTATTCGACAAGGTTCGCGTCGATCCTCAGGCGCCCGGCGCCTATGGCGCGCGCATCACCTACAACATTCCGCTCGACCACAGCCGCGATTCGGCCTCGTCCCTCCATATGGCTCAGGCCGTGGTGGAAGGCGCATCGCGTGTCGAAGCGGTCTCAGCCTGACAGGAATCTCAACACATGGATCTGCTACTCGAAGAAACCGTCCCCGGCGGCGGGCATGCATCGCTGATCGTCAAGCGCGGCCAGTCGTTGCGCGTGACCGATCTGCGCGGCGGCGCGAACGTCAGCGTGCTCATGTTCAATGCAACGGAGAAGAGCGAACGGCTCAACCTGCCCGATACGCTGAAGTGCCAGCACACGGCGAAGCTCACGGCCGGCCATTGCCTGTACTCCGATATGGGCCGCGTGCTCGCCGCCATCGTGGCGGATACGTGCGGCTGGCACGACAGCATCGGCGGCGTATCGAATGCGGACGAAGTGCAGGAACGCTACGGTGTGGGCCGCTATCAGGAACGACGCAATGTGTTCTATCGAAACGGCGCCGACAACCTGCTCGTCGAAATGGGCAAGTGGGGACTCGGCATTCAGGACCTGCTGATGACGCTCAATCTGTTCAGCCGCGTCGACGTGACGGATGCGGGCGCGCTCGACTTCGTAGCGGGCAATTCGAAGGCCGGCGACTACGTCGATCTTTACGCGCCGATGAACACGCTCGTCGTGCTCACCGCGATCCAGCATCCGCTCGACCCGAATCCGGAATACGCGCCGAAGCCGGTCAAGCTCGAGTTGAGCCGCGCCGAGCCAGGCGTTGCCGAAATCTGCCGAACCGCCTGCGAGGAAAACGTGCGCGGCTTCATCAATACCGATCGTTTCTTTCTTTGAGCGGAGCGCGACACCATGACAACGACGCTGACCGTCAGCGATAAACGCCCCGAACACGCGGTCTTTCGCGAGACGCTCGCGGCCGGCGAGCCGTGGCTTCACGAACTCAAAGCCGGGCAGACGCTGCGCATTCTCGATCTGGAAGGCAATCAGGCCGTCGATACGCTGTTCTACAGCCTCGCCGATCCGCGCGAGCGCTTCGATCCGCAACGCACGCTGCGTCGTCAGAAAAGCCTTTATCTGACGACCGGCACCGTGCTGTATTCGAACCTCGGCAATCCGCTGCTGACGATCGTCGCCGATACGTGCGGCCGTCACGACACGCTCGGCGGAGCGTGCGCACAGGAAAGCAACACCGTGCGTTACGCGCTCGAAAAGCGCTACATGCATAGCTGCCGCGATAACTACCTGCGCGCGTGCGCGCACGACGGACGTTTGTCGAAGCAGGACATCGGCGCGAACATCAACTTCTTCATGAACGTTCCGGTGACGTCCGAAGGCGGCCTCACATTCGAGGACGGCATTTCGGCGCCAGGCAAGTACGTCGAATTGCGCGCGGAAATGGACGTGATCGTGCTGATCTCCAACTGCCCGCAGTTGAACAATCCGTGCAACGCCTACAACCCGACTCCCGCGGAGCTGCTGATATGGAACTGACGCGTGTTCGCCACTGGCTTTACTACGTCATGCTGGTTCGCTCGGGACGATGCTGTCGCTGCACGCGCGAGCAACTGACTCGAGCGGATCGATAAAGCCTCTTTGAAGCCGGTCTCTGCCGCGGACGACCGCGGCATGCATTCCCACGTGGCGGGACGGCCCGCCCACGAATCAAGCTCCCTTCATGTTCGAGAAAATCCTGATCGCGAATCGCGGCGCGATTGCGTGCCGCATCCTTAGAACGCTGCGCGAACTTCAAGTAACGGGTGTCGCGGTTTATGCCGAAGCGGATCGCGCGAGCCGTCATGTGAGCGAGGCGCCTATTGCGCATGGTCTCGGCGACGGACCAGCAGCGGCGACCTACCTCGATGTGCAAAAGATTCTCGAGATCGCTCGCCGCGAGAACGTTCAGGCGATTCATCCGGGCTATGGTTTCCTGTCGGAGAACGCGAGCTTCGGCGAAGCGTGCGAAGCGGCGGGCATTGCGTTTATCGGACCGACGCCCGCGCAATTGCGGGCATTCGGTCTCAAGCACACGGCTCGCGCGATCGCGGCGGAACAAGGCGTGCCGATGCTCGAAGGCACGGGCCTGCTCGACGATCTTCCGGCGGCGCTCGATGCAGCGGCATCGATCGGCTATCCGGTGATGCTGAAAAGCACGGCGGGCGGCGGCGGTATCGGCATGCGGGTGTGCTGGAACGTCGACGAACTGAGCGCGCATTTCGACGTGGTCAAACGGCTCGGCCAGAACAATTTCAGCGACGCCGGCGTGTTCCTCGAAAAGTATATCGAGCGGGCGCGGCATCTCGAAGTGCAGGTCTTCGGCGACGGGCACGGCGATGCGATTGCGCTCGGCGTGCGCGATTGCTCGGTGCAGCGGCGCAACCAGAAAGTACTCGAGGAAACGCCTGCACCGTGTTTGCCGGAGGGCATGCCGGCCGCACTCTGCGATGCCGCCGTGAAGCTCGCTAAAGCGGTGAGTTATCGCTCGGCCGGCACCGTCGAATTCGTCTACGACAGCTCCGCGCAGCGCTTCTACTTTCTCGAAGTAAACACGCGCCTGCAAGTCGAGCATGGCGTGACCGAACAGGTCTGGGGCGTCGATCTCGTACGCTGGATGATCGAACTCGCTGCGGGCACGCTCGCGCCGCTGCAAGAACTCGCAGCGGGATTGAAGCCGCAAGGACACGCTATTCAGGCGCGTCTTTATGCGGAGGACCCAGGCCGCGATTTCAAGCCGAGCCCCGGCTTATTGACCGACGTCGCGTTTCCAACCGCCGACGGTCACGCGCTGCGTATCGACACATGGATAGAAGCGGGTTGCGAAGTACCACCCTACTTCGATCCGATGCTGGCGAAGCTGATCGCGTGGTCGCCGACGCGCGACGAGGCACGACGCGCGCTCGGTCAGGCATTGCAGAACACGCGCATCTATGGCGTCGAAACGAATCGCGACTATCTCCGGCAGATTCTCGACGATCAGCCGTTTGCGTCGGGCGAACCTTGGACGCGCTGCCTCGAAGGCCTTCACTATCGCGCGACCAC
The DNA here is from genome assembly GCF_003058125.1 of Paraburkholderia sp. GV068. Lineage (NCBI taxonomy): Bacteria > Pseudomonadati > Pseudomonadota > Betaproteobacteria > Burkholderiales > Burkholderiaceae > Paraburkholderia > Paraburkholderia sp. GV068. The sequence continues at coordinate 77,756 of NZ_QBUB01000006.1, forward strand.
CGTCGAGGTGGTGAGCGGCGGCACGCAGACGACTGTGCAGGATCATCCGGGACGTCTTGGCTATTGGGCAGTCGGCATTCCGCCTTCGGGTCCGATGGATGACCGCGCGCTGCGGCTCGGCAACCGGCTGCTCGGCAATGCGGCCGACGCAGCCGCGCTCGAAATCACCATGAGCGGCCCGACGTTGCGTTTCAACACGGATGCCGTCGTGGCGGTGACGGGCGCGCATCTGTCCGTATCGCTCGACGACATCGAGCAGCCGTTGAACACGACGCTGTTTGTTCGCGCCGGTTCGACGCTCGCGCTCGGCACGATCCGCGGCGCCGGCGCGCGTGCGTATCTGTGCGTGCGTGGCGGCTTCGATGTCGCGATGTATCTCGGCAGCCGCAGCACGTTCACGCTCGGCCAGTTCGGCGGACATGGCGGGCGAGCGTTGCGGGCGGGCGACGTGCTGCATCTTCACGCGTTGCGCGACGACAGTGCGGGCGTCGCGCTTGCCAACGTTCCGAAGCTGGAAACCGTGCGGACGCTGCGCGTGATTTATGGTCCGCATGGCGCGCCGGAGTATTTCACGCCGCGTTATATGGAACGGTTCTTCGACACCGAATGGGAAATTCATTTCAATTCGAGCCGTACCGGCGTGCGTCTGATCGGACCGAAGCCCGAGTGGGCGCGCGAGGACGGCGGCGAGGCCGGGCTGCATCCGTCGAACATTCACGATAATCCGTATGCGGTGGGCGCCGTCGATTTCACCGGCGACATGCCCGTGATTCTCGGGCCCGATGGTCCGAGTCTGGGCGGCTTCGTTTGTCCGGTGACGATCATCGAGGCGGACTTGTGGCAAATCGGCCAGTTGAAAGCCGGTGACAAAGTGCGCTTCGTACCCGTTCGAATCGATGAAGCGCGCGAGGCGGCACAACAACGTCTGCGCGAATTGCAAACGCTCGAATTCGATGCGAAGCCGGTTGCTATCGCGAACGCAGCACCGCTCGTATCGCCGGTCGTTCTCGATACCGGCGCGGATCGCGAACGGCTTGTCGCGCGAGTGTCCGGCGACACGCATCTGCTGCTCGAAATCGGTCCGGCGGAACTCGACCTCGTATTGCGCTTTCGCGGTCACGCGTTGATGCAGTCACTCGAAGCGATGGCATTGCCCGGCGTGATCGATCTGACGCCCGGCATCCGCTCAATGCAGATTCACTATCAGCCTGAACGCTTGCCGTTGCAGCAGTTGCTCGCGATCGTCGAGCGTGCATGGCAGCATGTTCTGTTGCAGAAGGACTTGCGCGCGCCGTCACGCATCGTGCATCTTCCGCTGTCCTGGGACGATCCCGCATGCCGGCTTGCCATCGACAAATACATGACGACGGTGCGCAAGGACGCGCCCTGGTGTCCGAGCAATCTGGAGTTTATCCGCCGCATCAACGACCTGGATTCGATCGACGCCGTGAAGCAGATCGTGTTCGACGCGAGCTATCTTGTGATGGGACTCGGCGATGTCTATCTCGGCGCGCCGGTCGCGACGCCGCTCGATCCGCGTCATCGGCTGGTGACGACGAAGTACAACCCGGCGCGTACGTGGACGGCCGAGAACTCGGTGGGCATCGGCGGCGCTTATCTGTGCGTCTATGGCATGGAAGGGCCTGGCGGCTATCAGTTCGTCGGCCGCACGTTGCAGATGTGGAATCGCTATCGCGACGTTGCCGATTTCGCGGGGCGCCCGTATCTGCTGCGCTTTTTCGATCAGATCCGTTTCTACGAAGTCACTGCCGACGAATTGCAGCGTATCCGCGCGGACTTTCCGCTGGGGCGTTATCCGCTGAAGATCGAAGAGACTGAACTGTCGCTGGCGGATTATCAAACGTTTCTCACGCGCGAATCGGCCGGCATCGAGCAATTCCGCGTGCGTCAGCAAGCGGCGTTTCAGGCCGAGCGCGAGCGGTGGCGCGAAGCGGGATCGGCGGAGGAAAGTTTCGAGCCGCCTGTCGCTGACGACGCGGAACTCGCGCCGCTCAAAGACGGCGACATCGCCGTGGACAGCGAGATCGCGGGCAGTCTCTGGCAAGTGCGCGTGAATTCCGGCGATACGGTTGAGGCCGGCGACGTGCTGCTCGTCATCGAGTCGATGAAGATGGAGATCTCCGTGTGCGCGCCGTGTGCGGGCACTGTCGGCGAGATTTATGTGGCGCCTGGCTCCGCGGTGCGGGCGGGGCAACGCGTCGCGGTGATCGAACGCCTTTGAACCTTCCTGGGAAATCATCCATGACTTCATTCGATTTGCGCCTCTCCACGCTGCGCGCCGCTTACCTTAACGGGACGATGACGCCGCGCAAGCTGATCGGCGAACTGCTGGCGAAAGCGGCTGCACTGAATCCCGAGTTTCATTTGTTCATCCACCTTCTGAGCGAGGCGGAAATTGCGCCGTATCTGGAATGGCTCGACACTCAGGATGTCGAATCATTGCCGCTCTACGGCATTCCGTTCGCGATCAAGGACAACATCGACCTGGCCGGTATTCCGACTACCGCAGCGTGCCCTGCTTTCTCCTATACGCCCGCCGAGTCGGCGACGCTCGTCGCGCAGTTGATCGCGCTCGGCGCCGTGCCGCTCGGCAAGACCAATCTCGACCAGTTCGCTACCGGCCTGAACGGCACGCGTTCGCCGTACGGCAAGTGCCGCAACAGCGTGCATCCCGAGTATCCGTCGGGTGGATCGAGCGCGGGGTCGGCGCTGGCCGTCGCGCTCGGCGTCGCGAGCTTCGCGCTCGGCACCGATACCGCCGGCTCGGGCCGCGTGCCGGCGGGCCTGAACAATCTCGTCGGACTCAAGGCGACCAAGGGTCTGCTATCGACAGCCGGCGTCGTGCCGGCTTGCCGCACGCTCGATTGCGTGACCTACTTCACGGCGACCGCGCGCGAAGCCAGCGAACTGCTCGCGCTCACCGCGCACGCCGATCCTCGCGACGCATACAGCCGCAGAAATCCGCAATGGAACGACGCGCGCGCGTTCGGCAAACTGACCACGTTCCGCTTCGGCGTGCCGTCGAAGCTCGAATTCGCGGGCTGCGCCGAAAGCCCGGCGTTGTTCGCGAAGGCCCGCGCGATGCTCGAAGCGGCTGGTGGCGAAGCCGTCGAAATCGACTTCGCGCCGTTCGTCGAAGCAGCGAATCTGCTGTATCAAGGGCCGTGGGTCGCCGAGCGCTACACCGTCGCGGGAGAATTGATCGAAGCCAATGAAGACGCCGTGTTGCCTGTGATTCGCGACGTACTCGCGAAAGCGCCCGGTGCCACCGCGGTCGAGCTTTTTCGCGCGCAATATCGTCTGCAAGCGCTGAAGGTCACGTGCGACGCCGCGCTTGAATCCGTGGACTTCGTTCTCACGCCGACCTATCCGCGTCCCGTTACGTTAGCGGAACTGGAGCGCGACCCGATCGGACCGAACTCGCTGCTCGGCTACTACACGAACTTCATGAATCTGCTCGACTATGCAGCGGTGGCGACGCCGACCGCATTCATGAAAAATGGCTTGCCGTGGGGCGTGACCGTGTTCGGTCGGGCGTTCACGGATCAGTATCTGTTGAGCGTGGCGGACACGTTGCAGCGAATGAGCGGAGTCGAATGCGTGGGAGGCAATGCGCCCGACGCCAGCAACGGGCGAGCAGCAGCCAACGACCGCATACGCGTCGCGGTATGCGGCGCTCACATGCAGGGCCTGCCGCTCAATCGCGATCTGCTTCGTCGTGGCGCGCGCCTGGTGGAAGCGACGCAAACCGCTCCGCACTACCGCTTATCCGCACTGGCCGCCACGCCGGACGGCACGAGGCGGCCCGGCATGTGGCGAGTGCCCGATGGAGGCGCCGCGATCGCCGTCGAAGTATGGGAGATGCAGAGCCTGGAACTGGGCTCGTTCATCGCAACCATCCCGTCGCCGCTTGGGCTCGGCAAAGTCGAACTCGCGGACGGCACATGGGTGACAGGCTTTGTGTGCGAGCCTTATGGCGTGGAGTCCGCGGTCGACATCAGCGAGTTCGGCGGCTGGCGAGCGTGGCTTGCCAGCGAGCGCAAATGATGCGCTTAAAGCACGCCCCGCGACGCCAGATTGCGATACAGCGCGCGCACCCCGAAAGTCCACGGCGCGACCTCGGTACTCAGGCGCACGGTGTTGATTAGCGCACCGAGTTCCGGCGTCGAGATGGTCACCTTGTCGCCAAGGTGATGCGTGAAGCCGCCGCCTTTCGTGTCGCGGTCCTTGATAGGCGAAAACATCGTGCCGAGGAACAGCATGAAACCATCGGGATACTGGTGATGGCGTCCCCACGTCTGCGCGACGAGATCCTCGGGGTCGCGACTGATCTCGCTCATGTGGCTCACGCCCTCGAGGACAAAGCCATCGTCCGACCCTTCCACGCGCAGCGCAACGCTTGTCGCGCGGATCGAGTCGAGATCGAACGATTCGTCGAACAGACGCACGAAAGGACCGATCGAACAGGACGCGTTGTTGTCCTTGCATTTGCCCAGCAGCAGCGCCGAGCGGCCTTCAATGTCGCGCAGATTGACGTCGTTGCCTAAGGTCGCGCCGACAATTTCTCCGCGGCTGTTGACCGCAAGAACGATCTCCGGCTCCGGGTTGTTCCAGTTCGACGCAGCCAGCAATCCGACGTCTGCGCCGAAACCTACTGCGGACATCGGCTGCGATTTCGAAAATACTTCGGCATCCGGACCAATTCCGACTTCCATGTACTGGGACCATGCGCCGCGTCGTTCGAGTTCCGCCTTGAGCTTCATCGCTGCTTCCGAACCCGGCTTGATTTTCGACAAGTCGGTTCCGATGGTCGCGGCGATGGTTTGCCGCACTTCTTGCGCTTTGCTGGCGTCTCCGCCCGCCTGCTCTTCAATCACGCGCTCGATGAGGCTCACCGCGAACGTGACGCCGCATGCCTTGATGGCCTGCACGTCATTGGGCGCAAGCAGTCGCGGTGCGTGTTCCTGCACAGCGCCCAGGTTTGCTTCCACCAGCGTCTGAACAGAGCCGAGCGCTTCGCCCGCAACTGTCCGCGCAAACTGAACGACGTCTTCACGGTCGAACAGATCGGCCGTGGTCGGCGCGCTCGCGGTTATATCCAGCACTTCGCCGTTGCGGACCACGACGACCGACGGCCCTTCATACGTCGCGGTTTTGCGCCAGACGCGGCCGACAAGCAGCGCCCGCTCGACATCGTGCGGCAGATAGTTAGTAGCGAATCGTGAAGTCATGGTAGCGATTGTCTCCGTGTATGTTGGCAGATCATGTCGGCGCAACGTATCGCCGATTGAAGTCAGTGCCGATAGTTTAGTGGGAGTGCCGCGGGTTGCCGCGCTCTTCGATGACTTTCAGATAGAGCGTCGCGGGCTCAAGGCATCCGCCCGTGGACAACTGGCCGACGGTTTGCCGATATAGCTCTTGCCACGGGGTCTGCGCCGGCGGAATCGAGATGCTGACTGTCTCGCGGCGGCGTGCAAGCTCTTCGTCATCGACCAGCACGTTCACCGAACGCGCGTTCAGGTCGACACGCACGCGGTCGCCTGTTTGCAGCAGAGAGAGTCCGCCGCCCACGGCCGCCTCGGGCGACATGTTGAGGATCGAAGGACTTGCCGAGGTTCCGCTTTGCCGGCCGTCGCCCATCGTCGGAAGAGAGGTTATGCCCTGGCGCACGAGCGCAGCGGGAGGCGCCATGTTGACGACCTCGGCGCTGCCCGGATAACCCACGGTGCCCGCGCCGCGGATAACGAGAATGCAGTGCTGGTCGATCTCGAGCGACGGGTCGTTGATGCGCGCGTGGTAATCCTCGGGTCCCTCGAACACGATTGCCCTTGCTTCGAAGGCGTTTTCCGCACCGGGCTCGCTCAGATAGGTATTGCGGAAAGCATCGCCGACGACCGACATCTTCATGATCGCGCTGTCGAAGAAGTTGCCCGACAGCACGATAAAACCAGCGCCATGCTTGAGCGGCTCGTCCGTGCTCTTGATGACCTCGCGGTCCGGTTCGGCTGCACGGTCGGCGATAGCACCAACGAACTCGCCCGACACGGTCAAGCACTCACGATGCACGAGGCCAGCGCGGTCCAACTCGCGAAGCACTGCCGGAACGCCGCCCGCGCGATGGAAGCTCTCGCCGAGATACTCGCCCGCGGGCATGCAATTGACGATGAGCGGCACGTTTTCGCCGACGCGCTGCCAGTCGTCCAGACTCAGTTCGATACCCATATGACGGGCAATCGCGATCAGGTGCGGCGGACAATTACTCGACGCGCCCAGCGCCGACGCCACGACAATCGCGTTCTCGAATGCGGCCTTCGTCATGATCTTCGACGGCCGTACGTCCTCCCGCACGAGGTCGACGATACGCTTGCCGGTCGCATACGCCATCTGCCCTCGCTCCCTGTACGCTGCCGGGATGCTCGCGCAGCCAGGCAGCGACATGCCGAGCGCCTCGGCGAGACTGTTCATCGACAACGCCGTGCCCATCGTATTGCAATGACCAATGGACGGCGACGAGGCGGTGGTCAGTTCCATGAAGCCTTCGTAGTCGATCTCGCCCGCCGCGAGCAGATTGCGCGCGTGCCAGATGACCGTTCCCGACCCGACCCGTTTGCCGTGATGCCAGCCGTCGAGCATCGGGCCGCCCGACAACACGATGGCCGGCATATCGACCGTTGCGGCCGCCATCAGGCAAGCCGGCGTGGTCTTGTCGCAGCCCGTCGTCAGCACGACGCCATCCAGCGGGAAGCCGTGCAGGATTTCCACCAGACCGAGGTACGCGAGATTGCGGTCGAGCGCCGCCGTGGGACGGCGGCTCTGTTCCGCGAGCGGGTGAACCGGAAACTCCATCGGAATGCCGCCGGCGTCCCGAATGCCCGCCTTCGTGCGCGCCGCGAGTTCGATGTGGTGACGATTGCACGGCGCGAGATCGCTGCCTGTCTGCGCAATACCGATGATCGGCCGGCCCGACTGCAACTCCTCGCGCGTGAGGCCATAGTTCATGAAGCGCTCAACGTAAAGCGCGGTCATGTCCGCATTGGCGGGGTCGTCGAACCATTCCTGGCTGCGCAACCGCCTTGAATTGAGTTGAGTCATCGCTTGTACTCCTCGTTCGATGTCTTGACGATATGGTAGCCACTATCGCCGTGATTGCCGCTTGCCTCTAGCTTCGTCGCGATATTTTTCGCAGGCGTTGTTATCGGTAACATTTTTGGATGTTATCACGCTGCGCGGACGTCGTGCAGCAGAAAAGGCTACGCGCTTTCGCGTGCAATGACGGTGTAATCGATGGTTAATTTGCGGCGCTGCGGCACCGCTTGTGCGGTGACCGAACCGAGCGACGACAGCAGTAGCTTGCCGGTGCGTGAGCCGATGCCATAGGCGTCGACGGAGACCGTGGTAATGGTCGGATGACAGCAGACGGCAACTTCGAAATTGCCGAAGCCCGCCACGGCAATGTCCGTGGGAACGCTGAGGCCGCGGCGGTGGCATTGCATGATGGCGCCGAACGCCGACATGTCGCTCACGCACATGACGGCGTCGGTGTCGGGCCACTGTTCGAGAAGCGCGTCGAGCGCCGGACCGCCGTGGCTCATCGTGATAGGCGATTCGCCGAAGCGGATCACGCGAGGCTCGCCGAGACCTTGCGCTTTCATCTCCTGCTGATAGCCCTTCAGGCGCTCGAGACCGCGTCGATCGAGGTCGCTGGCGCCGGCCAGAAAACCTATCTTCCGGTAACCACGCTCCTTCAGATATCGGACCATCTCGCGCGCTGCGCGGGCGTTCGAAAAGCCCACTGCCATATCGATCGGATTGGCCGGCAAGTCCCACATTTCGACGACGGGTATGCGCGAGCGCTCGAGCAGTTGCCGTGTGCCTTCAGTGTGCTGCGAACCCGTCAGCGCGATGCAGCGAGGCTGGTATCGGAGCATCGAGCGAACCAGCCGCTCTTCGCGAACGAGGTCGTAGTCGGTGTCGCCTATCAGGAGTTGCAAGCCGTGTGGTTCGAGTGTGGCCGATAGTCCGCGCACCGTATCCGAGAAGTTGGAACTCGCCAGAGACGGCACCAGTACCGCGACAAACTCCGACCTGCCGGACGATAGCGCGCCTGCCGCGGCGTCGGCCACGTAGCCGAGTTTGTCGATTGCCTGCTGCACGCGCTCGCGGGTTGCCGGCGCGACGCTGTGCCCGGCGAGTACGCGCGACACCGTCATCTTCGAAACGCCCGCGATGCGCGCAACGTCGGACATGCGAGGCGGACTCGCTTGCGGGTCGCTGACGACACGGTCGTTGATGCGGGTAGTGCCCATCGGTCTCGGGGTTGAGTTGCCTGAATGTTGTTCGAATGTTGCCTGAATGCGCGAGTCGGCGGAATACGGCAGCACCGGCTGGCAGCGACTGAGCATGATACGACACTCGGTACAGGGCGCCTAAGTAGATTCCCCTGGCTTGCCGTTTTGGGCCGCATCGTGCTACCTTCGTTACCGATAACATTTTCGCCGCCGGCAACGTTTTGCCCCGATATGTTATCGGTAACATAAATTGCCACATGCGGCGAGCATGCATGAGCGGCACGACGTATCGGTGCATGACAACGAGATGCCGAAAGCGGTCTCCGCTTTAACGGGACCGTTCGAGACACACCAAAAAGGAGACAGTCCCATGCCAACCCTCACTCAGGCGGCAGCCGCGCCGGCGGTAGCCAACGAGGTCGAAGAACAGTTGTATCGCAAGGTCTTGAAGCGCATCCTGCCGTTGCTGCTTCTATGCTATGTCGTCGCGTATCTGGACCGTGTCAATGTCGGATTCGCGAAGCTGCAGATGCTCGACTCGCTCGGCTTCAGCGACGGCGTGTATGCCGTGGGCGCCAGCATTTTCTTCTGGGGCTATTTCTTCTTTGAAATGCCCAGCAATCTTCTTCTGCATCGCTACGGCGCGCGTTTCTGGATTGCACGCATCATGGTGACATGGGGCATCGTCTCCTCGTCACTCGCATTCATCTCCCCGCTTTCGCACTTTTTCCATGTCGAGACTTCGACGATGTTTTACACGCTCCGGTTTCTGCTCGGAGTATGCGAGGCCGGGTTCTTTCCCGGCATCATCCTGTATATGAATTACTGGTTTCCCGCCAGGCGCCAAAGCGTGGCGATGTCTGGGTTCCTGATTGCCATTCCGGTCAGCCTGACGCTCGGCGGCATCGTCTCCGGCTGGTTGATGGAAAACACGCACGGTCTGCTCGGCATGGGAGGCTGGCAATGGATGCTTCTGCTCGAAGGCATTCCTTCTATTCTGGTCGCGTTCGTCGTGCTTTTCCGTATGGGCGACGGAATTCAATCGGCGACCTGGCTGACACAGTCCGAGAAGGCTTTGCTTCAAAGAAATCTCGAACAGGAAAGTGCTAAAAAGACCCACAGCGTTGGCGCTGCGCTGAAAAGCCCGCGCGTCTGGTTGCTGACGTTCATTCTTCTCACGTTCAATACCGGCTTTTACGGGTTGGCCTTCTGGCTGCCTTCTATCATCAAGGCTTCCGGTGTAAAGAGTACTTTGAACATTGGCCTGCTGACCGCCATTCCCTACCTTAGCGCCGTCGTGGCAATGCTTTGGAACGCATCGCACTCGCGCAAGACCGGGGAGCGCAGATTGCATGCGGCTATTCCTGCGTTCATCGGTGGCGTCGGTCTGATTTTGAGTGCGCTGTTTGCGAACAATGTTCCGGTGTCGATTGTGTTTCTGACGATTTCGACCTGCGCGATTCTCGGCCTGATGCCGATTTACTGGACCTTCCCAGGACAGATTCTTTCGGGCACCGCCGCTGCTGCGGGCATTGCGCTCATCAATTCGGTCGGCAACCTGTCCGGATTCACGGGCTCGATGATTACGAGCATCGCTAAAGATCTGACCGGCAATATCAACAATGGTACGTACGCGCTTGGTGCATGCCTGCTTGTCAGCTGCGTGCTTATTTTGTCGATTCCGAAGAGCATGCTGAACAAGGACCCGGTTCAAGACGCATGAGCGAATCGTCGCTGGCGCGATCGGGAGTCACATCTTGGTCACACCTATCTCAGACCGGAGTGAAGACGATCGCGCCATCGTTCTCGACTTGCGTGAAGGTGCGCAGGAATCGATAAGGTTGCCCGCCAATCAGCAGGTCGTTCCGGCCAGACTGCGTCGCTTCCAGTATCGAGCTCACCGCGGCGTTGCTGATTGAGCCGGAACGGGTCCATTCGTCGGCGGGCGCGCTCGCGTCGCCGATGTATAAGGCGCTCGAGTCGGAGCCCCGTCGCACGACGATGAAGCTGACGCCTTTGCTCAGCGCGAGTTCGAGGTATTCGCCAAGCGCCGCGAGCGCCTCAGGGCTCGATGATGGGGTCTCCGACTGATACGTGGTCATAATGCCGCCCGAGTTAGTTCGACTCAATGTCCCATGCTACCAGCAGCAGAGTGACAGATGGAATCAACCGCTTGCGAACCGCGTCGGGCGCGAGAGGATCGCACTTGATTTGATGCTATCTCGACGGGCGTCCCACGCGTCCTTTGAGTGATTTTGCCGCAGCACGCGCGTGTCGCTCGACGTCCACGTCCCACGGCGCCGGCGACGGAAAAACTTCTTGCAAGAAAGCGATAAACGCCTTCACCGCGGGATTGCTCCGGCGACTCTCGGGCCATATCGCGTGAAGCTGAAACCGGTCGTAAGCGTACTCGAACAGCACGGGAACGAGTTCGCCACGTCTGACGTACGGGGCCGCGATATAGGTGGCCGAAATGCCGATGCCGGCACCGGCTGCGAGCGCCGTGGCGATGGCATCGCTCAAGTCCATCGTCAGCCCTGACGGCGGCGACAACTCCAATAGCTTGTCTCCCATCCAGAACGGCCAGACGGCTGGCTGCCCCGTCGATTGATAGCGGAAGTTCACGCAATCGTGGCTCTGCAGGTCGCTCGGGTGCCGGGGTGTGCCGCGCGCCTTCAAATAATCCGGCGACGCAAACGCGCATATCCGATGCGGCGCGAGCCGACGTGCAATCAGTCTCGTGTCGCCCGGATCGCCGACGCGAACCGCAACATCGATCCCCTCCTCGATCAGATCGACAATCCGGTCGCTCAGTCGAACGTCGACGTTCACCTTCGGAAAGCGCTTGCGAAATTGCGGCAACGCGGCAGCAAGAATGTGCACGCCAACGGGAAGCGACGTCGCCACCTTGAGCGTGCCGGCCGGCTCGGCGCGAGCCGCGGCCACAGCCTGCTCGATGTCTTCCGCTTCGCGCAGCAGGCGTTGCGTCCTTTCGAGCAGATCGCGGCCCTCAGGCGTCAGCGTCAACGAGCGCGTTGTCCGGCTGAACAGCTTGAGCCCGAAGTGCTGCTCGAGCCGTTGCACGCTTTTGCTGATCGCGGACGGCGAAACCGCGAGCGAACGTGCGGCAGCCGTATAGCTGCCGAGCGACGCGGCGCGCGCGAACGCCATGAGCCCGGTGAGTCGTTCGATTTGTTCCATGGTGGCACTATTAAAGCGATGTCCGGCCCAATTATCAAGCTGCACGTCGTCAATTAACCTTCTTTCCAACGACGCCAACGGGCGTTCATCCCTGGAGAAGAAAATGACTAACGCAGTGCAGGCAGGCAACGCGGCGCAACTCGCGGACAAGACGGTGCTGGTTTTCGGCGGCACTTCGGGTATCGGGCTCGAGGCCGCGATTCAGGCCAAGCAGGCAGGCGCGCAGGTCATCGTTGTGGGCCGCAACGCGGTTGCCGCCGAACAGGCGGCGAAAGACCACGGTTTCGCGGGATGGCGCGCTGCGGATGTCACCGACGCCGATTCGCTCCAACGCGCCGTGAAGGACATACCTCGCGTCGACCATCTGGTGCTGCTGGCCGGCACATTCGTCGCGGGCAAGGTGCGCGACGCCGAGGTGGCCTATCTGCGTCAGGCGTTCGAGGAGCGTATCTGGGCCGCGGTTCATGTGATTCGCGCATTGGGCGATCGCCTGAGCAAGGACGGCTCGATCACGCTGATCTCCGGCAGCCTCGCGGATCGTCCGAACGCTTATGGGACTGCGGTACTCGGCGCGGCGTCGGCGGCAATGGAGGCGCTCGCTCGCGGTCTTGCCCTCGAGTTGGCGCCGGTTCGCGTCAATGCGCTGTCACCGGGACCGATCGACACACCCATCTTTCACAAGGCGCTGGGCGAGGCCCGCGACGGCTTTGTGGAAGGACTCAAGCAGACTCTGCCGCTGCACCGCTTGGGCACTGCCGCCGAGGCGGGTGCAGGCGTGGTGTTCCTGATGACCAATGGCTTCATGAACGGCGTCACGCTGAATCTGGATGGCGGCGCCCGGCTGGTTTGAATCAAGAAAGCCTGCGGAGCGGTGGCTCGCGCGCTATAAGGAACCCGGGAGCATGAGCGCAACGCATCACGCGCCCGCTCGCAACCTCGCCCGCCCGCGCGGCGCGGCATTGCGCGACGGCGGCACGACTTCCGCCAGCAATTCGTCGTGCAAGCCGCGCAACACCTCGACGAACGCCGACGCGAGCCGCTCCCGCGGCCGATGCGGCGGAAACAGCAAATAGGTCTGAAAACGCGTAGCCGGCACAAACGGCCGGATCGCAATATCAGGTCCGGCATAGTCCCGCGCGACGATAGGATGCGCGAGCGTCACGCCCATGCCATGACGGACCATCTCGCAGCACATCGCGGTGTACTGCGCCTCGATGGCGAGCACGCGCTGCACGCCCGCGCGCAGAAACACCTCGTCCATCAAGGCTCGCGTGCCGTCGCCGTGGCACAGCGATATGAACGACTCGCCCTCCAGGTCCTCCGGCTTGATGCTGCGCTTCGCAGCGAGCCGATGCGCCGCCGGCATCACGCAGACGGCCGCCACGTCCGATAGCTGCTCGACCTCGCAGTCCGACGCCTCGCTTACATAGACCGCCACGCCGAGATCGCAGAACTGCGATGCCGTCCAATGATTGACCGTCGCCGACGTATTGACGTGGAGCGACACCGTCACATCGGGAAACAGCTCGACGAAACGTTTGATCGCATGCGGCACGAGCGTCATGCCCGCCGACGGCATCGCCGCGATCCGCAAACGCCCGCTGCCGAGATTGCGAATCTGCGCGGCCGCATTCGCCAGTCCCTGCAAGCCCACGAAAGCGCGTTCGACCTCGCGGAAAAAAGCCTCGCCCTCGCTAGTGGGAATCAGGCGCACGCCGCTGCGCTGAAATAGCTGCAGGCCCGTATCGCGCTCCAGTTGCGCAATCAGACGGCTCACGTTCGGTTGCGACGTGAAGAGCGCCTTGGCTGCGGCGGTCATCGACCCCGACACCATCACCGCGCGAAACGCCTCGATGTGCTTGAGATTCATGCGTATTTCCCCCAGGAGACGGTCTGCCTATCCATATCATCCATGTATGGATAGGTATTTTATTCGTATTGGACGACATAGCCAGCCGGCGCGACACTGCATTTCAGCGACGGGCAGCGAAGCCCGCCCCACACATACCGGAACTGGAGATCGTCGTCATGAAAAGAGCGTTGCATCGCCGTCTGTCCGCCCCCGCCCTTGCGGCCGTTTCGCTCGCCGTCAGCCTCGCCGCGCCGCTCATCGCGCAGGCCGAGACCACGCTGTATGTCGCCAACGTCGGCGGGTCGAACGAACAGCTCTATCGGCAGAAAATCATTCCGCCGTTCGAGAAGGCGCACAACGTGAAGATTGTGTACGTCGCGGGCAATTCCAGCGACACGCTCGCGAAGCTCCAGGCGCAGAAGGGTCATCAGCAGATCAACGTCGCCGTGATGGACGACGGCCCGATGTACCAGGCGATGCAGCTCAACCTGTGCGCGAAGCTCGACGACGCGCCCGTGATGAAGGACGTCTACCCGCTCGCGAAGCTGGGGCCGTCGGCGATCGGCGTCGGCATGGTGGCGACGGGCATCGGCTATAACGAGGAAGCCTTCAAGAAGGCCGGCTTGCCGCCGCCCGACTCGTGGAAGTCGCTTACCGACAGCCACATCAAGGGCAAGCTCGGCGTGCCGCCGATCACCAACACGTACGGCCTGCACACGCTCGTGATGCTCGCGCGCCTCTCGGGCGGCGGCGAGAAAAATATCGACCCCGGCTTCACCGCGATGACGAAGCAGGTCGCGCCCAACGTGCTGTCCTGGGCGCCGACGCCTGGCGAGATGGACGGCCAGATGCAATCCGGCGACGTGATCCTCGCGCCGTACGGCAGCGGCCGCGCGGTCGCGTTGCAGAACACCGGCTTTCCGCTGAAATTCATCTACCCGAAAGAAGGCGCGGTCGCGTTGCAGGTGGCCGCGTGCGTGGTCGCTGAAAACGCGCAGCCGCAGTTGTCGCAGCAATTCGTGCAGTACCTGTTGACGCCGGAAGTGCAGGTGTTGCAGGCGCAAGGCATCGGACTCGGCCCGGTCAACAAGACCGTGAAGCTGACGCCCGAGATTGCTGCACGCGTGCCCTACGGTCCCGATCAGATCTCGAAGCTGACCGCGATGGACTGGACCACGATCAACCAGCATCGCACGGAATGGACGGAGCGCTGGAACCGTTCGGTCGAGCGCTGAACATCTTCGGCACTGGCAGATTCCTCGCGCGGCGCGCGATCTGATGAAGGAGCGAGGCGCATGGCCTTTCTGACTCTGCAAGGCATTTCGAAACGCTACGGCGATTTCACGGCGATCGAGCACATCGATCTGGACGTCGAACGCGGCGAGCTGCTTGCGCTGCTCGGCCCGTCCGGCTGCGGCAAGACGACGACGCTGCAGATGGTCGCCGGTTTCGTCTCGCCGACCACAGGCCGCATTCTGCTCGATGGCCGCGACATCACGAACGAGCGCCCGGAGAAGCGCGGCATCGGCGTAGTGTTTCAAAGCTACGCGCTGTTTCCGCATATGACGGTGGCGGGCAACGTCGGCTTCGGGCTCGAGATGCGCAAGGTCAGGCGCAAGGAACGCGAAGAGCGCGTTGCCGAAGCGCTGTCTCTCGTGCGGCTGAAAGGTCTTGGGCATCGCTATCCGAAGGAACTGTCGGGCGGCCAGCGTCAGCGCGTGGCGATTGCGCGCGCCATCGCGATGGAACCCGAACTGCTGCTGCTCGATGAGCCGATGTCGAACCTCGACGCCAAGCTGCGCGAGGAGATGCACATCGAACTGCGCGCGATCCAGAAGCGTCTCGGCATCACGACGATTCTCGTCACGCACGATCAGGTCGAGGCGATGACGATGAGCGATCGCATCGCGATGATGCATCGCGGTGTGATCGCGCAACTGAGCACGCCGTACGACGCGTATGAGCGCCCCGCTACGCCGTTCACATCGACGTTTCTCGGCCGCACCAACGCATTGGCCGGCGAAGTGTTGCGGCGCAATCCGCGTTGCGCCGAAGTGGATGTCGCGGGCACGACGCTGCATGTTCCGCACGAAGGCCGGCACGTCGACGGCGCCGTGCATGTCTATATCCGCCCCGAAAAAGTCCATCTCGCCAACGGCGATGCACGCGTGCGCGGCCGTATCGCGACGCGTGTTTTCGTCGGCAATCAATGGCTGCTCGAAGTCGAGACGGAGCTCGGCAAGCTGCGCGTCGCGCAACCGAATCACGGCGCGCCGCCGCCCGAGGAAGGCGACGAAGTCGGCCTCGCATGGACCGACGACGACCTGCGCGTACTGACGCAAGACCGGCCGGAGGGCGCTCATGGCCACGCTTGACGACGACCGCCCAGGCGCCGCGCCGTGGCTGCTGTCGGGGCCGGCGCTGCTGCTTTTCATCGGTCTCTTACTGGTGCCGCTGCTGCTCACGCTGATGTTGTCGTTCCGCGTGTTCAGCGACACGGCCGGCGTCACGTCCGCTTATACGCTCACGAATTACTGGGAGGTCGTCAGCGATCCGTACTACGGCACGATCTTCCTGCGCACCGCCGGTCTCGCCTTCGCCGTCACGCTTCTTTCGATCGTGCTCGGCGTGCCGGAAACCATCGTGCTCGCGCGGATGAAGCGTCCGTGGCAATCGCTGTGTCTGCTGGTCGTGCTCGGGCCTCTGCTTATTTCGGTGGTGGTGCGCACGCTCGGCTGGCAGATTCTGCTTGGCAACAACGGTGTGCTCAACAACGCGTTGCAGTCGCTGCATATCACCGACGAACCTATCCGCCTCGTCTTCACGATGACCGGCATGATCATCGCACTCACGCATGTACTGGTGCCGTTCATGGTGATGTCCGTGTGGGCGACGATGCAAAAGCTCGACCCGCAAATCGAATGGGCCGGACGTTCGCTCGGCGGCTCGCCGTTCGCGGTGTTTCGCCGCGTGGTGCTGCCGCAGATCATGCCGGGCGTGCTGTCGGGTTCGATCATCGTGTTCGCGCTGTCGGCGTCGGCGTTCGCCACGCCCGCGCTGATCGGCGGGCGGCGCCTCAAAGTGGTCGCGACCGCCGCCTACGACGAGTTCCTCGGCACGCTGAACTGGCCGCTCGGCGCGAGTATCGCCGTGTTGCTGCTGATTGCCAACGTGGCGATCGTGATGGGCTGCAGCCGCCTCGCCGAGCGCCGCTTCCGGCATATCTTCGACTGAGCGAAGGAGAGCGATCATGAAACAGAACGGCATTCTCGGGCTCGTCTACAACGCGTTCTTCCTCACCTTCATTCTCGCGCCGCTCGTCGTCGTGATGCTCGTCGCGTTCACCGACAAGGGCTTTATTTCGATGCCCTTCGATGGCGCGTCGCTGCGCTGGTTCCGCGCGATCATCGAGAACGGCGACATCGTCTCGGCGTTCTGGCTGTCGGTGCGGCTCGCGTTTGCCGCGGCGACCATCGGCGTGCTGCTCGCGGTGCCCGCGGCGCTCGCCATCGCGCGTTATCGCTTTACGGGCCGCGCCGCGCTGACCAGCTTCTTCCTCTCGCCGATGATGATTCCGGCCGTCGTGCTCGGCATCGCGTTCCTGCGTTTTCTGTCGCTGCTGCATCTGTCGGGCTCGTTCTGGTCTCTCGTTTGTGCGCACGTGGTCATCGTGCTGCCGTATGCGCTGCGTCTCGCGCTGTCGTCGGCGGTCGGGCTCGATCGCGATGCGCAACGCGCCGCGCTGTCGTGTGGCGCGAGCCGCTTCACCGCATTTCGCCGCGTCGTGCTGCCGATGATCCGCACGGGCGTCGCGGGCGGCTGGGTGCTGTCGTTCATCCAAAGCTTCGACGAACTGACGATGACCATCTTCGTCGCGACGCCCGGCACGACCACGCTGCCCGTCGCCATGTACAACCAGATCGCGCAGACGATCGATCCGCTCGTCGCTTCGGTGTCGGCGGTGCTGATTGTCGGCACGGTCCTGCTGATGGTCCTGCTCGACCGCATGGTCGGACTCGACCGCATTCTGATCGGAGAAGCTCGATGACATTGACAAGCACCGCCGCGAGTGCCGATAAGCTCGCGGACGTGGTAGTCGTAGGCGGCGGCCTCGTCGGTTCGGCCGTCGCTTACGGGCTCGCCCGCGAAGGCGCGCGCGTCACCGTGCTCGACGAGGACGACGGCGGCTTTCGCGCGTCGCGCGGCAATTTCGGCCTCGTCTGGATTCAGGGCAAGGGTTACGGCCTGTCGCCCTACGCACGCTGGTCGCGCAGTTCAGCGACGCGCTGGCCGCAACTCGCGCAAGCGCTGCAACAGGAGAGCGGCATCGACGTCGCGTTGAAGCAGCCAGGCGGCTTTCACTTCTGCTTTAACGACGACGAACTCGCCGAGCGCGAAAAACGTCTGTCGACGCTGCGAGCCGAGCTAGGCGATTACCCATATCAGATGCTCGATGCCGCCGAAGTCCGCGCGCGCATTCCGCAAGTCGGGCCCGCGGTGATCGGCGCAAGCTACACGCCGATGGACGGCCACGTGAACCCGCTCAAGCTGCTGCGCGCGCTGCACACGGCGATGCAGGCGCGCGGCGTGAAGCTCGTCTCGGGCGAGCGCGCGGCGCGCATCGAAGCTCAAGGACACGGCTTTGTCGTGCATGGAAAACGCGGCACGTATCGCGCTGCTAAGGTCGTGCTCGCCGCAGGACTCGGCAATCGCACGCTCGCGCCGTTCGTGGGACTTCATGCACCGGTTGCGCCGAATCGCGGGCAAGTGCTGGTGAGCGAGCGCGTCGCGCCGTTTCTCCACTATCCGACGCTCAACGTGCGCCAGACCGACGAAGGCAGCGTGCAGTTCGGCGATTCGATGGAAGAAGTCGGCTTCGACGATTTCACCACGACGCATGTGCTGGCCGACATCGCCCGGCGCGGCGTGCGCGCTTTTCCGATGCTGCAACACGTGCGGCTCGTGCGCATGTGGGCGGCGCTGCGCGTCTATAGCCCTGACGGCTTTCCGATCTACGACCAGTCCGAAGCGCATCCGGGCGCGTTCGTCGTTACGTGCCATAGCGGCGTGACGCTCGCGGCCGCGCATGCGTTGCGCGTCGCGCCGTGGATCATGGGCGCGGCCATGCCCGACGAGTTGCCCACCTTCTCCGCGCAACGCTTCGAGCACGCGAGAGAACTGATTTCCGCACACTGAATCCGACATGACTACTCAATCGACTCACACACCGCCTCACACGCTCTTCAAGGTGCTGCCCGGCGCTGAAGGCGCGGCCGTCACCAACGTCGCCATCTGGTTCAACGATCAGCCGCTTACCGTGCCCGGTGGTCGTTCAGTGGCCGCGGCCCTGCTCGCGGCGGGCGTATCGCGTTTTCGCGCGACGCCGGTTTCGGGCGCACCGCGCGCGCCGTTCTGCATGATGGGCGCGTGCTTCGATTGCCTCGTCGAGATCGACGGCGTGCCGAGCCGCCAGGCCTGCATGGTCGAAGTCAAGGCGGGCATGCGTATCCGCTCGCAGGAAGGCGCGCGCGATCTGCCGCCCGTGAGCTTCGCCGACGCACCGATGGAGAACGCACATGGCCGCTGATTTCGCTTCCGAGTTCGCTTCCGAGTTCGCTTCCGAAGCCGTCGACGTCGTCGTGGTCGGCGCCGGTCCTGCCGGCATGAGCGCGGCCACGCGCGCGGCGCGCGCCGGGCTCAAGACTGTGTTGATCGACGAGCAGGACGCCGTAGGCGGCCAGATTTATCGCGCGATCGGCCGCGCCGATGCGCGCCGCAAGGAGATTCTCGGCCCCGACTACGCAGCGGGCGCGGCGCTTGCCGAGGCCTTCGCCGCCTCCGGCGCGCGTCATCTGACCAATGCGACCGTGTGGCAGGTCACGCGCGAGCGCGGCGTCAATTATCTGAAGGACGGCAAGATCGGCAGCTTCGACGCGCAGCGCGTGATTCTCGCGAGCGGCGCATTGGAACGGCCCTTCCCGATTCCCGGCTGGACGCTGCCCGGCGTGCTGACGGCGGGCGCGGCGCAGATTCTGTTGAAGAGCGCGGGCGAAGTGCCTGCCGCGCCGCCGGTGTTGGCCGGCTGCGGACCGCTGCTGTATCTGCTCGGCTGGCAGTATGTGCGTGCGGGCGTGCCGATCCGCGCGCTCGTCGATACCACGCGTCATGAAGACCGTTGGCGCGCGAAACGTCACATGTTCGCCGCGCTGCGCGCATGGCCGTTTCTCAGCAAGGGCCTGCAATTGATTCGCACGTTGCGCGACGCGAGCGTGCCGATCTTCGAGGCCGCCGACGATCTGCGCGTCGAGGGGCGCATCGGCAGCGATCAGGTCGAGCGCGCCGCCGCGCTGCACTTCACGAGCCACGGTAAAGCGCATCGTATCGAAGCCGATGTGATCCTGTTGCATCAGGGCGTGGTGCCGAACACGCAGTTCACGCAGGCGCTGCGCGCGGCGCATCGCTGGGACAACGCTCAACTGTGCTTCACGCCGAAGGTCGACGCATGGGGCGAGCTGGACGTGCCGGGCATCTTCATCGCGGGCGATGGCGCGGGCATCGGCGGCGCGCAGGCGGCCGCATTGCAGGGCACGCTCGCGGGCCTCGCGGTGGCCGCGCAACTCGGCGCGCTGACCGCGGCGACACGCGACGCCGAAGCCGTCGAACATCGCCGCGCGCTCGCCGGTGTGATGCGCATTCGGCCGTTTCTCGACAGCCTGTACCGTCCGCGCGACATCAACCGCATTCCGCGCGACGAGACCGTCGTGTGCCGGTGCGAAGAAGTGACTGCGGGGGAATTGCGCCAGTTCGTCGAACTCGGCTGCGTCGGACCGAATCAGGCGAAGTCGTTCGGACGCTGCGGCATGGGACCGTGCCAGGGACGCATGTGCGGTCTTACGGTGACCGAAGTAATCGCCGATGCGCGCCGCGTCTCGCCCGCCGAAGTCGGCTATTACCGCATCCGTCCGCCGATCAAGCCGCTCACGCTCGGAGAACTCGCCGGTGAATGACACGACCGTCACGCAGGAAGCCGATGTGCTTGTGGTGGGCGGCGGGCTGCACGGCACGAGCAGCGCGTTTCACCTGGCGCGTCGCGGCGCGAAGGTGATCGTGCTGGAAGCCGATTACGTCGCGCGTCATTCGTCGGGGGTCAACGCGGGCGGCGTGCGGACGTTAGGCCGTCCGCTGCCGGAGATTCCGCTTGCGCTGATGTCGCGTGAAATCTGGCACGGCATGACCGATCTGCTCGGCGAAGACGGCGGCTTCGTTGCATCCGGCCAGTTGAAGATCGCCGAAACCGACGACGAACTTCAGGTATGCCGCGAGCGAGTCGCGCTACTCGAATCGCGGGGCTTCACGCATGAAAAGGTCATTGACCGCGAGACCGTGCTCGAACTCGAACCGGCGCTTGCGCGGCATGTGACCGGCGGTATCTGGGTGGAGCGCGACGGCTACGCGTTGCCGTATCGGACCACGACGGCTTTCCGGCTCGCCGCACAGCGCCTTGGCGCGCGTTTTCTCGAAGGCACCGCCGTGCGCCGCATCGAACAACGCGGCACGCGCTGGCTCGCGCACACGCCGCGCGGCACGTTCAGCGCGGAGAAACTGCTCGTCACCGCAGGCGCGTGGTCCGGCGAACTGGCCAGGCAGGTCGGCGAGCCAGTCCCCGTTCATCCCGAAGGTCTGATGCTGATGGTCACGCATCGCGTCGCGCCCTTTTGCCGCGCAACGCTCGGCGCAACCGGCAGGCCGCTGTCGTTCAAGCAGTTCGACAACGGGACGGTCGTGATCGGCGGAAAACTGATCGGCATTGCCGATCTGGCGAATCGTCACGGCGAGGTCGATTTCGTGCGGCTCGTGCGCAGTGCCCGGACCGTGACCGACCTCTTTCCGCATCTGCGTGATCTGGGCGTGAACCGCGCATGGGCCGGCGTCGAAGCGTTCACCGAAGACGAACTACCGGTGATTTCCGCGAGCCGCGAGGCGTCGAATCTGTATTACTCGTTCGGCTATTGCGGCAGTGGTTTTCAGTTGGGACCGGGTTGCGGCAAGCTGGTGTCCGAACTGATGCTCGACGGCACACCGAGCCTTTCGCTCGACGCGTTCGCGATCGATCGTTTCGAGCGCAACGCGGCGCCCTCTCACGCCGGCGCCGCGCAACTCGCGACGCATTAAGCGGTTTTGTTTTTTGTTCCGTCGTGCGCGCTTCGCGAGCATGCGCGGCGGCTTCGTTCGACCTCAACCTGAGAAATTGTCATGACCGATATTGTTCGTATCGAAACCAATCAACGTATGAGCCGCGTCGTGAAGGCTGCCGGCCTCGTGTTTATCGGCGGCCAGACTTCCGCGGATCATGCGCCCGACGTGAAGATTCAGACCGCCAAAGTGCTGGAGAAAATCGACGGCTTTCTGGAGAAGGCCGGCATCGACAAGACGCGGCTCGTTTCCGCGCAAGTCTGGCTCGCGGATATTTCGCGCGACTTCGCCGGCATGAACGAGGTCTGGGACGCGTGGGTTCCGCAAGGCTGCGCGCCGACCCGCGCGACGGTGCAGGCCAAACTTGCCGCGCCTGAGCTGCTGGTCGAAATTGCTGTTGTGGCGCTTGGCTGAGCGAACGCGGTAGGAAACGTGGGAGCGGCTGTGGTGTCGGGCAAGCGCTGAGATAGGAGCTGTGCGGATCACGGCCACGCGTTTAGCAATGCAATGCGCGTGGCCGCTGCGACTTTCCCGCGACCCGCCGCTATTTGAACTTGACGAGATCCTTGAAGATCAGTTCGGCCCACGTATTACCCTTGGCCTGCACGAGCGAGCCGCCATTCTTGAGCGGTCCGAGCGCGATCGGCGCGAAGCCGAGTTGTTCGGCCAGAGCCGCGACCGGTGCCACCGCCTTTTCGTCATCGCTCGACAGAAACACGACGCGGCTGCCGCCGTTCACGTTCGGATCAGACGCAAGAACTCCAGCGGGCAGATGGTTAAAGCCCTTTACGAACCGGGCGCCGGTGAACGCTTTGGCGATAACCGCGGACGACGGCTGACCGTCCAGTTCCTCAACGGGAACACCGAAAGCATTGGTGGCGTCGATGATCGTCTTGGCCTGCCAGTTCGGGATCAGCTTCGCGACTTCCCGATGTTCCCAGAACGGAATGGCCAGGAAGATGATGTCGGACGCGATGGCGTCTTGCAGCGTCTTCGGGACAACGGTGGGGCCGATCGCTCTTGCCTGCTGCGTCAGGCTCTCGGGCGGGCGCCGGCCGGCGACGGTCACTTCGATGTTCTTTCTTGCAAACGCTCGGGCGAGCGCCTGGCCTACCGCGCCAAAGCCAATAATCGAATAGCTCATGCGAATACTCCATTCAATATGATAAGGAATCCGGATTTATGGAAGTACTTGGACCACCTTCATCAAGTCGATAGCCACTTCTACACGCTTATCGGCGCGATCTCAGATAGCCGACGTGCCGCCGTCGACATACAACTCCACACCATTCACGAAGCTCGAATCGTCTGAAGCGAGAAACAGCGCAACCGTCGCGATTTCCTCGGGACGACCCATCTTTCCGCGCGGCACCAGCGATTCGAACTGCCGCTTCGTCTCTTCGTCGAAGACTTGTTCCTGAATCGGCGTGGCGATCTGCCCCGGGCTCAGCACGTTCACGCGGATATTCCTGCCCTTCAGTTCGTTGAGCCAGCCGCGTGCGAACGCGAGCAGCGCCGCCTTGCTCGCCGCATACACGCTGAAACCAGGGAAGCCTTTGATCGACGCAATCGATCCGGTCATGAAGATCGATCCGCCGTCGTTGAAGAGCGGCAACGCCTTTTGAACCGTGAACAGCGTGCCGCGCGCATTCAGGTCGAAGGCCGCATCGAAGTGCTGCTCGGTAATCTGACCCAGCGGCAGCGCTTCGCCCGTGCCGGCGCTTGCGTACAGGATGTCGATCTTGCCCTTCTCCCGCTTGACTGTATCGAACAGGCGGTCGAGGTCGTCGAGATTGGCCGCGTCGCCGCGCACGCCGGTCACGTTGCGGCCAATCTGCTTGACGGCCTCGTCGAGCGCCTCCTGCCTGCGGCCCGTGATGAACACATACGCGCCTTCTTCAACGAACCGCTTCGCGCTCGCCAGCGCCATGCCGCTCGAACCGCCCGTGATGACTGCAACCTTACCGTCTAGCTTTCCCATGACTTCTCCTTTCGTGGTGTCGGGCAGCGCCGCTATTCCCATTTGAACAAAAGCGCTGTATCTTATGGATCACTGATCCACATCCTGAGTCAAATATATGGATCACTGATCCACTTGTCAAGAAAATCATGCGAGCCGACGCCAGAAAGAACTACAGCCATCTACTTGAAGTCGCGCGCGACGTCATCAGCGAACATGGCGCCGATGCGTCCATGCGAGATATCGCGCGCCGCGCCGACGTCGGACTGGCAACCGTGCTGCGCCATTTCCCGACGCGAGAAGCGTTGTTCGAGGCGTTGCTGCGCGAGCATCTGGACGCGCTGACGCAAAAGGCGGCGGAACTGGAAGCGTCGAGTCCACCTGACGAAGCGCTCGTGTCCTGGTTTCGCGAAGGCGTCGCATTCGTCCATAGCTATAACGGCGTTGTCGCGTTGATGGCGAGCGCCCACGCGGACCCTGAGTCCGCGCTTTACGCTTCCTGCGCAGCGGTGCACTCGGCGGGCGAGCGACTATTGCTCCGCGCTCAGGCCGAGGGAACCGCGCGCGCCGACATGAACGGTGTCGACCTGTTCGCGCTGATGTCGGCACTCGGCTGGGTCGTCGACCAGCCGTCGTTCGCGCCACGCGCCGATTATCTCTTCGACTTTATCGCGGGCGCGATGCTGACAAACCCGTCGAGCAAGGATGTGAAGAAGGGAATGTGAGATTCGTCGCAAGCTTCTTAGAGGTACGTGCGTTGACGCGCTGCAAATGCCAATACGGCAATTGCATATCGATAGAAATTGGAACGGCGCACGCGTGCGGCCTTTAACATAGGCATCCTTCCTGTTCCGTCCTCGGGGTTACTCGCGCAATGTCCCAACCTCTCCGCTTCGGCGTCTGGGCGCTCGTACATGGCAGCCGTGCGGCGCTGCAGGACCCCGCGGAACCCTACGACGCTTCATGGGCGCGCAACAAGGCTCTCGTGCTGGAAGCCGAGCGTCTCGGCTACGATTCGGTGCTCGTCGCGCAGCACACCATCAATCCGCACGATCCTTCGCTCGACCAGCTCGAGGCGTGGACAGCATCGGCTGCATTGGCGGCGCTGACGTCGCGCATCGAGATCATCGCCGCGATCAAGCCGTATCTGTACCATCCGGCCGTGCTCGCGAAGATGGCGCAGCAAATCGAGCACATCAGCGGCGGACGCTTCGCAATCAATCTCGTGAACGCATGGAATCGCCCCGAACTCGAACGCGCCGGCATCGGCTTTGCGGAACATGACGAACGCTACGCGTACGGCCGCGAATGGATCACCGTCGTCGATGCGTTGCTGCGCGGTGAAGCGCTCACGCATCGCGGCGACAACTTCCGTATCGACGACTATCAGTTGCGTCCGGCCGATCCGTTCCGCGCGCGGCCGCGCATCTATGTCGGCGGAGAGTCGGAGCCTGCGCGTTCGCTGGTGGCCGCGCACGGCGATGTGTGGTTCATCAACGGACAGCCGCATGACGACGTGGCGGCTCTTATCGCCGATGTCTCCGCCCGCCCCCGTCCGGCCGGCCACGATGCGTTGCGCTTCGGCCTGTCGGCGTTCGTGATTGCACGCGAGACGCAGTCCGAGGCCGACGCTCATCTCGAGCACCTGTTCGCGCTGGCCGAACTCGACAAGCCGCTACGGGAACGGCAAAAAGCCAACATCGATCCCAACGCGGTGATGCATCAGACGTTCGCGCGCTCGGCGCGCGTCGGATCGAACGGCGGCACGGCTGCGGGCCTTGTCGGCGATTACGATACGGTCGCGCGGCGCATTGCGGAGTTCCATCGCGCGGGCATCGAACTGTTCATGCTGCAGTTCCAGCCTTTCGAAGCCGACATGGCCCGCTTCGCCGAGGAAGTCATGCCGCGCGTTCGCCGCCTGCTGGACTGAACACAACGCCACCGCCGAAAGTCAAACGCCCGCCCGTCATGTCACATCGTGGCACGCGCGCGGGCGCTTTCATGCACGCCTAGAAAAACGCACCGGTAGGCGGCAACTGACCGGTCAGCAAATTCTGTCCAAGCAAACGCTCCTTATAGAGCCGCGGATTGTGCGAGGCGATGACCTTGATATTGCGCCAGTGCCGGTCGAGCGCGCCGACACGCGAGACGACCGAGCCCGAGCCGAGATCGATCAGCCAGCTTGCGATCTGCGGCGCGAGGTCGTCGATCACGACCTTGGCCTCGGACGCTGCAAAGGTGGCAGCGAGCGTGGCCTCGTATTCGCCGTCCGTGCCGTAAGCGTCCCAGGCGCGCTGCAAGGCAGCCACAGCGCGATCGGCGGTGGCTTCGACGCTCGCCGCATACGCGCGGATTCGGCCGAGTTGCGACTGAAGCACGGGTTCGTCGGCGGGATGCTCGGCTTCGCCGTGATAGAAGTTGCGGCCGCGCGTGCGCAGCACGTCGACGGCGTCCAGCGCAACGCGGCGCACGATACCCGCAATGCAATTGGTCAGATAGACCTGATGGAACGTGAATCCCCACGGCGCGGCGTGTTCGGACGCCGGCGGATCGAGCGGATAAAGATGCGCCGCCGGCACGGTGACGTCGCGAAAGCGGGCCGTGCCCGAGCCGGTCAGCCGCTGGCCGAAACCTTGCCAGTCGTCGTCGTTGTTGACGCCTGCGCTTCGCTCAAGCACATATTGCACGGTTCGCCCCGCGCGGCTCTCCACCGCGAGGCCGACGAACGCGTCGTTGTACAGATTGCCCGTCGCGTACACCTTCTCTCCCGAGCCGACGTACAGGTCGCGCGAAGCGTCCCATTCGAGCCGGCTCAACACTTGAGTCGGACGCGCGCCGGCCGCCTTCACATCGCTTTCGGTAAAGCTCAGGCCGACGGTTTTTTTCTGCGCGCTCAATGCGAGGACGTGTGCATGGAACGGATGATCGCGCTTCCTGAGCGCCGTTTCCACTTGCCACAGATGATTGCGGAATGCATGCGCGATATTCGAATCTGCGGCGGCCACGTCGCGGGCTACGACCAACAATTCGCTGAGCGACACGCCATGCCCTCCTCTATCGGACGGCAGACGCAACGCGCCGAAGCCGATCGCTTTGAGTCTCGCGATCTCGTCGTGCGGCAGACGATGTTCCCGTTCGCGCGCCGCGGCTGTCGCGGCGATGTCGGCAATAATCTCCGCGAAGCCGAGCTTCACGCTCAGCGGCGAAATCCACTGCGTGGACCCCGCTTCCTTGATGTTGCTGGTGTCAGTCATGCGCTCGCCCGTGTTCAAACTCTGATGCTGTAGTCCGCGACCTTGATGCGCGAGTTGATGATCTTGCGCTCCGCGAGCCAGTCGGCGGCGCGCTGAAACTGCGCGATGAAGGCGGCGTCGTCTGCCTCGTGGAACTGGTTCACGCGCTTGAGGCCGGCGAGATAGTCGCGCACCTGATCCGGATACTTGCCCTCGCGCTGCACGAGCTGCTCCGCTTCGACGGAGTGCGACGACTGCCATGTGCCTTCAACGTAATACGCATCGATGACCGCGCGGATCAGCTCGGAGTTCTCTTCGGTGAACTTGCGGCGCGTGACCAGCGAGCTATAGTCGATCAGGAAATCCAGGTCGCGGCCTTCGTTAAATATGTCCTTCGCGTCGTTCGAGAAACGCGCGATGTCCACGCCCGGCGACCACATCGACCAGGCGTCGACCCGGCCTTGCGCGAAAGCCGGTGCGGCGTCGGGCGGATTCAGATAGACGAACTGCACCTTGTCCCGGTCGATGCGATGTTTCTCCAGCGCGGCGATAAGCAGAAATTCGCCGAGTCCGGAGCGGTTGACGGCGACCTTGCGGCCCGCAAGATCCGCAATCGAGTTGATGCCGCTCGACTTCTTCGCGATGATGGAAGTGGAGCGCGGCGAATAGATATCGAACGCATTGAAGACGATCGGCGAGCCGGCCAGCATTGCGGCGAGCGCGGGCGTCGTCGATCCCCAGAAACCGAAGTCCGCGCTGCCGCCGACCACGGCCTGAATCGACGGCGCGTGGTTCGGGAACGGCCCGATCCATTCGACCTTGATGCCTTCGGCCGCGAGCGTCTTTTCGAACACGCCGCGCTGTTTGGCGATGTCGGGCAGGCTGCCGTAGCCCCAGCCGATTCGTACGGTGTCCGTATTACGTGTGAGCTTGCGCGGTTCGGCTGCCTGCGCCGGAACGAGGCCGCCCACGGCAGCGCCGGCCAGCAGGCCGCCCGCCGCGCGCAGCAACTGGCGGCGGCTCAGCAATGAATCATTCATCCTTTGAGATCCTTCGGTTTGACGGGAAACGGGTCAATGAGACTGAACGCCCAGCTCTTCGAGCAGAATGGACCGCAGCGTGCCGGCGTGGTCTTTGGGGCGGAACGAGGCCGCGATGCGGCCTGCGCGCATGACGATGATCCTGTCTGCAAGCGTCAGCGCTTCGTCGACATCGTGAGTGACGATCAGCACGCCTGGCTGGTGGAGCGCGACAAGCTCTTTGACGAGTCCGTGCATCTTGATGCGGGTCAGCGCGTCGAGCGCTGCGAACGGTTCATCGAGCAGCAGCAGCGCCGGATCGGGAACAAGCGCGCGTGCCAGCGCCACGCGCTGAGCCTGGCCGCCCGAGAGGTTGCGCGGCCAGTCGTCCTCACGGCCGGCGAGTCCGACTTCGGCGAGAGCGCGCGCCGCGCCGTCGCGGCCAATCGTCCTTTCGTGACCGAGCGCGACGTTCTCCCACAGCGGCGCCCACGGCAAAAGGCGAGGTTCCTGGAACACGACGGACGGACGTTCCGGCGCGCGAATCGTCCCCGCGTCCGGCTGATCGAGTCCGGCCAACGCGCGCAGCAGCGTCGTCTTGCCGCAACCGCTTTCACCCAGCAGCGCGACGAATTCGCCCTTCTGGATGTCGAGGTCGAGCGAGTCGATCACGACGCGGCTGCCATAGCGTCGCTTTAGTCCACGCACTGAAACGGCCAATGCTTGAGTACCGATGCGTTCGCGTTCGTGTGAAGGCGCTGCCGCAGCGCGATCGCGAGATGGAGCGGTAGGCTGATTCACTTGCGCGCTCCTTTCGTGTAGTTCGCGTGCCACGAGAGGAAGCGGCCTTCGAGCAGACGCACCAGCGCGTCCGCGACGACGCCAATGATCGCGTAAATGATCATCGTGAGGATGATGACGTTCGTATTGAGGAATTCGCGGGCATCCATCGCGAGGAAGCCAATGCCCTTCGTCGTTGCGAGCGTTTCGGCGATGACCAGCGCGAGCCACGCATGCGCGAGCGCGTAGCGCACGCCCGTGAGAATGGACGGCATCGCGCCCGGAAGAATGATTCGCCGCACGATCGCGGCCCGCTCGAGTCCGACCACGCGGCCAAGCTCCATGAGCTTCGGATCGATCTGGCGAATGCCGAGCATCGTGTTGATATAGATCGGAAAGAGTACCGCCAGCGCAACCAGGAAAATCTTCGCGACTTCGCCGACGCCGAACCAGACGATCACGAGCGGCAGCATGGCGAGGAACGGAACCGCACGCACCATCTGAACGGAGCGGTCGAGAAGCGCCTGTGCAAGCGGCGAAAAGCCGACGATGACACCAAGCGCGAGACCGAGCGTTCCGCCGATTACGAACCCGCCCGCGGCGCGCAGCAGCGACACACCGAGATGAACGAAAAGATCGCCGTTACGGGCCAGGTTGACGGCGGTTTCAAGCACGCTGCTCGGAGCAGGCAGCACTTGCGGCGCAATGAATCCGACGCGCGCCGCGGTTTCCCACAGCAGCACGACGACCGCGGGAATTATCCACGAGAGCCAGATGTACAGCGTCGCTTGAGAAACGCCTACGCGGGACGGTTGCGCGGCGACATAGCTGTTGCGGATGGAAGTCAGGTCGGCCATGCGGCGGGAGACGTCATGAGTCATCGGGAAGGATGTGTGGAGATACATCCCGCAGCCTAAGTAAAAACTTTGCTGTTCTCCAACGAATCAATCCTTCTAACGATATGCGCTGCGTATGCAATGTGCACCGGCATGCCGTTATAACGACGAATTCCGTCCGTATTGCGTCACCCTCCCATGCGATGTTGTGTACTTTGAAAACATAACGACGTGTTTAGCACTGCGCCGCCATAGCAAAGCATCGAATATTGTTAGTCGTTTTCTCCTCTTCAGAAGCCGGCGGGCTACAGACGCCTGCGTAACCATCTCGCCACGCTGAGACCGCCCAGCATCATCCCAGCCGTAAGCGGCGGCGCTGCGCGAACCACGCTTGCCTCAGGCCATTCGGAAATCATCGGCTCGCCATCACGCGCTACCAGTCTCGAGATCCACTTGCGCGCGCTGAGCGGCAACGGAGGCGCGACTTGCCCAAACACGTTATGCAACTGATCGCTCGCATGCGGAAACGAGCCTAGCGCGATGGCCTCTTTACGTGACGGCGAGCCTATCACCTGGCTCGTCACGACGGCCGCCCCGCGCGCCAAGCCGTCCATACAATCCAGTATGTCGATTTCAGCCGCCGTCAGGACGGCCAGCACATCATCGACATAAGCGTTGATGACATCCTGTTGGATTTTCAAACCCCATTCCAGCGCCTGCGGATTGTCGCGAGTGAGAAGCTTTGGAAAGACAGAGCCGTCGTCCGCCCGCGTGTATCCGGTCGTCGTGCCATGATCCGCCGCGCACAAGGCTTCGAAAATGGGCGCGCGAATCAGCGGTCTGATAGGCTCTCCCACGGACTCGCTGAGATAGTCATCGAGGCTGCCGCAGTTTTCCGGGCGATGATAGAGGCCAAAGTAAAAGCCCGAGAGGCGTCGGTCGAAGCCTGCTTCCCGGCTGCACGCAACCTTTGCCAGCGAGCGCTGCAAATTTGCGCGCCATCCAATATCGACGACACCGACGTTACCGTCCGCGAAGAATGCGTGCTGCTCCAGATAGTCGAGCAGTAGCCGTCGCGCAGAAGAAGCGGACGCGTTGATCAGATCGCGAACCTGATCGTCGGTCTGGATGTACCGGATCAACTGCTCTACTTCAGCGCGACTCATCGCGGCATGCGGGGAGCGAATACCAAGACGTTCCTGCAAACCGGCGATGGCCGTGTGATTGATATCCAGATCGAATTTTCTGAATACGTCCGCGAGCGAATTGCCTGCCTTGAAACCGAAATGGCTCAGGTCGCCTTCCGATATGTCCAGAACAGCAGGCAAGTGAAGCGATTGCCGCGACACGTGCAGATATCGCAGATCGATCGGCAAGCCGTATGCGCTTACTATCTTTTTCGCAATCGATAAAAGTATCTGGCCGTCACGCGCGAGGAAAAACAATCGATCGACTTTCCTGCGTCTCGCCTCTATGAGAATCCACACGACAAACGCGAGCAGCAACGGACCCACGAAGCCAGCCGATACCTCTGCGAGCGTCTCGTCGTGGTCGCTGATGGGCTTGACGCGCAACCGCGCCGTGCGCGCGCTTCCCGACAGAGCAGACCCAAGCAGCGGCGGCTCGATCGCCGCCTTGTCCAGTTCGCGTTCGAGCCGCCCGGGCGCAGTCTTGAAGAACGGCGCGGCACGACCGCCTACGCGCCATACCTGGAATACATCGGAGAATACGTTGTCTCCGACGTGCAGGTGTTTGACTCCACTGCCTTTCGCATCCGAAAAGAGAGTCCCACTCCTCTTGGTACGACGGTTCTCGCATGAAATGAACAACTGCCCCGGCTGCACGCGCACGCCGCAACCGCTGAGCATGCTTTCCAGATCCGATCGTGAAAAGTAGATATCCGAAATAATTGCCGTTCTTCCCAATGCCGACAAGCGATTGAATATCTCGACCATGCCGGTTATGGGACGTAACAAGCGCTTTTCGAGCGCGACTTCGATGGCCTGCGCCGCACACAGGAATTCGCGTGGCAAATCCACCGACTCTGCGATCTCCGCATAAATGTTGTCGAGCGTCACTTCACGCTCGACACGGGCCTTGCGTGCCCTCCACTCCGCCGATTGCCTGATCGCCATCCATTCGCCCGGCTCGACGACAGAACCAAATTCGCGTTGCAGCCGATATCCCGCCACGAGGAACAGATCGGAGGGTCGCCGCAAGGGCCTTGTTATTAAAGTGTCGAACGCATCGAAAGAGACGAGGCCATCGCCGGTCCAGATTCGCTGTGCATCCAGGTCGTGTAGTGGATTCATCCCCGCAAAAAGTTGCTGGATGCCAGCCGATACAAATCGTTGGTTGATGACGCGTTCGAGAAGGAGGTTCGTCGCATTCATCGGTGCCTTCCGCCTTAAAAGAGAGGGACTACTTTCGACCGCGCCGAGCTTGTCTGCTCGCTCGCCCGGCATGGGTCTTCCGCACGCCGGTTCAACACTAACGATCTAAAAAACGCGCGCCGTCAGCCATGACTCATCAACCATGACTCATCGTCAACGCAAGCGGTTAAAGCTACCCGGTCGCAGATCACGACGATCTCCGCGCCATATGACGGCTCGATCACCAGCAGATTCCAATCCCCACTGGCGATGCTCGTCTCATACCTCGTCATGGAAGGCGAACCAAGCCGGACCTCGGTGCCATCGAGTGAATTCGCCCAGTTGACTTTCGCTGCCAGTTCACCCTCCGCGAATCGATGCCACGAAGATAGCAATACCCTCGACACCACGTTGTGACGAATGATGTCTGCCGCCCTCAGCGCATGTATTCCTTCGCAGGTTATTGCTCGCACGTTGTCGCCCCTCAGCGCGAACGTCGTGCGTAATTCGGACCTGGCGCGATCATGTGTCACGGACAGTAGCTCCGCGTCATGAAAGCTGCGCGCCACGTCTTTCGTCAGTAATTCGTCTTTCATAGCGATCCTCAAAGCCTTGAGGTGTTCACGGTATAAAGCACGGCCGGGTTCTGTGACGCACCTCGCTCCTATAAGTGCGTCGCTCGTGCTTCGCTAACAACGCGAACTCCTTTTTTAGCGGTGTGATTGCGAGCTAACGGGTTGCAAATATAACGGACTGCGTAATCAGCAATAGGTGAATATGGAACGAGACAAAGACTGGAAAGCGCGAGCGTCCCGAGCTTTTTCTTCAGGCTCCAGAATGGATTTGCCACGATCGCATGGAGATAAGCATGCGAATGTTTTAACATCCAGCGCCAGCGGGCCGTCAGCGGCGCGTTGTAGACGCTCGCGCAGAAATACGCCCTTTCAAGCGCGAAATCGTGAAAGTCCCGTGGCAACTGCATGCCCAGGCGGCGCGATGCTATTTCGCGCAGAGTCGCCCACCGCGACGTGAATGCTTTAGGCGCCCTGTCGGTCTGCTCCGAATTAGCAAACGTAGCGCCTCGCGCTCCGCAATACACGCGGTAACCGCCGAGCGACTTTGGAATGCTCAATACTGTTCCAACCAGAGCCGCCCCGTAAATCGCGTAGAAATCCGCGCCATACCGGCTCTTGGCCGTCTCTGGTACGGGGAAGATTTTTCGCAACGCACTGACGCTATACGCGTTGCCGGACGCAGGCGGTGACGGGTACAGCCATCCGTCGAGCAGAGGTTTCAAACAGTCGCCGTCGGCTAACGAGTGAGGTACATAAACTCCCGTACATTTGCTGGTGCAGTCGATCACATCCAGCCGGAACTGCACCTTTGCCACGTTTTCTCTCTCGAAGCTCTGCATCACTTCGGTCACTGCGCCGGGATAGAGTACGTCGTCCGAATCGAGAAACAGAACATAGCCCGTCTTGAGCCGCTGAAGCGCCAGGTTGTAGGCAGAGACCTGCCCGCCGTTGTCCTTGAAAATAGTCGTTATGCGCGTGGCGTAGGCTTGCATGATGGCGCGCGATCCATCCGTCGATCCGTCGTCGATGACGATGACGTGTGTATTCATGTAGTCCTGCGCGAGCGCGGAATCTATTGCCTGTGCCAGATACTCTTCATAGTTGTAGTTGCAGATCACAACGTTCATTTCTTTCATGGTGACTTCCCGGCAAGAGCTCAAGGCGATCTGACCGACCGGATACGTTCAAACGAATCGGCGCCGGATGAGCGATCTTGCAATGTTCATGGGGGCGAGCAACGTGACGATGCTCCATCCCGCAATCAGGCAACGAAACGCGGCTCGCTCGAAGTTCGGGCGAAAGGGAATGGACAATGCGTCGCGCAGGGCGCGCAATCGGCTGTCGCCGGGCAGCGGATGTTTTTCCGGTGTCAGCCGCAAAGAAGCAACTCGCAATTGAAGCAAATGCGGTGCGCAGAACAGCGTGCTAATCGGCGGTGGCGGCCTGCCGGTCATGGCGCAGGCTTTGCACGCGGCATGGTGTCGCTTGAGCGCGCGCGCAATCTCGCGGCCGAAGTTATTCGTGTTCGCGCTCATCGCGCTATCGTTCTCGCCATGCATGCGATAGAGCACCAAAGGCGCGGGAATCGTCTCGACGTCGCCCATATAGGGAGCCATCGCGATGCATGTCGAATCCGTGAACGAATCGCAACTCGCGTCCAGTGGAAAGATCTTTCTGAGGAAGCTGCGCGCCCACGCATTTCCCGAACCGGGCGGCGTGGGATACTCCGACGTCCTGTATGCCCACTGACGGATCGCCTCCGGCGAGAGTCCCGGCGGGACCTTTGGAATCACGTTTCGAATCTTCGGAATGGCGTTGTCATTGTGTATGGGACGCCCGTGTGCGTCGACTCGCTCCATCAATACCTGCACTTTGGTGAGGCCGGTGCGCCACACCGAGGCGATCGAGCGCAGTGCGCCGGGCACCAGAACGTCGTCCGCATCGAGGAAGATCACCACGTCGCCCGAACTCTTCGCGAAACCCACGTTGTTCGCTTCACGCTGACCACCGTTCTCCTTGAAGATGGCCGTAATCACTTCGCCAAACGAGCCAATGACTTCCGCGGAGTTATCGGTCGAGCCGTCGTCGACGACGATGACTTCGACGTGCGGCCAATCCTGCGTCAGCGCGCTTTCCACCGCTTGCCGGAGAAAGCGACCGTAGTTGTAGTTGGCGATCACGACCGAGAAGAACAGCTCGGAATGGTTCGCTGGACATTCGCTGTATCGAACTCTCATCGACTACCTCCAGCCCGCCTGGATGAATACATCCTGAACACATCCGTTTTGCGAAGCCGCTCACGGTACGCTTTTCGTTGATTCAGCCGCCGGCCCGGACGGTAGGTTGCGTTACTTCGCCCGAGCCGGATTCGCGCACCCTGCCCTCGCGCAGCAACAGAGTGCCTGGCGATATTCAAGTTATGCGTTCATATAATCAGTGCAGTCGGCGCGGCCTAAAGTCGAGTAGTAATGTCGCGAATCGCTGAATCGTCGATAATATCGTCGTACGAAATAATCGTATTTAGTCGTCCGTAGATGCGCTTATTCGCACTGCGCTACTCTTCGCACAATCGCTTCGCAGAATGGGAACAGGTTATGCAGACTGCTCTCTGCACTGCGCGAAAGGCGGCGGCTGTTTCGTCGATTGCAGGATGCACGCTGTAAAAAGCCGAGCTGATCGAAGACGTGCCGTTGCCGCCGTAATCGGCCAGTCGTTTATGAATCGAGCGATACGCGTTTCGCGTACATTGGGACGGCGCGGCTAAATTCGCGCTTCGAGAATAACGGCTAGAAACGTTACGGCTGCGCCACCTTTCGGACCGCGCTGGTCGCTGCATTAAGCAAGCGGCCATCGTCGTGCCTCAATGTCTGCTTCTTGATTACGCGTCCCGTCTTGCGGTCCACCAGTACAGAGTGCTTCTCCCCCGGAGCAAACAGATTGGCCTCGCCCCATTGACGCAACATCACAATGACAGGGAAAAGCGCTTCGCCCTTCTTTGTCAGGACGTATTCCTGGTGTCCGGAACCATCCGACGCCGGCACGACCTCGAACACCCCGCTTTCAACGAGCATCTTGAGGCGGTCGGCCAGAATATTGCGGGCGATGCCCAGGCTGGAAACGAACTCACCGAACCGGCTAACGCCGTCGAAGGCGTCTCTAACTATCAGCAGTGCCCACCTGTCTCCCACGATGTCAATCGCCCGGCCAACGGGGCACGATAAATCAACAAGACTTCTCTGTCTGGCCATCTGGCGCTCCTCGATCCCAATGCGAACGTCCGAGCCCGACCGACATTACCGACGGTCGCACGTAAGCTCAATCGTAAGTTGCATTTTAAAACAACTGTCCCTACACTCTTCGTAGTTGCAATTTGAAACTACACAAACCGACTTTTCCATGAGCACGTCCTGTACCCCCGAAGTGCAGCATGATCCGCCCACTGACTCGATAGAGCGCAAAGAAATGCCCACGGGCCTCGTCGCCCTGATGTCGGTGTGTTGTGCGGTGAGCGTTGCCAACGTCTACTACGCCCAGCCGTTGCTCGACGCCATCTCCCACGACTTCCATATTTCTCATTCCGATGTGGGTGGCGTGATAACAGCGACCCAGGTGGGCTGCGCGCTTTCGCTGATGTTTGTCGTGCCGCTCGGCGACCTGATCAACCGCAAGCGGCTTATCGTCTGCCAGCTGGTTTTGCTCGCCATCGCGTGCGTAGCCGTGGCTCTATCAGGATCGCAGCATGCCTTGCTCGCTGGAATGATTGGCGTCGGATTGCTCGGCACGGCAATGACGCAGGTTCTGATCGCATGCGCAGCCGCGCTTGCCAACGAAAGCGAGCGCGGCAGAGTAGTCGGTACGGCACAGGGCGGTGTTGTCGTTGGCTTGCTGATGGCTCGATCGCTCGCCGGCGTCGTGGCAGATGTGGCTGGCTGGCGAGCCGTCTACCTCGTGTCTGCAATTTTCGCTGTCGGCATGCTGATTGTGCTTCTTCTCTTTCTACCGACTCCGCGGCCGTCCCGAGTGCAATTGAGCTACGCCGGCCTGCTGCGTTCGATGATCGAACTCCTGCTGCGTGAGCGCGTACTGCAGGTACGAGGTTTCCTTGGTCTTCTCATGTTCGCAGCATTCAGCATTTTCTGGAGTGCACTTGTTCTACCGCTAAGTGCGCCGCCTCATGCAATGTCACATATGGGCATAGGTGCATTCGGTCTGGTCGGGGCACTCGGCGCAATGGCGGCGGCACGTGCCGGCAGCTTGACCGACCGGGGCCACGGTCAGACCACAACGTGCGTCGCGCTGGTTCTTCTCTGCGCGTCATGGCTACCGATCTCGCTTATCGATAAGTCAGTGATCCTATTAATTGTTGGCGTCATACTTCTTGACATAGGCGGGCAAGCAATACACGTCGTCAACCAGAGCATGATATTCAGCACGCGTCCCGAGGCGCACGCCCGCCTGGTCGGCTGCTACATGCTTTTTTATTCCGCTGGAAGCGGCTTGGGCGCGATATCGTCGACGGTGATTTATTCGCGTGCAGGGTGGCCAGGCGTTTGCGCACTAGGTTTCGTCGTCAGCATGACTGCATTCGCATTCTGGGCAGCGACGGTCCGGCATGCCGGGAGATAAATGCCGCTTGCCGGAACGTCTGTGCCCGTTCCTGTCGAAGCCGGACTGTCGCGGCCTTCGCGACTCGTCGCGAAGGCTCCTGCCCGGCGAAGTACTCGTCAGCCGTGTGGCGGAACCGCCTCGGGATCCATCCACATCACTTCCCAGATATGACCGTCCGGGTCCTCGAAACTGCGACCATACATGAAGCCGAAATCCTGCACAGGCGTAGGGTCTGCCTTGCCGCCCGCCTTACTCGCCTTTTCGACAAGGCTGGATACCTGCTCGCGATCATCCGCAGACAGACAGAGCAGCACCTGCGCGTCGGTGTGCGCATCGACGATCCGCTTGCTGGTGAACTGGCGCCACTTGTCGTGTGTGAGAAGCATCGCGAAAATGGTATCGGAGAGCACCATGCACGCTGCGGTATCGTCACTGAATGCGGGATTATTGACCGCGCCAACTGCCGCGTAGAAGGCTTTCGACCGCTCCAGGTCCGTCACCGGCAGGTTAACGAAGATCATCTTGGTCATCATTTTTCCTTTGAGATCGAGCCGCGGCAGGATTGCCGCCACCATACATACCGACGAATGACATGGAGAAGAATCGACGAAAGCCGCGAAGAATTTTTGAACGCGCAACGCGCGCTCAAAAATAACATGTCCGCTTTCGACGATCTCGCGGATTAGGCCGATGTTGGTCCGACCTCTTACCCTGGCAACAAGCCGACTGCCCTGTAAGTGCCGATCAAGGTGTCGAACAAGGCAATGTCCGCCCGCCCGCGCGCCATCAACTGAGCGCCCGCGACTGCGGCGTAAATCGCGCACGCGCGTTCGCGGCTCCCCTCGCCGGTGACGACGCCAGACGCCTCCAGCGACCGACGGAGCCAGGCCACGTTGACGTCAGCGAAGGCCTGCACTTCCTTTTTGACCGCTTCAGGCAGATCGTCGTATTCCGCGGCCATGAAGCTGCTCAGGCACATGCGGTTGTCGCACTCCAAAGACCGGCGAAACGTCTCCGGGTATCGACGCAAACTGACGAGCGGATCGCCTGACGCCGCCGAGAGTTCTTCCAGCGCAGCGGCCGCGTCCTCGTAGTAGCGTCGCGCGACTGCCGCCGCGAGGTCCGCCTTGCTCGCGAAGTGATGGTAAATGCTGGCAGCTTTAATGCCGACATCCTGCGCCAGGTCCCGAATATTGAGCCCGGTATAGCCGTGCGCCTGCGCCATTCTTGTCGCAGCAGCAAGGATGCGGTCCCCTGAGCCGGTGACGGCTGCAATGGTCACGACAGTCTCCTCAAAAAGTTGTTGACCTGACGCATTGTACCGCCTAAAGTTGCCCCTAACAAACGTTAGGTAGACAACCCACACGTCGCATCGCAAGAGCGGCATTTTTTTGATAATGGTTGCCTAACTACTGTTAGGTAGCCTCATCCGTTCCGACTCAATCCGTCCCACAACCGCCAAGGAAAAACCATGACCTCCGAACTCCTTTACCTCGATGCCACCCGACTGGCCGAACTGATCCGCACACACGAAGTCTCGCCCGTCGAGGTCGTGAAGGCACACCTTGATCGCATCGACGCGGTCGATCCGAAAGTCAATGCAATCGTGACGGTCGCGGACGATGCGCTGGAAGCCGCCAGGGCTGCCGAAACGGCAGTGCTGTCGGGCAAGGCGTTGGGGCCGCTGCACGGAGTGCCCTTCACCGCAAAAGATTCGATCGACACGGCGGGCGTGGCGACGCAACGTGGCTCGCCCATCTTTAAAGGACGCGTTCCTGACGCCGACGCAACTAGCGTGGCCCGGCTGAAAAACGCAGGCGGCATCCTTCTCGCAAAAACGAACTTGCCCGAATTCTCGTACTGGATCGAAAGCGACAATCTGCTCAGTGGCCGATCGAATAATCCGTGGGATCTGGAGCGCACTCCGGGCGGCTCCAGCGGCGGCGAATCGGCGGCCATCGCAGCGGGTATGTCGCCGCTGGGGCTCGGCACCGATCTGGCGATCTCTGTGCGCGGACCCGCTGCGCAGACAGGCATCGTGTCGCTAAAGGCGACTCACGGACGCGTGCCCATGACAGGGATCTGGCCGCGCGCCCCACGCCGCTTCTGGCACGTGGGTCCGATGGCTCGCAGCATCCGCGACCTGGCGCTCGCGTTCTCGCAGTTGTCCGGTCCCGATGGGCACGACGCTTTTTCAAGCAGTACCGTCCCGTTCGATGCCGGCGTGGGCCGCTCACCAGACCGTCCGCTGCGAGTGGGCTGGATGGTTGAACCGGGCTTCGGGCCCGTCGATCCGCAAGTCGCGGCAACGGTGCAGGCGGCGGCGGAAGCGCTCAAAAGTTTGGGGCTAGTGGTGGAGCCTGTACGCATTCCTGCCCTCGAGCGTGACTTCGCTCTCGACGTATTCAACCGCCTGCACGTCATGGAAATGAAGCCGGCCTTTGCGGAAGTGACAGCAGGTCGCGCTGAGGACGAACTCTACAAGATGGCCAAGACGATGCTGGCGCTGCCCGACACTTCGATGAGGGACTACATCGACGCTGAACAGGCGGCCGAGCGTCTGCGAGACGGATACGCCGAATACTTCCGGAATTACGACGCGCTGATTACGCATGTGCTTCCGATCCCGGCTCACAAGCACGGCGTGGACACGTTCTCGATCAACGGCCACACAGTGGATGCCACCTATCTTCAGGGCGCAACTGTGCCGTTGAACGTCACGGGCTTGCCTGGCATCTCGATGCGATTCGGCACGAGCAAGGAGGGCCTGCCGATCAACGTGCAGATTGTCGGGAGTTGGCAGGCTGAGTCAACCATTCTTCACGTTGCGTCACTACTCGAATCGGTCAGCCCGGTGCGCGATCTACGTCCGCATATTTGAGCCTTCAGCTCTGCGCAAACCGGCCATCGCCGCCCTGGATCAAGCGACCAAAGCGGCAAAAGTTTAGACTTCGCATCTGGCCGCAAACATGTACGACGCGCTCGACGGCCCGCAGCAAATCGAGAAATCGGCCTCGGCGATTTGCCTGCCTGAAGCGCGTTCGCCGATGTGCTAAAACCTGCGTGGTCGCTCAACGAACTACTGCTCAAACTGCGGCGCGGCATGGGGCCAACCCGCACTAACTACACTGACTATTGAAACGGGACGATGATGACGATGTCAGAAAATCCAACGATCGCCCTGGTTGGGCCGGGAGCAATCGGCACGACCGTAGCGGCGGCGCTTCATGAAGTCGGACGCACGCCGGCCATTTTCGGCCGCTCGGCGCACGAACAGCTGGAACTGCGCTTCGACGGCGGCCGCATCGCGGTGCCGGGACCTGTGCGCACCAATCCGTCCGAAGTCGACAACACGTTCGACCTGGTTTTCGTCGCGGTGAAGTCAACGCAAATCGACGCAACAGCGCCGTGGCTCTCCGCGTTGTGCAACAAGAACACCGTGGTCTGCGTGCTGCAAAACGGCGTCGAACAGAAAGCGCTTGTCGCGCCGCATGTGCCCGGCAGCCCGGTCTTACCCTCGGTGGTTTGGTTTCCTGCTCAACGCGAACCGGACGCCTCGGTCTGGCTACGCGGCAAAGCTCGCATTACGTTGCCGGACACGCCGGAAACCAGCCTTGTCCTTGCGGCATTGAGTGGCACACGGTGTTCGGTCGACGTAGCAGCCGATTTCACATCCGTCGCGTGGCGCAAGCTTTTGCAAAATGCTGTCGCAGGTTTAATGGTTCTGGCGGGCCGCCGTGCCGGCATGTACTCACGAGCCGATATCGCCGGCCTGGCTCTCGCCTACTTGCAGGAATGTCTCGCGGTTGCCCGTGCGGAAGGCGCGACACTCGGCGACGAAGTCCCGCAAGAAATCGTCGATGCATTTCGTGGTTATCCGGCCGACCTGGGCACGTCGATCCTCGCCGACCGGGAGGCTGGCCGCCCGCTCGAATGGGACAGCCGCAACGGCGTCGTGCAGCGACGTGCCCGGTCTCACGGTATCGCCACACCGATCAGCGATCTGGTCGTGCCGCTCCTCGCGGCCGCGAGCGACGGACCGGGCTAATACTTCCACGAAGGATGTGACGGCGCGACGCGCCCACTCTCGGACTCACCCGCCAAACAGGTTGTGCCGGATCTGCTTCAAATGTCCGGTCAGCAATTCGCACGCGAGGTCGGCGTCGCGGTCGCGCAGCGCATCGACGATCGCGCGATGCTGCGCCTCATACTCCGCGCGCCGCTCGGCCGTCAGCGACTTGCGTTTGAGCCGGCCCCACTCGCCCTGCTCGCGCACTTCGTTGGTCAGTTCGAGCACGCGCAGAAAAAAGCTGTTGTGCGTGGCCAGCGCGAATGTCTTATGCAATTCGCCGTCCCACTTCTCGAACTCTTCGATGCTCTGCGCGGCTTCGGAACGCTCGATGCATTCGACCATCCGCGCGAAATCGGCCGCGGTCGCATAACGCACGATCAAGCCGGGCATCAGCGGTTCGATGAGCAAGCGCGCTTCCATCAGCTCGGCGGGACTAGTCTGCACGACCTCTTGTGCGCCATGCGCGGCCTGCGCGTTCTGCGCTTCCACACGCACCGCCGCTGCGGCGACGTCCTTCTGCGGCAGCACGAAAGTGCCGCTTCCCACCACCTGCGTGATGAACCCGCGCCCCTTCAGATCGGCCAGCACGCGCCGCACCGCGCCGCGTGACGCGCCGAATTCCTCGCTCAATTCGCGCTCGGCGGGAAGCTTGACGCCCTCTCGCAAACGCCCGGTGCGGATGGCCTCTTCCAGATAGCTCGCAAGCGCACGCGCGCCCTCCGCTCTCACAGAAATCTTGCCGGTCTCAACGTCGCCCATGACTTTCTTCCTTGCCGGTGAAGCCTCTTGCATAGAACCAATTGGTACTTATTTTTGGTTAACCCTGGTTGGTTGTGGTCGCATTTGGTCCTACAGTGACACAAATTCTCACCAACTGGACCTAGATTAAGGGCTCGACATGAAATTGGCAAATTTGCTGGTAAATGGCGCGAAAACCATTGCTGTGGTAGATCCCGAACGACAACAGTATTGGCCCGTAGCGGAATTGAGCGACGGCTTTCGCGGCGATATGATCCAATTGGTACATGACTATTCGTCGATCAGGAGCGCGCTGGTGCCGAAGCACGACGGCCGACCCTTGAGCGGCGTCACGGTTCGGGCGCCGATCGACGAGCCGCGCCGCAACATCTTCTGCGTTGGCAAGAACTATCACGACCATGCGGAAGAGTTCAGCAAATCCGGCTTCGACAAAAGCGCCCAGGCCGGCGAACACATTCCCGAAGCACCGGTCGTCTTCACCAAACCGGCGACGACGGTGATCGGCCCAGGCGACAAGATTCCGCGTCACGCCGCAGTCACGCAGCAACTCGACTACGAGGTCGAGATCGGCGTCGTGATCGGCAAAGCGGGCCGCGGTATCCGCAAGCAGGATGCACTCGCGCACGTGTTCGGCTACACGCTGATCAACGACGTGACCGCGCGCGATCTGCAAAAGCTGCATCGCCAATGGTTCCTCGGCAAATCGCTCGACGGCTTTTGCCCGATGGGCCCGTATCTCGTCACCGCCGACGAACTCGACGCGAACGACATCGACGTGCGCTGCTGGGTCAACGGCGAGCTGCGTCAATCGTCGAACTCGCGGCATCTGATTTTCGACATCCCCACGCTGATCGAAACCATTTCGGCCGGCATCGAACTGCAACCGGGCGACGTGATTGCAACCGGCACGCCGGCGGGCGTCGGCATCGGTTTCAATCCGCCGCGCTTCCTGCAATCCGGCGACGTCGTGCGGATGGAAATTCCGCGCGTCGGCGTCCTTGAAAACGAGGTGGCATAAATGGCAACAACTCTGGTCCAGGGTCTTTACATCGAAACGCAAGGCGACGGCGCGCCCGTCGTGTGCATTCACGGTCTCGGCGGCTCGTCGAATAACTGGACGCCGGTGCTCGGCGCATTCGAAGGCAAGCGGGTGATTCGCATCGACCTTCCCGGCAGCGCGCGCTCGGAACTGCCGGCGCAAAAGCTGTCGATCGACGGGTACGTGGACGTGATCGCCGCCGCGCTGCGCGAGATGAAGATCGAACAGGCGGACGTGGTCGCACATTCAATGGGCACCATCGTCGCGCAGCATCTTGCGATCCGACATCCGCAACTGGTGAAGAGCCTCGCGCTGTTCGGGCCGCTGCTCGCGCCGCCCGATGCCGGCCGCGAAGGCATGCGTCAGCGCGCGGCGCTCGCACGCGACAAGGGCGTCGCGGGCTTGCAGGAGATCGCCGACGCGATCGTCAAAGGCGCGACGAGCGACGAGACCAAGGCTCAGCGCCCCGTCACGCTCGCGCTGGTGCGCGAGAGCGTGATGCGCCAGTCGCCGGAAGGCTACGCGCAAAGCTGCGAAGCGTTGGCTGGCGCACAGGCCGCGCCGGTCGAACAGATCAAGGTGCCCACGTTGCTCGTCACCGGCGATCAGGACGGCGTGGGTAAGCCCGAAGCCGTGCAGGCGATGGGCGAGCGCATCGCGGGCGCGAAGGTAGTCGTGCTGAGCGGCTGCGGACACTGGACGACGTTCGAAAAGCCCGCGGAATCGCAGGCTCAATTGCAGGCGTTCTACAGCGCCGCCCGCTGATAAAGAAGTGACCGACAAGGCCCAAGCGGGTGATACGTCTTTAGCGAAACATAACCCTTAGGGCGAGATGCGCGCCAGTCGCAGTCCGCCCGCCTGGAGGAGACACATGAGCTCGATCGTATTCACGAACGTAACGGTTTTCGATGGCAGCGGCGCGCAACCCTTCAAAGGCGAAGTG
The DNA here is from genome assembly GCF_003058125.1 of Paraburkholderia sp. GV068. NCBI lineage: Bacteria > Pseudomonadati > Pseudomonadota > Betaproteobacteria > Burkholderiales > Burkholderiaceae > Paraburkholderia > Paraburkholderia sp. GV068. The sequence goes on from NZ_QBUB01000006.1 coordinate 121,507, forward strand.
CTCGTCGAAGGCCAACGCATCGCCAAGGTAGGACGCGAAGGCGAGCCGGTCAGCGCGCCGCACGCGCAACGCATCGACGGCAAGGGCGCGTTCCTGATGCCCGGCATGACGGAAGCGCACACGCATTTCTCATGGAACGATCAGCCTTCGCTGTCGGCGATCCAGTTCATGCCGCCGGAAGAACACATGTTGTGGTGCGTGCGCGTCGCCAAACGCTATCTGGAGATGGGCTGGACTTCGGCGCTCGGCGCGGCGGCCGCCAAGCCCCGGCTCGACGTCGTGCTGCGCAACGCGGTCAACGCGGGCGAATTCCCCGGCCCGCGCTATCTGGCCGGCAGCCAGGAGATCACGATACTCGGCGGCCTCGCCGACAACACCCTGCCGCACATGCCGTTCAAGGAACTGAACTTCGGCGCGGTGGTGAGCGGTCCCGAGGAGATGCGCGCCACCACGCGCATGTTCGTCAAGTACGGCGTCGATCATCTGAAGATCAATCTGTCCGGCGAGTACATTGCCGGGATTTCGGCGGAATCGTCGCCATTCTCCGAAGAAGAAATCGCCATGCTCGCCGCCGAGGCGAAACGTGCAGGCAAGCGCGTCGCCGCGCATGCGCGTTCGAGCGAGTCGGTCAAGCAATGCGTGCGTCACGGACTGGAACTGATCTTCCACGCAAGCTTCGCGGACGACGAAGCGCTCGACATGCTCGAAGCGAACAAGGACAAGCACTTCGTCGCGCCGGGAATCGGCTGGCTGATCAGCACGCTGTATCACGCGGAACCGTGGGGCATCAGCGAAGCCGCCGCCACGCAGATGGGCTATAAGCGCGAGCTCGAAACCGCGGCGATCACGCTGCAGAAGATGCACAAGCGCGGCATCCGTATTCTGCCCGGCGGCGACTACGGCTTCGCATGGATGCCGCACGGCACGAATGCGCGGGACCTCGAATACTTCGTGAAGTACATCGGCATGACGCCGATGGAAGTGCTGTTGGCGGCCACCCGATATGGCGGTGAACTGATGATGCGGCCGCATGAACTCGGCCAGATTCGCGAGGGATATCTGGCTGACATCCTGCTCGTCAATGGCGATCCGCTGAAGGACCTGGCCGTGCTGCAGGACCCGCAAAAAATCACGCTCGTCATGAAGGACGGCGAGATCTTCAAGACCTCGCACGACGTCGTGCCGCCGCACGGCGAACTGCATGCGGGCGCGCCGTTGCCGGCCGATGCCGGCGTCGCGCAGACGACTCACGCGCCGGTTCACTGAGCGGCGCGGACTTCGGCGCGGGTGCGGGCCCATCAAAACAGCAACCCCTGTTCACGGGACGGGAGACAGCATGAAATCGCTTGCTCTGCTCGCCGCTTGCGCGGCGAGCTTCGTGTGCGCGTCGGCTTGGGCCGCCGCGCCGGATATCGGTTTATCGAACGGTTATTTCGGAACCGAATGGCGCAATCAGATGGTCGACGGCGCCAAGGAACAGTTTCAGACCTACAAGTCCAAGGGTCTCGCGGGCAATCTCGTGATCCAGCAATCGGGGACGAACACGGGCCAGCAAATCCAGGACATGCGCAACATGATCCGCCAGAAAACCCGCGCGATCATGGTCGACGCGAATTCGGCCACCGCGCTAAACGGCGTGATTTCCGAAGCGCAGCGTAGCAAGATTCCTGTTGTTTCGTTCGATCAGGCCGTGTCGAACAAATACGCGGTGAACGTCACCGTCGATCACTACAAGTGGGGGCAGCGCTACGCCGAGTGGATCGTGCAGCAATTGAACGGCAAGGGTAACGTCGTGGTCCTCGACGGCATTCCCGGTCATCCGGCAGCCGAAGCGCGCAAGAAGGCAGCGCTCGACACCTTCGCGAAGTATCCCGGCATCAAGGTCGTGTGGTCCGGTTACGGCGAGTGGGACGAAGCGAAGGCGCAGGCGGTGATGGCAACGGTGATCGCCGCGCAACCGAAAATCGACGCGGTCTTTACCGAAGACGCGATGGCGCTCGGCGTGCTGCGTGCGTTCGAGAACGCGAACCGGCGCGTCGCGGTGATGACCGGCGAGGCGCAGAAGGGCTTCCTCCAGGAATGGAAGAAGCAGCGCGACGCGGGCAATCCGATGAAGGTGTTCGTGCAGGTGAATCCACCCGACATCAGCCGGACCGCGCTCGGCATCGCGGTGCGGCTCGCGCAGGGTCACAAGCTCAAGCCGCTGCCGGATAACACCTACTACTTCCCGATCACGAAGACGGTCACCGCCGACACGCTGGACGCCACGCTCGCGTCGATGAACGGCAAGCCCGACAGCTATTTTCTGGGGCAATGGCTGAGCGAGCCGGAGCTCGACGCGCTCTTCACGCCCTGACGGAACGCGCATGCCTTTACTGACTGCCACAGGAATCACGCGGCGCTATGGCGGCGTGGTCGCGCTCGATAACGTCAGCATCGAAGTGAACGCCGGTGAAGTGCTCGGTTTGCTCGGCGCGAACGGCTCCGGCAAGTCGACGCTGTCGAGCATTCTCGCCGGCGACAATCGGCCCGACGCGGGCACGCTTTCGCTCGACGCGCATCGTCTCCCACCGGGCGAGCCGCGTGCGGCTCGCGCGGCGGGCATTGCGATCGCGCATCAGCATCCGGGGCTCGCACCCGATCTGCCGGTCTGGGAGAACGTGTTTCTCGGCGCGGAAATGTGCCGGCGTGGGCGCTTTCTCAATCGCACGGTGGCAAGGCGGCGCGCGGCGCAGTTGCTCTCGAGCCTGCGTGCCGGCTGGAACCTGGACCTTCCCGCGGGGCAACTCTCCGTCGCGGATCAGCAGCTCGTCGAAATAGCCAAGGCGCTGGCGCTCGAACCGCGCGTGCTGATCTTCGACGAACCGACGGCCGCGCTCGCCGCCGCCGAAGTCGACAGCCTGATGCGCGTGATCCGCGCACTGGCCGCGCGCGGTACAGCGATCGTGTTCATCTCGCATCGAATGGCGGAGATTCAGGCGCTGTGCGATCGCGTGATGGTGTTGTGCAACGGAAGGGATGCCGGCGAAATTCCGGTGCAAGGCAAGCTCGACGAAGCGCGCGTGCTTGCGTGGATGGGCGGCGCAACTGCTGCGGATATGCACGGTGAAAGTGCGGCCGCTCGCCGGCATTCGCAACACAGTCCGCGCATGAGTGCCGTGATTACAGCTAGCGCATCCAACGACATCAGCCCTATCGCGTTGAGTGCCCGTGGACTGCGCGCCGGCGCCCGCCTGCGCGGCGTGGACTTCAAATTGCGGCAAGGCGAAATACTCGGCGTGGCCGGACTGCAAGGACACGGGCAGGAAGAACTGCTCGATGCGCTCGCCGGATATCGCAAGCTCGATGATGGCGAGATAACGCTCGACGGCGCACCGATCGCTGTCCGCTCGCCGCGTCAGATGATCGACGCGGGCGTGTGTCTGGTGCCGAACGATCGTCATCGGCAGGGACTGTGGCTCGATCATTCGGTCGAGTTCAATCTCGCGCAAGTCGCGGCTAATTTTCAGCGCGAGCCGTGGCGTTTGCGAAGTGCGTCGATCCGCCAGTTGGTCGACTTTGCCGTGAAGCGTCTGCGGATCAAGACGTCCGACGCGCGACAACCCGTGCGTGCGCTGTCGGGCGGCAATCAGCAAAAGGTCGTGATAGGCCGCTGGCTCGATCGCCGAATCAAGGTGCTGCTGCTGAGCGATCCGACCAAGGGCGTCGATGTGATCGCGCGCAAGGAAATCTACGAAGCGATCGGCGCGCTGACCGAAGCGGGCGCGGCCGCGATCGTCTACGCATCCGACACCGATGAACTGCTCGCCGTTTGCGACCGCCTGATCGTGATGTACGAAGGCCGCGTGGTCGCGCAACTCGAAGGACCCGACATGAACGAAGCCCGCGTCACGAGCGCGCTGTTCGGCAGGAGCGCCGCATGAAAGCCGGCCTGACCGAACGACTTCAGCCTGCGCGCGAGCAGCCCGTCCACGGTTTGCGTCAATGCATCCACGCGATCACGTCACGCAACAGCAGCGCGTTGCCGGGCGTCGCGATGCTGCTGATCGTGCTGGCGTGCAATGCGTTTCTTCAACCTGATTTTTTCAGCGCCGATTCGCTGTCGAGCAATCTGCAAAACGCGGCGCCCGTGATTCTCGTCTGCATGGCGCAGGCGGTGATCGTGCTGCTCGGCGAGCTGGATCTTTCAGTGGGGTCCGGGATCTCGCTGATCAATTGCGTGCTCGCCGCAGTGCCGTCGCTCACCGGCTGGGGCACGGCGGCGACCTGCATCGCGGCGCTTGTCATCGCGGTTGCGGCGGGTGTCTGCAACGGCTTGCTGGTCGGCTACCTGCGGCAAAGCGCGCTGATCGCGACGTTCGCCACCGGCGCGATCTGGTTCGGCGGCGCCCTGCTGCTGATGCCGCAGCCCGGCGGCGCAGTGCCCGAAATACTCGGCGAGTGGTTCGCGATGCGCGTCGGCGTGTTTCCGCTTGCGGCCATTCCGGTGCTCGCGGCGTGGGCGTTGTGGGCACTGCTGCAACGTCATCGCTTCGGACGCCGATTGATCGCGACCGGCAGTTCGGCGGATGCGGTGTTCAAGTCCGGCGTCGATACGCGGCTCGTCAAGCTGCTCGGCTATGTGCTCGCGTGGCTGTTCGTGTTCGGCGCGGCGCTTTGCATCTCCGCGCAAACCTCGTCGGGCGATGCGCGCCTCGGCTTGCCGTACACGTTGAATTCGGTGGCAGCGGTCGTGATCGGCGGGATTTCGCTCGCGGGCGGACGCGGCTCGATGCTCGGCGCGATCTGCGGCGCGCTGGTGCTCGTGCTGATCGGCAACGTCGTCTACTTCGCGGGCATTCCGAGCAACTATCAGGAAGTGTTCAAGGGCGCGGTGATTCTGCTCGCGCTCGGTTGCACTTTCATCGGCGCGAGGAAACCGGCATGAGCGCGACGCTGACTTCCCGGCGCATGTTGCTGCTGGTGCTCGTCGTTCTCGTGATGGTCGGCGGACAGTGGGCGGTGCCCGGCTTTACGAACGCGGACCAGTTGGGCAACCAGTTGAAGATTGCCACTTTCCTCGGCCTCTTCGGCATCTCGCAGACGCTCGCGATGATGGCCGGCGGCCAGGGGCTCGACCTCTCGGTCGGCGCGGTCGCGACGTTGGGCGGGATCATCGGCGCGGCGGTGATCAATGTGGGGCCAGCGGGTTTGCCCGTTGGCTTGCCGCTCGCGTTTTTTGCGGCGGCGTTGTGCGGCGCGGTGGTCGGTGTGATCAACGGTTGCGGGATCACGGTGTTCAAAGTGCCGCCGCTGGTGATGACGCTCGCAATGGCGAGTCTGGTCGACGGCGGTTTGATCGTGTGGTCGTCGCTCATGCATGTGAATACCGCGGCCAGTGCGACGCTCGTTGCGCTCGCCGGACGCAGCGTGGCAGGCGTGCCGACGATCGCCGTGTTGTGGCTCGTCGCCGGCACTGCGGTCTGGTGGTTTCTGGATCGCTCGGCATGGGGCCGCCGCCTGATGGCGACCGGCGCGAATCCCACCGCTGCCCTGCTCACCGGCACTCGCGTGCGAGCCGTGCGTATCGCGGCTTATACGGCGAGCGCGATGATTGCCGCGCTGACCGGCGTGCTGCTGGTGGGCTACGTGGGCCAGGCGTTTCTCGGACTCGGCAGTGGCTATGTGCTGACGAGCGTCGTGGTCGCGGTGATCGGCGGCGTGTCGCTGGGCGGCGGACGCGGCGATTACATCGCGGTGGCGATTGCCGCGCTGTTCATCACCGCGCTGACCAGTTTTCTGACCGCGCTGCAGATCGGCGAGGCCGGACGTCAGTGCATCTTCGGCGCGACGCTGATCGTATTTCTGACGATGAACGGCTGGTCGGTCGGACGTCGGGCGATGGCGGCTTGATGCGGGCATCGCCCTGCGGGTAATGCAGCGGTTTTCTGAAGGCGCTCTACGGCCAATACCACATCCATCACCGCAGCGTTTGGAGAAACCGGCCCACACATTTAAGGCACGTAGGGTCGCTCACAACCATTCACCGAACCGGGCTGCGCCCGCAGTCGCAACCAGGACTAAAAAGCGCGCGAAAAAAAGCCCGCCGGGTGGAGTGGCCGGCGAGCCCTTAGATCCAAACCTCGGTGACAAGTCCGGATGGTTCGGAAGGGTAACGAACTAGGGTGGCTGGATCAACCGCTTGGTCCTGCCACTACGCTCCCCTTGTTATGAAACGGTCAACGAGACAGCGCGCGCTATCCTGTCGACGACGCTTGCCGCCCCCGACGCTGCGGAAAGCCCGCGTCACGCGATCGGGCCTTGACCCTTGGGCGCAACGCCCAATCCCTTCGACTCATGCCTTCGCGAACTGCAGGCCGCCGAAATTCTGGATCGTCGGAATCTCGACCTTCGTGTACGTGTCGATCTGCGTGACCGGTGCCACGACGATAGCAGGGCTGGCGAAGCCGCCGCCATAGGCAGCATTGAAGTTGCCGAAGTTGAAGTTGCTGCCGCCGCGTACAGCGCACAGGGCCTTGGCGGACAGGTCTTCGGTATGGGCGATGTCTTTGATGGTGAGCGAGGTCATGGTAGGTCTCCTGGAGCTGTTTGTCTGTTTCGGTTTGGAAGTACGGTCGGCGTGCCGTCAGGGAGAGCGCCGCTCTCCCCGGCGCTTAACTCACGCCTTCGCGAACTGGAAGCCGCCGAAGTTCTGGATCGTCGGGATCTCGACCTTCGTGTACGTGTCGGTCTGCGTGACCGGTGCCACGACGACGCCCGGGCTGGCGAAGCCGCCGCCATAAGCAGCATTGAGGTTGCCGGCGTTGTAGTTGCTGCCGCCGCGTACAGCGGACAGAGCCTTGGCGGACAGGTCTTCGGTGTGGGCGATGTCTTTGATGGTCAGTGAGGTCATGGTAAGTCTCCTGGAGCTGTTTCTTTGTTTCGGGTTGGAAGTACGTTCGGCGAGCAAGGGGGAGAGCGCCGCTCTCCCCGGCGCTTAACTCACGCCTTGGCGAACTGCAGGCCGCCGAAGTTCTGGATCGTCGGGATCTCGACCTTCGTGTACGTGTCGGTCTGCGTGACCGGTGCGACGACGACGCCGGGGCTGGCGAAGCCGCCACCATAAGCAGCATTGAGGTTGCCGAGGTTGTAGTTGCTGCCGCCGCGTACAGCGGACAGAGCCTTGGCGGACAGGTCTTCGGTATGGGCGATGTCTTTGATGGTGAGCGAGGTCATGGTAAGTCTCCTGAGATGTCTCTGTTTCGGGTTTGGAAGGTACAGTCGGCGTGCCGTCAGGGAGAGCGCCGCTCTCCCCGGCGCTTAACTCACGCCTTGGCGAACTGCAGGCCGCCGAAGTTCATGATCGTCGGGATCTCGACCTTCGTCTGCGTGTCGGTCTGCGTGACCGGTGCCACGACCACGCCCGGGCTGGCGAAGCCGCCGCCATAAGCGGCATTGACGTTGCCGACGTTGTAGTTGCTGCCGCCGCGTACAGCGGACAGAGCCTTGGCGGACAGGTCTTCGGAATGGGCGATGTCTTTGATGGTGAGCGAGGTCATGGTAAGTCTCCTGAGATGTTTCTCTGTTTCGGGTTTGGAAGTACGGTTCGGCAAGCAAAGGGAGAGCGTCGCCCTCCCCGGCGCTTAACTCACGCCTTGGCGAATTGCAGGCCGCCGAAGTTCATGATCGTCGGGATCTCGACCTTCGTCTGCGTGTCGGTCTGCGTGACCGGTGCCACGACCACGCCCGGGCTGGCGAAGCCGCCGCCATAAGCGGCATTGACGTTGCCGACGTTGTAGTTGCTGCCGCCGCGTACAGCGGACAGAGCCTTGGCGGACAGGTCTTCGGAATGGGCGATGTCTTTGATGATCAGCGAGCTCATGGTAAATCTCCTGTGAGGGTCTTCAGTCTGGAAGGAAGAGCACTATTCGTTGCGCTCACGGGGGTATTTGCACAGGGTATGCCAGGCTTAATCGCGCAAAGCGGAAATAGCCGTCCAAGCCGCTGAAAACAAAGGGGAATTAAAAATTTACCAGCGGGCTTTTCAAGCGCTTTCGGCACGCGAGAGGGAGAAAGGTGTCGTGCCGTAGCAAACAGGTTTTTGAGGACTGTCTGCGTCGCGAAAACAGCAGCGGGGTTTCGGTAATTCGCGACGCACCCGGTGGTGTGCGCATATCGTTCGTGCGACGTGACACGGCGCGCTTGCCGTCTTGCTTATTCCTTGCTCTCAGGAAACATAGATCCGCCATTGCGGATCAGCGCCTTCACCTCTTCGCTCACTTGCACGGGGTTTCGATTTAATCGGGCAACGAACTCCTTGCAGCGCCGCACGTACGACTTCGAATCGTGCTTCGCGCTCCAAACGACTATGTTAAGCACGACGGGAATGAGGTCCAGGCCCTTCTCGGTCAGCGTGTAGAAGTCCTTCCGCCTGTCGTCGGCACTGGGTGCCCTCGAGAGAATTCCTTGCTCCTCAAGAAACGCAAGGCGCGAAGCAAGGACATTGGTCGCGATTCCCTCCTCCGATCTCAGGAACTCGCCATACGTCTTCTTGCCGGCAAAGACGATGTCGCGAATGATCAGGAGCGACCACCGGTCGCCGAAAACCTCCACGCCGTAGTTCACTGCGCAATGGGACCGAATGTCTTCTTTAGATGTCGTCTTCATGGATGTCGTCTTCATCGCTCGATATTAACATCGCTTGCATAACGCAAGTAATTTGCGCCGTTTACTTGTTTTTTGCAAGCAATGTGTTTAGCATGGTTGTTCGGGAGTACGAGCAGCACCCAACAAACCAGGAGGCTGCATATGAGCACTATCAGCATCATCGGCACAGGCGGCATGGCCGCAGCGATCGGCGGCCTCGCCGCCAAGGCGGGACACATCGTCGAGGTGACGAGTCGCGACGCCGTCAAGGCGCGGACGCTCGCCGCGCAGATCGGAGCCGGCGCGCCGACAGGCGCGTTCGGCGCCGCCCCGGCCGGGGACATTGTCATCCTGGCGGTTCCCTACTCCGCCGTTCTCGACGTGGTAAAGCAGTACGGCGAAGGGCTGGCAGGCAAGGTTCTTGTCGACATCACGAATCCGGTCGCCTCCGATCACACGAGCTTCGTGACCCCTGGAGACAGTTTCGGCGCAAAGGAGATCACTAAGGCCGCCCCTGCCGATGCGAAAGTCGTCAAGGCGTTCAACACCCAGTTCTCCCACGTCCTGGCGGCCGGTCCCGTCCCGGGCCACGCATTGGACGTGTTCATCGCCGGAGACGACGCGCAGGCGAAGGCACGCGTGTCGGCGTTCATCGAGAGCCTCGGATTGCGTCCAATGGATACCGGGCCGTTGCCAATGGCGAGGTCACTGGAGCACGCGTGCCTGCTGTCGCTGGGCCTCCTCGCGCACGCCGTCAAGCACACGAACTTCTCAATCGGCGTCAGCCTTCCCGGCTGAATGCACCGGGACCACCGCTTCCGGCATCACATTACTCATAAGGAACATTCACATGCAGGTTTTCGTCACCGGCGGGACCGGCCATTCCGGCCCGTACATCATCTCCGACCTCATCGCCGCAGGCCATCAGGTCACAGCCCTCGCTCGTTCGGACAAGGCGGCGGCTGCGGTGTCCGCACTTGGCGCGAAGCCGCGTCTCGGTAGCCTCGTGGATCTCGACGGCCTTAAAGAAGCGGCCGCCGCCTCCGACGGCGTCATCCATGTCGCACACCGGCAAGACCTGATTCCGGTCGGCGGGATCAACGCCGTGGCCGATGCGGAGCTTCAGATCATGCTCGCATATGGCGAGGCGCTGGCCGGAACCGGAAAGCCGCTGGTCTCATCGGGAAGCATCGGCTCGCCCGGCTGGGACAACCTGGGCCGGCCGGCCACCGAGGAGGATCCGCCTCTTCCCGGCGGCGATCCGTACAAGAACACCTTGCGGGTTCGTAACATCGTGGAAACCACGGTAATCGGGCTCGCCGAAAAAGGCGTGCGGTCTTCAGTCGTTCGGATCCCTGAAATCATGCACAGCGCGACCGACAATGCCGGCTTCCTTCCGCTGCTAATCGGGCTGGCGAAGGAAAAGGGTGTCGTCGGTTACCCCGGAGACGGTGCGAACAGGTGGGCCGCCGTGCACACCCGCGACGTCGCCACCGTGTTCCGCCTGGCGCTTGAGAAAGGCGCCGCCGGCAGAAGCTGGCACGCGGTTGCAGAGGGGAGCATTGCGTACCGCGAGATCGCCGAGGCGATCGGCAGTCGCTTGAAGCTGCCCGCCGTACCCATTCCCGCGGACGTGCTGATGCTGCCTGGGTACTTCGGATTCCTTGCAAATCTGGTCATACTGGATACCCCGGCGTCGAATGCGATCACGCGCGAGACGCTCGGCTGGACACCAACGCAGCCCGGCCTGTTTGCCGATATGGACAATGGCCACTACTTCCCTGTCCGTTGAACTAAGCAGACGGCAGTGACTCCCCCATCGCGCCGAGCCCGTCACGGAGTAGCAGGAAGGTGACGCAAGTGGCTCGGCGCACACGAAAAAACATCATGGGCGAAGCCTCGTACAGATCACGGGCATACCCCAACTCAGAAGGATATTTGACATGAGCACGATTAGCATCATTGGCGCAGGAACCATGGCCACGGCCGTCGCCGGCCGTATCGCCAAGGCAGGACATACCGTCGAGGTCCTGAACCGCGACCCAGCCAAAGCGCGGGCGCTGGCCGATAAGCTCTCAGCGGGAGCAACCACGGGGACTTACGCCGCCGCGCCGACAGGCGATATCGTCATCCTCGCCGTGCCGTACGGCAGTGCGGCGGCGGTCGTCGCCGATTACGGAAACGCGCTCGAAGGCAAGGTGATCATCGACATCACCAATCCGGTCGCCCCGGACCTTTCCGGCCTCATCACCCCGCACGGCAGTTCCGGCGCGCAGGAGATCGCCAAGGGTCTTCCCGCCACCGCGCACGTCGTAAAGGCGTTCAACACCGTCTTTGGCCACGTACTGGCCAAAAACGGACGCCTCGACGCGTTCATCGCAGCCGACGATGCACAGGCCAAGGCGCGCGTCTCGACCTTGATCGAGAGTCTCGGACTGCGTCCGCTGGATGTGGGTGGCCTGCACATGGCCGCGACGCTCGAGGCGCTCGGTCTGATGATGATCGGCCTCGCGAAAAACGGCGCCGGCACATGGGATATCGCGTTGAACGTCGAGATTGGCTGAATCACCGGCGCGACGTCCTCCGGTGGCTTTTCGGCCACATGAAACAGAAACGGAGAATTTCAATGAGCACGCAAGAGAATGTCCAGATTGTGAAGGATTTTTTTGCAGCAATGGGCCGCGGCGATAAGCAGGGCCTGCTCGCGATTTCCGCCGAAGACATAGAGTGGATCATTCCGGGCGAGTGGCCGCTGGCCGGCACTCATCGCGGACACGCGGGATTGGCGGATTTGCGTCAGAAGGCTTCCGACACGGTTGAAACGTCATACCCAGCCCCTTTCGAATTCGTCGCGCAGGGCGACCGGGTTCTGGTCGTCGGCTTTGCCACGGGCAGAGTCAAAGCCACGAACAGGACGTTCGACGACGATTGGGTCTTCGCCATTACCGTTCGAAATGGCAAGGTGACGAACATCCGCGAGTACATCGACACACTTGCACTGGCGCGGGCCTGCGATCTTTAAAGCTGAAGGCCCCGCAACTCGCGACGTGCTCGCCCGCCGTGAATTCGGAGCCAGCGCTCATGGCGCCTTAGGTGGCGTCCTATCGACAAGCGTGCGGCGCCCCACCTCCAGGATCTCGTCGGCGAAGGCGGGATCGGCGCTCACGACCGCACGCGACAACACGAGTGCGCCGACCATCTGGCTGAACGCCGCGATGGCATCGTGACGGCTCTGCTTCGCCGTTGCGCCTTCCGCGGAAATCATGGCTTCAAGCCGGCGGAGATACGCCGCCAGGCCGCGCGTGTAGGACGCGCGCGCCGCGTCGCTCATACGGGGCACGTCGCCCGCGAACCCGGACAGCGGACAGCCGGCCTCGATGTTGCCGCGGTGCCGCGTCGACAGGTAGCGCGCCGCCTGCTTTGCCAGGCTCCCGGCGTTCGGCGAATCTGCATAGTCTTCCATCGCCTTTTCCATCACCGCGGCGACCAGCGCGTCCTTCGACTTGAAATGGTTGTAGAAGCCGCCCTGTGTAAAACCGGCTTCTTTCATTAACTCCGCGAGCCCCACAGCCTCGACCCCGCGCGCGCGGAACAGCCGCTCGGCCGCCGCGACGATCGCGCTGCGGTTCTCGGCGGCCTGCTGTCGTGACACACCCATCGATTCCTCCTTTGTTCAGGCGATCGCATCGATTAATAAACACAATGTCGATCACCATTGACACGCTCGTGTTGCGTCGACACAATGCGTCTTAAGACGATGGCGATCGACATTGAGATAAGTTTAGCCGACTTTGGCCCATGACGCGAAGCGACGCGGGACAAGGTGCAAACGGCAATGTGGGTCATGCCGTCTTTGATGCCGATGTTTCATCCGATTGTTTTCACCCGATTTCTTGCGCCCGGCGAGCCCGCGCGCCGGCGATCAACCCCAGGAAAGGATGCGTCATGAAAATCGAAGGTTCTGTTGTTTTGGTGACGGGCGCGAACCGCGGGCTTGGCCTCGAGTTCGCGAGACAGGCGCTCGAACGAGGCGCGCGCAAGGTCTATGCGGGCGCGCGCGATCCGGCCAGCGTGACGCTGCCGGGCGTCGTGCCTCTCAAGCTGGACGTGACTGATCCGGCGGCTGTGGCCGCTGCCGCGGAAGCCGCGCGCGACGTCACGCTGCTGATCAACAACGCGGGCATTGCGCGGTTCAGCAGCCTGACCGACGACGGCGCGCTCGACGTGTTGCGCGATCACTTCGAAACCAACGTCTTCGGGATGCTCGCGATGTCGCGCGCGTTCGCGGGCCACCTCGCCGGCAACGGCGGCGGCGCGATTCTGAACGTGCTGTCGGTCGCGAGCTGGATCAACCGGCCGATCCTTTCCGGCTACGGCGTGTCGAAGTCGGCCGCGTGGGCGGTGACCAACGGCCTGCGTCATTCGCTGCGCGAGCAGCGCACACAGGTTGTCGGGCTGCATGCCGGCTTCATCGACACCGATCTGACGCGCGGGCTTGAAGTGCCGAAGGCGACACCGGCCGACGTCGTGCGTCAGGCATTCGACGCGATCGAGGCCGGCGCGGAGGAAGTGTCCACCGACGAGTTCACGCGAGAGGTGAAAGCCGCGCTGTCCGCGGGCGTCTATCTGAACGAGCCGGCTCCTCGCTGACGGCGTCGCGGCGTTCGCCCGAAACCGAGCGCGGCTATCAACCCGCGCTCAGTTCCTGCTGCCGCCGCAATCGCGCATCTTCCTCAAGACGCGTCTCTTCGAGTTCCTGAAGCACGCCATCGAGATCCACCGGTCGCGTGTCGACTTCGATGCGGCCGGTCAGTTCGATATCGACATGCAGCTGCCCCGATTCGAACAGCGTCCAGATCTCCGCGCCATAACTCGCGGTGAGAATTTGCGGCGCAAACCGTCCGAAGTATGCGGCCAGGTTGTCGACGTCCCGCTTGAGCATCGAGGCGGCTTCGTTGTTGCCGGCGGCGTCGACGGCCTGCGGCAGATCGATGATCACCGGGCCGTCCGCTGCGAGCAGGATGTTGTATTCCGACAGATCGCCGTGAATCATGCCTGCGCAGAGCATGCGGACAACCTGGTTCAGCAGCAGCGCGTGCAGTTCGAGGGCGCGGGCTTCGGTCATATCGACGTCGTTAAGCCGCGGCGCGACGTCGCCCATCTCGTCGATCACCAGCTCCATCAGCAACACGCCGTCGGTGCAAATATAGGGTTGCGGCACGCGCACGCCTGCCGCGGCGAGCCGGAACAGTGCGTCGACTTCAGCGTTCTGCCATGACGCTTCCTGCATCTGACGGCCGTAGCGCGTGCCTTTTTCCATCGCCCGCGCCTGCCGGCTGTTCTTGACCTTGCGGCCGTCCCGATACGACGCGGCTTGCCGAAAGCTTCGCTGCTTCGCGTCCTTGTAGACCTTTGCGCAACGCGTCGATTCGCCGCTGCGCACGACGTAGACCGTTGCCTCCTTGCCGCTCATCAACTGGCCGATGACTTCGTCGATGAGCCCTTCTTCGAGAAGCGGGGCAAGCCGTTTAGGTATTTTCATGCGACCGCCGACTGCAGCTCGACGAACGTGGATTCCGCACGAGTGGAGGGTGAATGGACCGGGCCGATGAAACGCGCAGCCGGTGCCGCTGCGCGCAAGCTTACTGCTGTGGGGATGAATTGAGTCATGCCGGATTATACGGGGGCCGCGGATAAGCCGATTTAAATTCCCCGGCGACTGCTCCTTCGACCCTGCTGCTTCCCCCGCCGCGCCTTTATGTATCTCAACGTATCCACGTCCGACAGCGATACGCACGCTTACAAACAACCGACTTCCGGACACAAGCGAGATACGTCCGTCCGCTCAAATACGCCCATCGCGAGCAAACACCGCTCCGCAAACTGAAGGTGGTGCATATGCAGCATAAGTGGAACGAACCCGTTGAATCCGACCGCACCGCGCGTGAAGTGCCGAGCAGACAGATCGCGCGCAGTTGTTTGCTGACGCGCGCCCGGCAGATCTCCCGTTTCCTCACTTCGATCTACGACGACGCGTTGCGCCCGTTCGGCATTGTTGCTTCGCAGTTCTCATTGCTCGTGATGATCGCGGAGTTCGGGCCGATGAGCCGCTCGGATCTGGGCCGACGCAATTATCACGAGCGCTCGACGCTGACACGGAACCTGCAACCGCTGATCGCCCAGGGCTGGGTTGCCGAAGGCGCGCCAGGCAGCGATGGTCGCAGCCGCCCTCTTTCGCTCACGCACGAAGGCAACGCGCTGCTCACGAATGCCGCTAACGCGTGGGCCGCGGCGCAGAGCCACGCGACGCGCGTCCTCGGCGAGGGCGGCGCACATGGCCTCATGAATATCGCGCAGCAATTGCCGCCGCGCATCGTTTGAAGTTTTTCGGTCGATGTTGCATGTGCAAGATCGACCAACGCCTCGCACCCTTCCCCGCATCAAGGAGTTCGTCATGAAAGTTGTCAAAGCCGCCGCCGTCCAGTTCAGTCCGGTGCTTTATAGCCGTGAAGCCACCGTCGCGAAAGTGGTGCAGAAGATCCACGAACTGGGCCTGAAGGGCGTGCAGTTCGCGACTTTTCCCGAAACGGTCGTGCCTTATTACCCTTACTTTGCGGCAGTCCAGACCGGCATCGAACTTCTTTCGGGATCCGAATATTTGCGCCTGCTCGAGCAGGCTGTGACTGTGCCGTCCGCTGCGACTGACGCGATCGGCAAAGCCGCGCGAGAGGCAGGCATGGTCGTGTCGATTGGCGTGAATGAGCGCGATGGCGGCACGCTGTACAACACACAATTGCTCTTCGATGCTGACGGTACGCTGATCCAGCGCCGCCGCAAGATCACGCCGACGCATTTCGAACGCATGATCTGGGGCCAGGGAGATGGCTCGGGCTTGCGTGCAGTCGACAGCGCCGTCGGCCGCATCGGCCAGCTCGCATGCTTCGAACACAACAACCCGCTCGCCCGCTACGCAATGATCGCCGACGGCGAGCAGATCCATTCGGCGATGTACCCCGGCTCTGCCTTTGGCGAGGGGTTTGCGCAGCGCATGGAAATCAATATCCGCCAGCATGCGCTCGAGTCCGGCGCATTCGTCGTCAACGCGACGGCATGGCTCGACGCCGACCAGCAGGCGCAGATCATGAAGGACACCGGTTGTGGAATCGGTCCGATCTCGGGTGGCTGCTTCACCACCATCGTCTCGCCTGACGGCATGTTGATGGCCGAACCGCTCCGCTCCGGAGAAGGCGACGTGATCGTCGATCTCGACTTCGCGCAAATCGACCGCCGCAAGATGCTGATGGACGCGGCCGGCCACTACAACCGCCCCGAATTACTCAGTCTGATGATTGACCGCACGCCGACCGCGCATGTTCACGAACGCGCTCCGCACTCGTTGCCTGTCAGTGACAAGGCTGACGACGATGTGCGCACGCAGGCGGCCGCTGTTGCAGGTTCGCGCTGACCAGAGGATGCTGGTTCGCAAATTTCAAATGATGTGTGTATTCGTGAGGCCGCACGCCGCCGACTTCACCCGCAACACAACACGCTGATCAAGCAGGAGACAATCTCATGTCACAAGACACGCCCCAATCCTCATCCCGCCGCCACTTCGTCAGTGCGGCCGCTGCGGCCCTGGCTGCCGGTTCGCTCAGCCGGCTTGCGTTCGCGGACACCAGCCCGGCAATCGGCAGGATCACCGAACCCGCGAACGGCGACAAGTCCGCAATTCGCCCGTTTCGCGTTCACGTGCCCGAGGCACAACTCGTCGACATGCGCCGCCGTATCAAGGCGACCCGCTGGCCTGATCGCGAGACCGTGCCCGACGAGTCACAAGGCATCCAGCTCGCCATGATTCAGACGCTTGCGCAATACTGGTCGACCGGCTACGACTGGCGCAAATGCGAAGCACGGCTGAATTCGTATCCGCAGTTCATTACGGAGATCGACGGGCTCGATATTCATTTCCTTCATGTGCGCTCGAAGCACGAGAACGCGATGCCGCTCATCGTGACACACGGCTGGCCCGGCTCGATCATCGAACAGTTCAAGATCATCGACCCGCTCCTCAATCCGACTGTGTACGGCGCACCGGCTTCGGATGCATTCCACCTCGTGATTCCGTCGTTGCCCGGCTACGGCTTTTCGGCACGGCCCACAACGACCGGCTGGGGTCCGGAGCGCACCGCCCGTGCGTGGGTCACGTTGATGAAAAGGCTCGGCTACGAGCGCTTTGCATCGCAGGGCGGCGATCTTGGCGGCATCGTCACCAACATCATGGCGAAACAGGCGCCGCCCGAACTGATCGGCATTCATGTGAATTTCCCGGCGGCCGTTCCGGCTGAGATCCTCAAATCGCTGGCGGCCGGCGATCCAATGCCTCAAGGCTTATCGGACGAGGAGAAGCACGCTTATGACCAGTTGAGCGCGAACTTCAAGAAGAAGCGGGGCTACGCGGTCGAAATGGGCACGCGGCCACAGACGCTCTATGGACTTGCCGACTCGCCCGTTGCGCTGGCGTCCTGGCTGCTGGATCACGGCGATGGCTACGGCCAGCCCGCAGCGGCGCTGAGCGCGGCCGTGCTCGGGCATCCCGTCAATGGACATTCCGCAGGCGCGCTGACGCGGGACGACATTCTCGACGACATCACGCTTTACTGGATAACCAATACAGGTGTGTCGGCTTCGCGTTTCTACTGGGAGTCGCACGCGAATTTCTTCCTTGCGGCCGACGTCAACGTGCCTGCCGCAGTGAGCGCTTTTCCGGGAGAAAACTACCAGGCGCCGAAGAGCTGGACCGAAAAGGCCTATCACAACCTGATGTACTTCAACAAACCCGAAACCGGCGGACACTTCGCGGCATGGGAAGAACCGATCATCTTCGCGAATGAAGTGCGAGCGGGGTTAAGGCCATTGCGTGCGTAAAGCGCGAAACGCTCCGACCCGCATGCGTTGGAGCACTCATTGCAGGAGAGTCACCATGTATTTTGCAGCATCATCAACGCCCGCGCGGCGCAAGCTTGCTGCGTTTGTCGCAGCCTCTTTGGGCCTTACGCTAACGACGGCTTTCAGCTCTGCGTACGCGGTTCCAGCACCGGATGTACTTCCGGCAACACAGCATGCAAGCGTCCAGGACGAGTCGATCCGTCCGTTTGCACCGGTTCATGTGCCGCAGGTCGCGATCGACGACCTTCGCAGGCGTATCGCCGCCACTCAATGGCCGGAAAAGGAGACCGTAGCGGATTCGTCACAGGGCGTGCAGCTTGAGACGATGCAGAAACTCGCGCGCTATTGGGCAACGGATTATGACTGGCGTAAAGCGGAAGGGGCGCTCAATGCGTTACCGCAATTCGTGACGACCATTGACGGCGTGGACATCCATTTCATCCATGTTCGATCGAAGAACCCGAATGCGCTTCCATTGATCATCAATCATGGCTGGCCCGGCTCGGTGCTGGAACAGGTCAAGCTCATCGGGCCACTGACCGACCCCGTCGCGTATGGCGGAAAAGCCGACGATTCGTTTGACGTCGTCATCCCGTCGATGCCCGGCTACGGTTTCTCCGGCAAGCCGACGACGACCGGCTGGGGTCCCGAACACATGGCGCGCGCGTGGGCCGAGTTGATGCGCCGTCTCGGCTATCAGCATTACGTCGCTCAAGGCGGGGACTGGGGTGCGTTCGTCGTCGATCAAATGGGCTTGCAGGCACCTCCGGGGCTGCTCGGCATCCACACCAACATGCCCGCGACAGTTCCTGCGGACATCGACGAGGCGCTAAGAATCGGCGCCCCGGCGCCAGCCGGTATGTCAGCGGATGAGAAACGCGCCTACGGGCAGCTCGCCCAAACGTTCAAGCAAGTGGACTACGCCCGCTTGATGGGCTCGCGCCCGCAGACGCTCTACGGCATTGACGATTCACCCGTCGGCCTGGCGGCGTGGCTACTCGATCACAACGACGCCAATGCTCAGCCTGCCGCGGCAGTCGCTGCAGCGCTGAACCGGAATGCGAGCGCAACAGGCGAACTGACGCGCGACGAAGTTCTCGACAACATCACGCTGTATTGGCTGACTAATACGGGCGTGTCTGCGTCGCGTCTCTATTGGGAATATAAGGGTGGATTCTTCAACGCAAAAGGCGTCAAGGTTCCAGTCGCCGTCAGCGTATTCCCCGGCGAGCAATATCAGGCGCCGCGTAGCTGGACCGAGAAGGCCTACCCTCACCTCATCTATTACCATCAGGCCGAGAAAGGAGGCCATTTTGCAGCGTGGGAGCAGCCGACGATATTTGCTCAGGAACTGAGGGCGGCTTTCCGGTCGCTACGGTAAGCGACGTGCTCTCTCTCCTGCTGTCCGCACTCGCCGTCATCAATCCAGTTCAGCCGTGCCGATGCCCCGGATCATTGCAGGTGCACGCGTAATTCGAGTCGTTCCACGCGTTTCCGAGAATGATGCTGCAAAAGTTCTTGCGACGGAAACCGGGGTCCTTCAACGCAAGCACGTCGTCGTTGACCGTGCCGAATGTCGAGTCCGGCCGGTGCTTCATGCCCTCGTTAAAGGCGTCAATAATCTGCTCCTTGAAGTTCTCCCCGCGAGGGTGAGCCGCCACCACCACCTTGCGCTGTTCCTCGGTGAGCTCGTCATACGCGAAGCCGAGCACGTCCATCTCGACGCCTGCCGTCACGAGTTGAACCACTGGTTTCTTGAACGGCGGAATACCCGGTGTGGTATGCAGGGCGATCGCGTCCCACACGAGGTCGACCTCGCCTTCGGGAATGCCATGCCCCTGAAGGAAGCTGCGTGCCGCATTTGCGCTGTCGACCTCGAAGCGGTTCTGCGATCCGCGAAATTGTTCGCTAAGACCCATGTCATGGAACATTGCGCCTATATACAGAAGCTCGGGGTCATACTTCAACCGCTTGCGCTCGCCGGCGAGGGCGCCGAAAAGAAATACGCGAGTGGAGTGATGGAAAAGCAGGTCCGACTCTGTGTCGCGAACCAGTTGAGTGGCTGCGCGTGCCATTGCGCTGTCGGGAATCTTGATTCCTGCAATCGTCGTCATGTTCGTTGCTCCAATGTGTGCGTAGTTGCCGCGCATTCCGGGCGGCTTGAGATAGCTACGTTGAGAAGGAAAGCCCGCACCCAAAGTATCGGAGTGCGGCAAGCAACTTTCAATTCGATCGATGCCTGGAACACAGCCAACCAGACGGCGTTTTCTGCCAACTGCGGCGCCTACGACGGTGTAGGTTATCCTGCGCATACCGACGACAGACACCATCGCCATGAACCTTAGGGCTCTACAGTGCTTCGTGATTCTTGCAGAGGAGCTCAACTTCAGCCGCGCCGCGGAGCGCTTGCATATCGCGCAGCCCGCGCTCAGCCAGCAGATCCGTTCACTCGAAGACCGGCTCGGCACGCAGCTTGTCGATCGCGCGAGGCGTCCGCTCGCGCTCACGGAAGCCGGCCACTATCTTTGCACAGAGGCTCGCCAGATACTCGGCGCATTGGAGCAGGCCGGCCTCGCGACGCAGGAAATCGGCGTGGGCCGGCGCGGCTGGCTCAGCGTCGGCTTCACGCGCTCGGCGATGTACAGCATCTTGCCGCCCGCGCTCAAAGCGTTTCATCACGCGTATCCGCAAGTGGAATTGAAGCTCTTCGAGATGCTCACCGAAGAACAGACCGATGCGTTGCGCGACATGCGCATTCATATCGGCATCGGCCGGCAGCCGCTGGCCATCGACGGTTGCACGTCATATCCGCTGCTGCGCGAACGGGTCATGGTCGCACTGGAGCCCGGTCATCCGCTCGCCGCGCAGAAGAAAGTCAAAATCGCCGATCTCGCGGATACGCCGTTGATCCTTTATCCGAAGCATCAAAATGCGCAGTTCAAGCGCTCGGTTCTATCGTTGTATCGGGACGCCGGTCTGACGCCGCTCGTCGCTCATCAGGCGTATGAAATCCAGACTGCAATCGCGCTCGTGGCGGCCGGACTCGGCGTCACCTTCATCGGCGAATCCGTCGCGCGGCTCGGCCGCAGCGACGTCGTGTATCGCCATCTGACCGGGCCCGGTTCAACGCATCGCTCGACGCTCGCCGCAACTTTTCGTACAGACGACGCTTCACCCCATTTGCGTGCATTCCTCGCCTGTCTGCCGCCGCCGATTGCGGACGCAGCACTATAAGCAAAAACCTATAGAAGCATAAGCAACCCGTCTTGGACTCATCACCGCCGCGTTCTTATCATTGATTCCACACATGACAAGAACGCAGGGACGGCAACTTCGCCGTCGCCGCAAGGTAGGAGACAGGATGAATCCGATCGACGAAGCCGCCACCATGCGAAAGGTCTATGGGCGCCTGATGCCCCTGCTTTTCGCCATGATGTTTTTCAACTATCTGGACCGGATCAACATCGGATTCGCCGCGCTGGATATGAACAAGCAGCTCGGCTTCAGCCCCGCTGTGTTCGGATTTGCCGGCAGCATTTTCTTTGTCGGCTACATGCTGCTCGAAGTGCCGAGCAACCTGCTGTTGCATCGCGTCGGCGCACGCCGCTGGATCGCGCGCATTCTTCTGACATGGGGCGCTGTGGCCGCGGTCACCGCGTTCGTCTTCAACGACACGAGCTTCTACGTGCTGCGTTTTCTGCTCGGCGTGATGGAAGCGGGCTTCCTGCCGGGCGTCGCGGTCTATCTGACGAAATGGTTTCCTGTACGTTACCGGGCGCGCGCCGTGGGCGGCTACATCATTGCCGGTTCTTTTTCGGCGGTGCTGGGCGGTCCCATTTCCACCGCGCTGATGACTTACGCGGACGGCATTCTCGGCCTGCACGGCTGGCAGTGGATGTTCATTCTGGAAGGCGTGCCGGCGATGCTGCTCGGTCTTCTCACACTGCGCATCATGACCGAGCGCCCCGCCGACGCCGCCTGGCTTTCCGCCGATGAAAAACGCTGGCTCGAATCGACGCTCGCCGCCGAGCGCGAGGCCTTGGGAGGCAACACGCATTTTCCGCTGCTGCGCGTCGCGGCCGACATCCGCGTGTGGAGTCTTGCATGTCTGTTCGGCTGCGCGCTGGTCGGCATTTATGGATTGTTCCTGTGGCTGCCGCAGATCGTCAAAAGCCTTGGACATCTAACTAATCTCGAAGTCGGTTTTCTGTCCGCCGCGCCGCCATTGCTCGGCGTACTCGGGACTTTCCTGATTAGCCGCAGTTCCGATCGCACCGGCGATCGCAAGAAACACCTCGCTTTCGTCTATGGCATGAGTGCACTTGCCATTGCCGGCAGCGCGTATGCGCCCAATCCTGTCATCGCCTATGTGCTGCTTTGCATCACGGGCCTGTTCATCTACGCGGGCAATCCGCTGTTCTGGAGCCTGGCGTCATCGTTCAGAACGGGAGCCGCGGGCGCCGCGACGATCGCGCTCATCAACACGATTGCGCAGTTCGGCGGGCTGGTCGGGCCGTGGAGCATCGGACTCGTGCGCAGCGCGACCGGCAACTTCAAGCTTGCGCTGCTGACCATTGCCGCGTTCCTTCTTGTATCGACGATCATCGCGCTCGTGATGCGAGTCACGGCATCGGACGACGAAACCGCCTCGCTCACCGCCGGCGATGCCGCGCCGCGTGCATGACCAACCAATCTTGCGACAACCAGAACGAAGGTATTTGCAGACATGATCATCGATTGTCACGGGCACTACACGACCTCGCCGCCGCAGCATGAAGCATGGCGCATACAGCAGATCGCCGCGCTAAAGGACGGTCACATGCCACCGGCACGCCCCAACATTAGCGACGACGAAATCCGCGAAAGCATCGAAACGGGCCAACTGCGCATTCAACGCGAGCGCGGAACGGACGTCACGATTTTTTCGCCACGCGCCGCAGGCATGGGTCACCATCTGGCCACCGCCGAAGCGAACGCGCACTGGTCGCGCGAATGCAACGACCTCGTGCATCGCGTGTGTTCGCTGTTTCCGCGCAATTTCGTCGGCGTATGCCAGTTGCCGCAAGCGCCGGGCGTGCCGCCCGCGAACTGTATCGACGAATTGCGGCGCTGTGTCGAAGAACTCGGCTTTATCGGCTGCAATCTGAATCCCGATCCATCCGGCGGACATTGGTCTGGACTGCCGCTCACGGATCGTTCGTGGTATCCGCTTTATGAGGCGATGGTGGAACTGGACGTGCCCGCGATGATCCACGTGTCGTCATCGTGCAATCCGAATTTCCACGCGACGGGCGCGCATTACATCAACGGCGACACGTCCGTGTTCATGCAGTTGCTCACCGGCGATTTGTTCGCCGACTTTCCCACCTTGCGCTTCGTCATTCCGCACGGCGGCGGCGCAGTGCCCTATCACTGGGGACGTTACCGCGGTCTCGCGCAGGACATGAAGCGTCCGCTGCTGCGCGACTATCTGCTGAACAACGTGTTCTTCGATACGTGCGTGTATCACCAGCCGGGCGCGGAATTGCTCGCGAAAGTCATTCCGGTAGAGAACATTCTGTTCGCGTCGGAAACGATAGGCGCGGTGCAAGGCATCGATCCGGAAACCGGCCACTATTACGACGATACGCGCCGCTACATCGATGCAATCGGTTGGCTCAGCGACGCGGACCGGCAACGTATCTACGAAGACAATGCGCGAGCGGTGTATCCGCGGCTTTCGCGTCAACTCGATCGACAATTCGCGGCGCAAGGAGCGATTGCATGAACCCAATAGGATGGCGGGAATTTGAGTCCGCACCGCAGGCTCGGCCCGCGACGCTCGACGCATTGCGCGAGCTCGCGGTCTCGCTGCTCAGCGACAACATGGCGCGAGCGAGCGGCATGATCGGACTGCGGCCGTATCATCGGCCGAAGCCTCTCGCGGGCACTGCGGTGACCGTGCATACGCGGCCCGGCGATAACCTCGCGATTCATCGCGCTTTCGATTTTTGCCGGCCCGGCGACGTGCTGGTGATCGACGGCGCGGGCGACCTCACCCAGGCGCTGATGGGCGAGATCATGGCGAGCTTCGCGCAAAGCCTCGGCGTCGAAGGACTCGTGATCGACGGTGCAATCCGCGATGTCGGCGCGTTGCGTCAGCGCGATTTTCCGGTGTATGCGCGCGGCGTCACGCATCGTGGTCCGTACAAGAACGGCCCTGGCGAAATCAATGTGCCTGTCACGGTAGGCGGCATGGTTGTCCATCCAGGCGATATCATTGTCGGCGATGAAGACGGCCTGCTCGCAATCGCGCCCGCCGATGTCGACGCCGTTATCGAAGGCGCGCGCCGGCAACATGCGAAAGAAACGGCGGCCTTGAAGTCGATTGCGGAAGGCAATTTCGACCGCTCGTGGGTGGCCCCGCAACGCGACAGGATGATGAACACCTGAATGTGAGCCTCATGGCGCAATATCTGAACGCTGCAACGCTTCTTGAACTCGCGCGCGCCGCGGAAGCACGCGCAAGCGCGCCCTGCCCGTGCATGAAGACGCCGCTCGACGGCTGGCAATCGCAACCGCTGTCACTCGATGAAACGCAGTTCGCGGAAATCGGTACGCTTTCTACTGAAGACTATGCGGAGCCGACCTTCAGCGAGTATCTCCCCGGCAAGACGACCTACTGGTCCGTCGATGCGCCTATTGCACCAAGGTACTTTCCGTACAACCGGTGCGCGGTATGGGAATGCAAACTGTGCGGGCGTCTCTATCTGCACTACACGGAAGGCGGCGGCTATTTCGTCGATCGCAGGATTCGCGCTGTAAAAGCCGGGCTGGTTGAAGACGTGCCGTTGCCGTCTTAATCGGCCAGGCACTCACCAGCCGCCAAACTCATAACTGCTATGCATCCCTCGCAATGTGCAGCGCAAACGGCAACCGCATAATGCCGTGACGCAACGCTCACATTGAAGCCGCGTTTGTCTCGCGAACCGGCAACGAGGAACCCCAATCCATGTCTGACAATGCAAATGCAAATGCCATTGCACAACCGCGCAATGGCGGACGCATTCTCGTCGATGCGCTCGCGCGCAACGGCGTCGATACCGTCTATTGCGTTCCCGGCGAAAGCTATCTGCCGGTGCTCGACGCGCTGCACGACGCGCATGGCATCCGCGTGATCACGACGCGCCATGAAGGCGCAGCGTCGAACATGGCCGATGCATACGGCAAGATCACCGGCCGCCCCGGCATCTGCTTCGTCACGCGCGGCCCCGGCGCCACGCACGCGAGCAACGGCGTGCACACGGCCAGTGAAGACTCCACGCCGATGATCCTGTTCATCGGCCAGGTGGAACAGGACTTCATGGGCCGCGGCGCATTCCAGGAAGTCGACTACCGCCAGATGTTCGGCGGGATTGCCAAGTGGGTCACGGAAATCGACAGCACCGAACGCATTCCCGAGATTCTCGCGAAGGCATTCAGCATCGCGATGTCGGGGCGTCGTGGTCCAGTGGTGATCGCGCTGCCCGAAGACGTGCTGTTCGGATCGGCAACCGTAGCCGATGCACCCGCGGCACGCGTCGTCGAGGCGGCGCCCACGGCGCACGCGCTGAGTGAACTGCGCGCGCTACTCGAACGCGCGTCGCGGCCGCTCGCGATCGTCGGCGGCACCGGTTGGGATGCCGACGCAACCGCCGCGTTCGGACGCTTCGTCGTATCGAACGATCTACCCGTCGCCGCCTCGTTCCGCCGCCAGGACCTCTTCGATAATCGCGATCCGCACTATGTCGGCCAGCTCGGCCTCGGCGTATCGCCGAAGCTCGCCGAACGCGCGCGCACCGCCGACCTGTTGATCGTCGTCGGCTCGCGGCTCGCGGAGACGACGTCGTCGGGCTATACATTGTTCGAAAGCCCGACGCCCGCGCAGACGATGATTCATGTGCATCCCGATCCGCAGGAACTCGGCCGCGTCTACCAGGCGCGCTTGCCGATCAACGCCGGCCTGCGCGAGTTCGCGCTCGCGCTGGATAGCGTCGCGCCGGTCAGCTCGCATGCATGGGCGCAATGGACGAAGGACGCGCGCGCCGACTACGTGGCTCATTCGACGCCGCCCGCACCATCGCCGGAAATTGTGGGCGTGGATCTCGCGCATGTGGTCGGCCACCTGAACGAAGTGCTGCCCGACGACGCCGTCATTTCGAACGGCGCGGGCAACTACACGGTCTGGGTGCACCGCTACTACCGCTACAGGATGCCCGCGACCGAGCTCGCTCCCACGAACGGCGCAATGGGCTACGGCTTTCCCGCCGCCATTGCCGCCAAGCTGCGCGATCCGCAACGCAGCGTGGTCTGCTTCGCCGGCGACGGCTGTTTCATGATGTACCCGCAGGAGCTCGCCACCGCCGTACAGTTCGGCGCGCCGCTTATCGTAATCGTCGTCAACAACGGGATGCTCGGCACGATTCGCATGCACCAGGAACGCGAGTATCCGGGCCGCGTCTCGGCGACCCAACTCGCGAATCCGGATTTCGTCGCGCTAGCCAAAGCGTTCGGCGCACACGCGGAGCGCGTCGAACGTACCGAGGATTTCCCCGCTGCGTTCGAGCGCGCGCAACAGGCCGGCGTCGCGGCGCTGATCGAACTGCGCACCGATCCGCGGCAGATCACGCCGATTAGCCGTCTGAGTGCATGAGCGTGGCCGCGTGCAACGTCGTATTCGGCCACGTGCCGTCGCTGACGAGATCCGCGGCAAGATCGCGGATCATCTGCGCGACGTTCCATACGCCTTCCGGCATCACGCGGTTTTGCGGCCAAGCGATGGCGACTTCCCGCTGCACGACGGGGTCCGTCAGCGGAAAACATTTCACCGTGCCCGATGCCACTTCGTCGACGACGGCGGCTGCGGGCAGCACAGTCGCGCCGCATCGTTCGATCACGAGGCGCTTCGTGATGGATATCGAGCCATCGCATTCGAGCGCGATCATAGGCGCAAAGCCGTGCCGCGCCGCAAGCGATTCCACGAGCACGCGCAGTCCGTGATGCGTGCTCGGCAGAATCAACGGAACGCCGGCGAGCCCGCTGACTGCAAACGGCCCGTCGGGCACCGGCGATGCGGCGGGCGTCACGAGGCACACCTGCTCCGACAGCAGCGCGTCGAACTGGCTCGCACCCGGATGCTCGGGCACATACATGATCGCGAGGTCGATCTCGCCGTCGTTCAGCAAGCCGAGAAGATGAGTCGCGAGTCCTTCGACGAAACGCACTCGCGTGGCCGGATAGCGCGCCTTCAGACGATGGCCGAGACTGCCGAACATCATGCGCGCGATGGTGGGCTGCGCGGCAACGGCGAGCGTGGCCGGCCCGCGCGTGGCGCTGTCCTGCATCGCGACGCGAGCTTCGTCGAGCGTCTTTTCCATCGCGAGCGCGTAACCGAGGAGTTGTTCACCACGCGCGGTGAGCCCGACTCCGCGGCCGCTACGGCGAAAGAGCCGCACGCCGAGCTCCGCTTCGAGCATGCCGATACGCCGGCTGATGGTCGACTGATTCGCGCCCAGTTCCATCGCGGTGCGCGAGATGCTGCCGGTCTTCGCGACGCGCGCGAACAGGGCGAGATCGTCTGAGTTCATGGACGCGGAGTAGTTAGCCGGAATAGTTAGCCGTACTGCGCGAGTGCGTCGTACCGTTCACCGCGTTACAAACGCTATGCTCACAGGAGACGGCACGTTCGCCGATTGCCCGGTCTGCGACAGCATGCCAGAAGCACTGTCGATAGCGAGCACGTTCACTGTGCCGCTGCGCTGATTCGCGACCAGCATCCACTTTCCGGACGAATCGATCGCGAATGCCCACGGCTTCTCACCGCCCGACGAAATGCGCTGAACTGGCGACAGTTCGCCGGAGGCCGCATCGACGCGATAGACCGCGAGCAGATTCTCCGCGCGATTTTCGGCGTACACGAAGCGTCCGTCGCCGCTGACCGCGATTTCCGCTCCGCTCGGCGTGCCCTTGAAGTTTTCGCCGCTGACCGGCAACGACTGCCGCAACGTCAAGCGCCCTTGCGGTGCGTCCCAGCGAAACACCAGCACCTGCGCGGACAATTCGCTGATCACATAGACAAACTGACCGTTCGCGCCGAATGCGATATGACGCGGCCCGCTCCCCGGCGGCGCAGCGAACGATCGCGGAGGAGTGGCGTCGTCGGCCACGAGCGCGTGCGCCGCGCGGTCAAAGCCGTAAACGAACACGCGATCGGCGCCGAGGTCGGGAACAAGTGCATACCGCCCCGAGGGATCGACTGCCGCGCTATGCGCATGCGCGCTTGCCTGCCTGCGGTTCGGGCCCGAACCGGTCTCCTTGACCGTGCTGACGACCGCGCCCAGGCTTCCATCGTCATTGACGGTGATGCTCGATACCGAACCGCCACCGTAATTCGCAGCGAGCAACGTCATCGACGCGATGTCCAGGTACAGGTTCGTGGTGCCGCTGCCTCTCGTCGCAACCTCGTTGATCCTGGCGAGCGCGCCGTTCGAGCGATTCACCGCGTAGGCGATCACGCGCCCTTCTTTCGCGTTGTCGTCGTCGACCGCGTAGAGCACCGGCAAAGCCGGATGCGCGGCGACCCATGTGGAGCGCGGCCCCTCGGCGACCTTGCCGATCGTCGTGAGGCGGCCCGTGGATGTATCGAAGCGCATGGCGTGAATCTGGCGGTCCTGCGTGCCGATGTAGACGAGTTCCGTGCGCGCGTCTTGCGACGATGTACCCGCACTGCTGCACGCACTCAATGCCGCCGCGAGCGACATCAGTACAGCGAGCGCGCCGGTTTTAACGTATCGCGTACGCGTGATTCTTGTTAAAGGCTGGGTCATAGGCGGCGAATCTGGAGACCTGAGTGAACTGAAGATGTTTTCCAGACTATTCGATTCACCGCGGTACGTCCCTGCATAAAAGCACGATTCGCCGGCATTTTTCGCTGCACGCGCTGCGTTGTCCAGGCGCTTACTGTGACGAAGCCTTGCGATGAGGCTGCTGCCGCGCGGCCACGCGAAACTGGCTGGGTGCCTGACCGACTTCCCTGCGAAAGAAGCGCGTGAAATACGCGGCATCGGCGAAACCAAGGCCAAAAGCAATCTGCTCCACCGACATGTCGCCGAAAATCAGATTGCGCTTCGCCTCCGTAATGATGCGGGCGTGGATCATCTTGGTGGGGCTTTGCTCAGTCGCCGACGCGCACGCTGCACGCAGTTGCACGAGAGACACCGCCATCATCGATGCATAGTCCTGCAGCGGCAGATTCTCGCGGAAGTGTTCATCAATCAGCTTGCGAAAACGTTCGACGAGCCGAATGTCGTTGCGAGTCGAGCTTTCGTGCGCCGCATCGAGGCGCGCCTCGCGAACCAGCTTGAGCAAAAGCATGGTGAGCAGCGCTTCGGTGCCGACCACATGGCCGGTCGCATCCGATTCCACTTCTTCCTTCAGGCTGTGGATCAAGCTGCAGAACTCCATTCCCGCTTCTGCGGAATGGGCAAGCGGAATCACGCGCGGCGCAGCCCACAGTGCGATGAATTCGTGAAACCTGGCGTTCACCTGCGCCAGATAGGCGACCTCGATCGTGACGACCCAGCGGTCGGCATCGACTTCATAGTCGAGACCATGCACGCACTCGGTCGGCAACAGCAATGCGCACGGCCCTTCGAACGGCACGCTGCTGCCTTCGAGATTCATCACGCCGCGCCCATTGCGCACGAATATCACTTGCCCGTAGGCCGGATGTGCGTGAGGCTCGGTTCGCCAGCGGCCTCGTTCGGTGACATGTCCAACGTGCACGAACCAGTCCCGTTCTTCAGGGCGCTCAACGTACAGACGAACCTTCGGAACAGTTGTCAGCTTCGCCTTGGAACCGGACCGCGTTTGATACTTTGCCGACGCACTGTTTGTCATAAAGTCTCCTTGGCCGCTACGGATTCACGCGCCTATTGATTCACGCGCCCACTATCAGCATTCCGGTTTCGCGAGCCATCGGGCAGCGCGATGCGGATAACCGCATGCTGCTCGTGGCGTATGGCGAGTGGAACCGCGAAGTGCGTGAGAAGATGGACGCGGCACGAATTGCGGTGCGCATGCGCGAGTTTGCAGCAGCGCTAACAGCGGAAAAAACCCACGAGAGCGCCGTAGATTTTTGCATATCTTCGAACAGCACGCGCCCTGCTATTTACCCGAACGCGCAGCGCGGCGGCGATCAGAATCGATGCACCATGCCGATAATCGCGCCGCGCGTGTCGGCGCCCGGCGCGACGGCAAGGCCCGTATAACCGGTGCCAT
Organism: Paraburkholderia sp. GV068; assembly: GCF_003058125.1. Taxonomy (NCBI): domain Bacteria; kingdom Pseudomonadati; phylum Pseudomonadota; class Betaproteobacteria; order Burkholderiales; family Burkholderiaceae; genus Paraburkholderia; species Paraburkholderia sp. GV068. Next base: position 151,375 of record NZ_QBUB01000006.1, read on the forward strand.
TGAGCGTGAAGCGCGCCTGATTGCGGTTCTGGATAAAGCCTGCGGAGCCGTACAGCGTCGTGCGTTTCGACAGTGAATAGGCGTACGTCAGACCGACCTGCTGCGCATTATTGCCCTGCCCGGTCCGGTCATGCGCATAGCCGTACATGACTGAAAACTGCGCGGCCGGACTGAATGCATAAGAACCGGATGCCTCATACACATCGCGTTTGATACTGTTATCGGTCTGGTGTTCGGTGTGGTACGCCAGATAGAACCGCGCGGCCCCTACAGCGACAGACGCCCCCGCGTTGAACAGTTTGAGTGTGGACGTTCCCGCGGCGTTTGCCGCGTGCTCGTAGCCTGCGGCGATGCGAAAAGGTCCGTTCTCGTAGCGAAGCGCCGCGTTATAGAACTGGAATCCGTTGGTCGGCTTCGTGGTGGAATCGCGCATTGCCACCATGAACTGCGCGCTCAGGCCGTACACCGTCGGCGTGAAATAAGAAATCGCGTTGTTCACGCGCACGGTCAGGCTGTTGAAGTTATTCATTGGCGAGCCAATGCTCATGACCGCCACAGGGTCGAGCTCGGGGTTGATAAAGATGTACTGAGGCGTGTTTTGCAGGCCAAAGCGCGTCTCGCCGAATGCGCCGGATAGACCGACCCACGCCTGCCGGTTAAAAGCGGCGGCCGAATTTGAAGCCGCGCCTGTCACGCCGGAGAAGCCCTGCTCCAACTGGAAATTGACGTGCAGACCGCCACCTATGTCTTCACTGCCCTTCAAGCCGTACCGGCTTGCGAACAGTCCGCCGGACACCGCGCGAAGAACCGTTCCCGCAGCGGAATTCCGGTATTCGATGCCGTTGTCGATAACCCCGTACAGCGTGAGCGACGACTGCGCGTATGCAGAATTGAAAGCGCATGCCGATGCAATCACGGATAAACCCATGATGGTCTTTTTCATTTCGTCTCCTGTTTATAGTTTGTTTGTGCGAGCCTGATCCCGGCCGCCAGGGCCGCTACGGTCGCTGTGCGCTATCAAGCGTATTGAATGAGCGGTGGCGCGTCCCTACACAAAAGTCAGTTTCACTGGCATTTTTTGGGTAGTACTGGCTTGAGCGAAAGCGCCTCGTCGACCTCGTTGATTTTTGGCGCCCATTCGCGGCGAAGCAGAATGACGGTGCTCGCCGCGCCCATTAACAGGAAGATAAAAATCGCCATCATCGGCAGTTCGTAGCTTCCGCCAACGTGCAGAAGCCAGCCCGAAAGACTCGCCGATACACCTCCCGCCAGGCTGGTCGCGACCTGCTGCAGCCCGGTGTTCAAGCCGACGGCCTGCGTCGGAATCAACGTCAGTTTGCACAGCGCGAGATTGTTCGCCGTGACGAGCCCCAGCAGCGACAGCGACGCTACGTTCCAGAAGAGCGCCATGTCCGCGGTGCGCGCATAGGCGCCGAGCAGAACCGTCGTGCCGCCGATAAAACCCGCCACGATAAAACATTTGCGCACGAACACGGCGTCGTGTCCGCGCGCGATTATTCTGTCTCCGGCGAACCCCGCGAGCGCCGCCACGACCGCGATCCCCGCAAAGCTAAAAAACGTATAAACGCCCGACTTCTCCAGCGAAAGCCCGCGCTGTTCCACCAGATAGGCAGGCATCCATGTCATGCAGTAGAACGCGAAGTAGCTGTAGCAGAAATTGTTGACGAGCCCGCCCCATACGACAGGGCTCGCCAGCAGATTTCGGAGAGGCACCGAAGCGGCCCGATGCATGGCCGCCGCAAGTTCATCGCGCGACGGGTAATCGTTTCGCACCATCAGCAGCCAGGGCAGCAACCAGATGAGTCCGACGAGTCCTGTTGCAATGAACATCAGTTGCCAGGAATACCCGACGATCATCCACGCCGCGATAGGTGCGCCGAGTGCGGGCCCCATCTTGCCGCCAATCGAAAAGATGCCTAATGCAGTGCCTTTCTGCGTTTCCGCGAAGTTGTTCGCGAGGTAGCGATAGGTGGCCGGCACCACCACCGCTTCCGCAACGCCGATAAGCAGACGCATCACGATCAGCGCCGACAATGTCGTCACCATGCCGGTAGCCGCGGCTGCCAGACACCACAGCACGAAGCACACGGAATACGGCCACTTCACGCCATAGCGATCGACGAGCCAGCCCATCGGCATCTGAAACAGGCCATAAGACCAGAAGACGGCGGAATTGAGCCAGCCGCGCTCGATGCTCGTCAGCGCAAAGTGCCGGACAAAGCTTTTGTCCGCGAGCGCAGCGGAAAGGCTCGTGCGATCGACAAAAGAAATCAGCAGGCCTAGCGCGAGAAGCACGAGGATGCCCCAGGGATTTTCTGCGCCCGCGCGTCTGTGCGTCAACTGATTCGTCTCCATGCTCACAGCGTCGGAATGTATAGCGGCATCGCTCCTTCCCACAGCGTATCCGTGATCGGCCGCTGATTGCTGCCGTCCGCATTCATCACCCAGTTCTGGCCGTCGGGCTGGAAGCTGTTGTCGTAGAGCGCGAGTTCGTCGCGAAAGCCGTACGTTCCCGAGCTATACGCGATGCGGCCGTCCCACGTCCATACGGCGTGCCCCTGATTCGAGCCGTCCGTCGTGAGCCGTGTGAGGCCGGTGCCGTCCGGTCGGATCGTGAACACGTCGTAGTTGAACCGGTTTGGATTCGTGGCGTCGATCTGCTTGCGCGTGAACACGATCCTGCTGCCGTCCGGCGACCAGCCCGGCAGATTGTCGGCGCCGCTCGTCAACACAGTCGTGCTGCGCGTGGCCAGGTCGAGAATGCGCAGCCCCTGAACCGCGTCGCTCCACACGCGGTACACGAGTTTCTTGCCGTCCGGCGAGTAGCTCGGAAAACCAGAATTGATGGAGCCGTCTGTCAATGCTTCAGCCTGGCCGTTCATGCTGCCGTCGGCCTTGATACGCATGATCTGCGCGGGGCCGGTACTGCGCGTGAAAAACCAGTTGCCCACACCGAAAGCGACCCACTGCCGATCGGGCGACCAGGCCGGTTGAAATGCGCCGGCGAGACCCTGAGCGATGGCAGCGGGGTCGAGGCCGCTCGTCGCCGGATCGTAAATGCGCGTGTAACCGGACAGATTGGGATTCGCAACGGCAATCGACGAATTAATTGCCTTCTCCGTATAAACGAGCTTCGCGCGATCCCTCGACAATTGCGGGAATACGTCCAGATACGTGTACTTCCATGCGGGGTCGAAACTGAAGAGCGGCGTGCCATTGGCGCGTGCGGGACTAAACGCGACTTTTTCGTAGACCAGCTTCGTGCCGTCGGGCGAATAACGCGGCGAGCGGATACCCGTATTGGCTGTCGAGTGGAAAGTACCTGCCGTTGTATAAAGCCCTTCGGTCGAGCCGCCCTTGACGTGATACGCGACGGTGGCCGCATTCAGATATTGCGGAAAGACCTTGAAGCCCGCCGTGGAGGTGAGCGCCGTTCGTGAAAGGCTCGTTATATCCACAGACACCAGTTGCGAGCTCACCGAGTTGATCGACTCGGGACGGTGCGCGCCCCATGTCGATTCCACCGGCGTTTCATAGAACACCACGCGCTTGCCATCCGGCGACCACGACGGCGAACCTTCGTCATAGCCGGAAACGCCGGCAATTTTCTTCCAGCCGGAACCGTCTGGCCGGACGATATAGATACTGCTTTCCTGCGTGCGCTCCCAGCCGGTCGGCAGATTATGGCCGCGCCAATCGGAGCCGGTATCCGAAGACAACGCAAGCCATTTGCCGTCCGGCGACCATGACGGTCTGAAGTAACCATGCGGGCGCGTCGGATCGAAACCGAGCGAGCCCGTCACGTTGTTCAATGCGCCCGTCGATAGGTTCAGCGTCCACACGTTGGTCGTGCCGAAGCCGTCGTTGCCGCGGCGCGACGAGACGAACGCGATCACGTTCGGGTCCGTCGGCGAGAAGACGGCCGCATCGTCGACGGCAATGTGATCGGTTAGCCGCTCGAGACCGGTGCCGTCCACTTTCACGCGATACAGATTCGATTGACCAGCGCCGTCGCGCTCGGACGTGAACACAAGCCACTGGCCGTCTTTCGAAAAGGACGCGTGATAGTCGAAGCCGGTACTCGGAATCAGCTTGCGTTCGCCAGTACCGTCGGCATTCGATATGTACAACTCTGAACTGACGGGGCCGACGCGGTTCAGGAACAAGGTTCCTTTCGGCGCCGTGCCCGCGGTGCCCGCAACGGCAAGCGAAACCGAAGCGGAAACCGAGACAGCCCCGATGGCGATGCACGCGAGAAGCTTCTTTAAGGACGAAGTGAGATACACAGCGAATGCCTCCATGAGTTTTATGATCAAGCGGTTTTATTTCCTCGATACCTCCGTTCGCTCCTGCTTTCCGGGCACGATTCAGCCGAGGCTGCCGGTCACGTCGTCGAACAGTTCATCCACCGAAAGCCGATGCGGAATGATCTTCTGATCGAGCGCCCAGTCGATTGCCAACTGAATGCCCTTGCGGTTCTCCTCGAGTCCAATAGGCGGAAACACGGCGGGCACACCGCCTTCGGTCTGCGTGCGGCTCTCCACGATCATCCGGTACAGTTCGCGCACAATGTCCGGACGCTTCTTCGAAATGTCCTCGTGCACGACGAACATGTGGTTGATAGGCACCACGCCTTCGCGCGCGAACCAGTCTTTGGCCGCGGCCTGCGCGTTAGGCACCAGCGTGCGTAGGCGTTGGTCTTTGGGCATGTCCTCGCCGAGCAGCGCGGCGGCGAGTTCGCCGTCCAGCATCATCTGCGGGATCGACGAACCGGCGGGCAAACGTTCGCAGTTATTCGGATCGCGGTACTCGGCGAGATGGCCGTCGCCGAGCGTCATCCACGTGACCTTGTCGAGATCGACGCCATATTCGTGGCGCAAAATGCCGCGAATCCATAGCGCGGTCGTCTGCGTATAAGTGCGAACGCCGACTTTCCTGCCTTCTATGTCCTTCGGATCGAGCTGGCCGAACTCGATGTTGTAGCCCGCGCAGTGATGCTGGAAGCGCCCCGAAATCGGCGTCGGCAACAACACGTAGGGCTTTCCGTAAGCCTTGGCCTGCAGGAACGTGACGATCGCGAGTTCGCCGGCGTCGAACGCGTTCTCGCGCACCATCGCCTTGAAGCCGTTGTGCGCCGGCGTGGGTCCGCAGTAGTCGAGCTTGACGAGGTCCGAGGCGACGCGTCCTTCCTTCATCGCCTTCGTGACCGGATAAGTGGCCAGATTCGTGCGTAAGACGGGCACGTCCGCGGACCGCTCGGTAAACGTCGTTGTCATTGCGCTTCTTTCCTGTGCTTGAATGAATCCGGTTCAATACCCCGCCATCTCGCGCGCCATGCCGACCACGCCATAGCTGCGCAACGGCGCCGACATCAGAAAGCGATATCCCTCTTCGAGCAGGCGTTTATGGTTCTTCGCGTTCACGTGCGGATTGCCGACCACCACGTTGTGCTTGCGGCACGTTTCTACAATCTTGCGCATTGCGTCGACGACCACCGGGTGCTCATAGTCGCGGGGATAGCCGAGCTCCTGGCTCAGGTCGCCCTCGCCGATCAGAATGAAGCCGATGCCCGGCACGTTCGACAGAATGTCGTCGAGGTTTTCGATCGCCTCGGTGCTCTCGCACATCAGCCCGACGAGAATTTCTCCTTGCGGCGCGAGCGGCCACACGTCGGCCTTGCGGTAGTAATCGGCCATGCTCAAACCCCAGTAACGCGCGGCGTTGGCCGGGCCGTCGCCGCGCACGCCCTTCGGCTCATACAAGGGCGCGCTTTTAGGCCGCGCATACCGGCACGACGCGACTGCGTTGTATGCCTGCTCGACTGTCGCCACATGCGGCCAGATCACGCCGTAAGCGCCGCGGTCGAGCACCTGCTTCGCGAACGCCTGATTCATTTCGGCGCCGTTGGCGGGAATGCGCGCGATCGGCGTCACACGCGGCGCTACCGAGCCCGACTCGGCGATCTGCTTGCGGCTGAGCATGTACTGCAACGCGTCGCCGAGCGCGGTCACGTCGTACGGGTTGTGCTCCATTTCGAAGACGATGCCGTCGTACGGCGCATCGCTCATCTCGATGGCGGTCTGCTTGTCGAGCTTCGAGAACGCGGCAAAAGCGGGCTTGCCGGATTCGAATGCGCGGATGATGCTGTTGAGTCGCGTGTCGCTCATGGTCTTTATCTCAGGATGAAGAGGGGCAGGCGTGGATGCATGAACTTGGGTTGGGCGCGGCTCATTCGTCGGCCTTCCAGTACATAAAGCCCATGCCTTCGCCGGTGCCGGCCGGCGTACGCCAGCACGGCACATAGTCGACGAGCGTCATGCTGGCGCGCGTTTCCTGCACGGCCTTCATCACGCTCACGTAAAGCTTGATTTCGGAAGTGCCCGACTGATACGAACGGTTGTCCACCGCGGCGAGACCTTCGTAGTCGTAGTCGGCGAGCATCTTCATGATGCGGCGGTCGAATTCCTCGTCGTTGACGAAATGCGAGAGACCGCCGGATGCAAAGATGCCGACTCGCACATCCTCCGGCCACGCGTCGATCGCATCGCGCAGTACCGCTCCGAACTCGATGCAGCGCGACATGGACGGCTGCGTCGGCGGATAAAAGCAGTTCATGATGATCGGCACATGCGGCGGCGGTTCGTCGCCCATGATCTGGTGATAGACGAAGCTGTACGCATGCGGCACGACCGGATACGCCGGCAATGGCTTCATCCACACGTTGTCGGGCCACGCGAACAGATCGGTGAGATCGAAGCCTTCGCGCTGGAAGTGTCCGATCAGATAACTCGCCAGCTTTGGATGACACTGGTGCGTAACGTGGTGGTCCGGTGCATAAACGGAGCGCTGCGGCGGGCCGTTATGCACTTGCTCGCCGCTGTAGATGGCGATGGACGGCGAGCAGTGCGTAAAGATCTCTTTCTGGTCCTTGCCGAGAATGATCGCGACGTCGATGTTCGCGTCGCGATACGCGGCGGCCATGACGTCGAGCGCGGCGCGGCAGCGCGCGGCGCGCGCGGTGCGCTCCTCGAGCGTCAGGAACTTCTCGAACGCCGCTTCGCGATGCGCTTCCAGCTCCGCGTAAGTCCAGGTCCGATTGCGATACCACAGCTCCGGATTGCTACGGTCGCGCTCACCGTTCTTTAGCCAGTCCTCCGGTGCCTGACCCAGCATGCCGCTATGCGGCACTGCCATCCCGAATACAATCTTCGCCATGTAAGGTTTCTCAGTGAATTAGTGTTTCAACATTGGTCTCGACGGCGCCGGCGTGCGTGCTACGCCTCGCGCAGCGCAGGCTGCATTTCCGTGACCTTCGGCGCCCATTCGGGGCGATAAAGAATCGCCGTGGCGAGCGCTCCAATCGCGAGGAAGACGAGGATCACCATCATCGGCAGGTCATAGCTTCCGCTCACATGCAGCAGCCATCCGGACAGGCTCGCCGTCACGCCGCCCGCGAGACTCGTCGCGACCTGCTGTACGCCCGTGACGAGTCCGATCGCCTGCTTCGGAATCAGGGAGAGCCGCGACAGCACCAGGTTGTTCGCCGTCACGAGGCCAAGCAGCGAGAGCGACAGCACATTCCAGAAGAGCGCCATGTCGAGCGTCTGCGCATACGCGCCGAGCAGCACCGTGCATCCGCCGACAAAGCCGGTGATGGTGAACACCTTGCGCACGAGAATCGCGTTGTGCCCTCTTGCGATGATCCGGTCCGCCGCCCATCCCGCGAGCGCCGCGACGATCGCGATGCCGGCAAAGCTGAAGAAAGTGAAAAGCCCCGACTTGGACAGCGACAGGTGACGCTGCTCGACCAGATACGCGGGCATCCACGTCATGCAGTAAAACGTGAAATAGCCGTAGCAGAAGTTGGTGATCAAACCGCCCCACACCACCGGGCTCGACACGATGCTGCCGAGACTCACCATGCGCGCGCGCCGGTTCGCCGCCGCGAGCTGCGCCTTGTCCGGCAGATCGTTGCGCGCGAGCAGTAGCCAGGGCGCGAGCCAGATAAGCCCGACGAGGCCCGTGGCGACGAACATCACCTGCCACGAATAGTGGACGATGAACCATGCGCCGACCGGCGCGCCCAATGCCGGGCCGAACTTGTTGCCCATCGCCAGCAGCCCGACCGCGAGACCATTCTGGCTCTCGTCGAAGTTGTTGCGAATCCAGCGGTAGCTCGCCGGAATCACAATCGCCTCGGCCATCCCGATGACAAGACGCATCACGACGAGGCTCGCGAGCGCCGTGACCGCGCCCATCATCGCGGTGGCGACGCACCACAACGCGAAACTGATCGCATACGGCCACTTCACGCCGTAGCGGTCGGCGACCCAGCCCATCGGAATCTGGAACGCACCGTACGACCAGAAGAACGCCGCGTTGATCCAGCCGCGATCCACATTGGTGAGCGCGAAGTGCCGGATGAAGTTCGCGTCGGCGAGCGTCGACGAAATGCTGGTGCGGTCGACGAACGAAATCAACACGCCGAGCGCAAGGAGTGCGAGCACCGCCCACCGGCTCACGCCTGCCTGTCGTTCAGATCTGCTTGTCTCCATCTTCTGTTTTCTCGTTGGTTTGTGTGAGGCTTGCTCAGGCCAAGGCGGGATACAGCCGCCGTGCGGTGTCGCCGAAGATCCACGCGCGATCCGCTTCGCTCAGGCAGGCGAGGCCGGCTTGCGCGGTCGCGAGAATGTCGGCGAGCGTGCCCGGCGAGGTCGGATAGTTCGAACCCCACGCGAGCCGCTGCGCGCCGAATGCGTCGGCGACACGCGGGAAAAAAGTTTCGGCGCTCGCCTGGTCCTTTTTCACATCGCCGAAAATGCGCGGCGTGAGCTTCAGGTAGATGTTCGGCAGCTCCGCCAGATCGAAGAGGCTCTGCGCTTTTGCATACGGCGCACCGTCGGCGACTTCGGGACGCGCCAGATGGTCGAGCACGATCCGCACGTTCGGAAAGCGCCGCGCGAGCGCCGTGACTTGCGGCAAACCGATCGGCCCGGTCTGGATGCACATCGGCAGCCCGAGTTCGCCGCACAGTTCCCACGCGGGAAACGAGCGCGGGTCGTCGAGTTCGCTTGGATCGAAGTCCTTCGTGCTGCCGCCCGTGAAGAGGCGCAGGCCCGCGAGGCCGCGCTCTGCCCAGCCGCGAATGACTTGCGGCGCATCGGCCTGCAATACGTCCACGGAACCGACGGCCACGAGACGCTCCGCGTATTTCGCGCAGCCGTCCACCACGTAGCTGTTGTCGAAGCCATACGTCGTCGACGAATGGACCACAGCGGCTCTCGCGACGCCGGCTTCGTCCATTGCCGCGATCAGCGTCTCGACCGTCGTGGGCCGCTCTTTCGACCAGTCCGAGCGCTTGCCGAACAACGGCGCCGGCGGGTAGCGGCTTTCGTCGTCGGAAATGATGTGCGGGTGAATATCAACGATTGAAAATGTCATGAGTGTCTCTGTGCTTTTCTGTGTGCCTGTCTATGTGCATGCTTATGTGCGTGCTCAGGTGCGCGATGTGTTGAGTTGCAGCGGCTCGCGCCGGCATCACTTGCCGCGAGCCTTCAGGCGCGCGTCGAGACGCGGATAGACGCGCCGCGCATTGCCTTCGAAGATCTTGTAGCGGTCTTCGTCCGAGAGCGCCGGGCAGGCGTCGATATAGCGCTTCGTGTCGTCGAAGTACTGGCCGGTGGACGGGTCCTTGCCGCGCACCGCGCCGATCATCTCCGAGCCGAACAGCACGTTGTCGGCCGGCACGACCTTGGTCAGCAGTTCGACGCCCGGCTGGTGATACACGCACGAATCGAAGAAGATGTTCTCGAGCAGCCCTTCCAGCGGACGCTCGCGCATTTCCAGCGACATGCCGCGATAACGTCCCCAGTGGTAAGGCACCGCGCCGCCGCCGTGCGGAATCACGAGGCGCAGCGTCGGGAAGTCCTTGAACAGATCCGACTGAAGCAGTTGCATGAAGACAGACGTATCCGCGTTCAGGTAATGCGCGCCCGTGCCGTGAAAACACGGATTGCACGATGCGGCGACGTGGATCATCGCGGGCACGTCGAGATCGACCAGCGCTTCATAGAGCGGATACCATTCGCGGTCGCTCATCGGTTTGCCGGTCCAGTAGCCGCCGCTCGGGTCGGGATTCAGATTGCAGCCGACAAAGCCCAGTTGCTCGACGCAGCGGCGCAACTCGGGAACCGAGTTGGCCGGCGCCGCGCCCGGCGACTGCGGCAACTGGCACACCGGCGCGAAATTGTCGGGGTACAGTTCCGTCACGCGATACACGAGGTCGTTCGACACTTCGGCCCATTCGAGGCTCGTCCGCTCGTTGCCCAGGTGGTGGCTCATCAGACCGGCAATCGGCGAGAACAGCGTGAGGTCGCTGCCGCGCTCGCGCTGCAGTTTCAGTTGCCCGTTGCCGATGGCCTCGCGAATCTGGTCGTCGGTGACATAAGCGTCGGCGCGCGACGGCGCGTTAGCGGGATCGTTCGCGAATTCGACCTGCTTTGCGCGCCAGTTGCGAAATGATGCGGGTACGGTCGTGAAGTGACCGTGGCAATCGATAATCATGGTTTCTCTCTAACTTGCGTGCGCTCAGCGTGCGAGCGGATCGACGAACAGCTCGTCGATGGACATGCGCCGCGGCGTCAGGCCCTGCCTGAACGCCGTCGCTTCGAGCGCCTGAATCGTCTTGAGGTTTTCGGCGAGACCGTAAGGCAGCGGGTCATGTCCGACGATCTTGCGCAACTCGATGTATTTCCTGTCGCTCGCGCTCGTGGCTTCGCCGGCATCGAGCCGCGCGAGCCATTCCTGCTTCGCCTGCGCGAAGGCATCGAATAGCGAGCGCGCGATCCACGGGTGCTCGGCCAGCACCGAATCCTTGACGACGATCGTGCCGTGCATCGGATAGACGCCGGTGCGCGCGTAGTACTCCGTTTCGAGCTCGGCCGCGTTCGGCAGCAGGTCGGGATAGTCGGCCTCGACTTCCTGCCAGCCGCCCGTCGGCGCGCCGGTGCGGCCGATGCCCGCGGCAGCCGCAAAGCCCGCCGCCAGTTCGCCCTTCTCCATCATTTCGGATAGCGAACTGTTGGCCGGCGCGTGAACCACATTCGGCGGCAACTTCAGTTGCGTCACGTGCTCTTCGTCGTCGACAACCCACGTCACTTTCGACGAATCGAGGCCGAATTCGTCGATCAGCACCTGACGCGTCCACACGCCGGTCGTCACCGAATAGGCGCGCACGCCGACCTTCTTGCCTTCGAGGTCCTTAGGCGTCTTGATGCCTGCGTCCGGGCGCACGAGCAGCCCGCCGTGGTGAAAGCGCCGCACGACGAACACCGGCAGCGCGACAAAAGGCGCGCCATAAGCGCGGGCGATGATGTAAGTGGTCGGCGCAAGTTCGCAGACATCGAACTCGACATCGCGGACCATCCGGCGAAACGCGCCGATCTGCGGCTTGACCGTGATGAATTCCGCGTCTACGCCTTCAATGGGAATGGAACCGTCACGGATGGCCGAGGTGTGCGGGTGCTCAGCAATTGCAATCTTGAGCGGGACTTTCCTTGTCAACTTCCTCTCCTTGGGAGTATTCGCCGCCGGCACCGGCGGAACACACCGGCGCCGGGCGCATCGTTTCGACGGACCCAGCATATTTGAGGAAGAGGCTCGCGTCCCTACACAAAAGTCACTTTCAATGGCACTTTTTTGTCAGCGCGCGAGCGTCGATCGGCATTTGAAAAGTGCCGGTGAAACTGGATTTTGTGCAGGGACGTACGCGCGGCGATCCCCTATTCTGCGTTCTCGCTTTTCGCGGCACGCCAAAAGAAACAGTCCCGGAGACAGAATGAAGAAGCTGGCCTATTCGCTATTGGCCGTTGCATCGGCATGTGCATTTAACGGCGCTTATGCGCAGTCGTCGGTGACGCTTTATGGCGTTGTCGATAACGGCATCGAATATCAGAACGGCGGTGCGGGAGGCGCGGTACGCGCGGTATCGAGCGGACTCTTCGCGACCGTGTATGGGCTGATGGGTCACGAAGACATTGGCGGCGGCGTGCGCGTCAACTTTCAGTTCGAGCAGGGCTTCTCAGGCGTGACGGGCGCGGCGACCGACCCGACCGCGTCGTTCAACCGGCTTGCGTGGATCGGCGTATCGGGGCGTTTCGGCGAATTGCGCTTTGGGCGGCAGAAGAAACCCGAATATCTGTTTCTGAACGGCGAAGTAGACCCGACCGCGGTCAAAAGCTTCGCATCGCCGATCAACAACTTTACCGACGCGTCCGTGCGCGCGAGCAACGCAATCGCGTACTTTCTGCCGGACTTCCGCGGGCTGACGGTTCAGGGCATGGTCTCGCTGCGCGATCAGACAACGAGCCCGTCCAACGGGCTGCGCTTCTATAACGTGGTCGCGCGCTATGTGCATGGGCCGTTTCATGTGGGGGCCGGCTATGAGTCGTCGGCGAATGCGACGGGAACGTCAGTGCAAAAAATCTTCCGCGCGGCGGCGTCTTATCGGCTCGGCGCCGCACGCTTTTATCTGGCGTATCAAACGGAGCGTCAGAGCGATCACACCGAGAAACGCGACATCTACGAAGCTTCGGGAACCTATCTATTCAATCCGTTCAACCGCTTTTCAGTGATGTACGGTTATGCGCACGACCGCACGGGCCAGGGCAACAACGCGCAGCAGGTCGGTCTGATCTACGAATACTATCTGTCGAGGTCGACGATCCTGTACACCGCTGCGGGGCTGATCCAGAACCGCCATCAGGCGCAATACACGCTCGACGGCACGCAGTATTCGGGCATCGCGGTTGAACCCGGCGCTTATGCGCGCGGTGCTATCGTCGGAATGACGCATAAGTTCTGACGGCGGCGAACAGCTTGCCGATCTGCATGATGAACCGCGTGGCCAGTAACCGGCTTATAGCGGCGAGATTCCACTGACACCCGTCTTGCAGCCGACCTCGGCCGAACATTCGCCTGAGAGAAAACGCGCGTTGGGCGCGTCGGACAACGAGTCGTGGCCGTCCGTCGTCAAGTGGCTGCGTCGCCAACTGGCGGGCGGCAAGCCGAATTCCCGCTTGAATGCGCGATTGAACGCCGCCTCCGACTCATAGCCCACCCTCTCCGCAATAGCCGTAAGTGACTGCGCTCCGTCACGTAACGCCTGTGCCGCAATTTGCAGACGCCAGCGCGCCAGATATTGCATCGGTGGCTGGCCGAGCAATTGAGTAAAGCGCTGTGCCAGCGCCGAACGGGAGAGGCCCGCTTTGCGGGCAAGTTCATCGACTGTCCAACCATGCGCCGGTTGCGCGTGCATTAACGCGAGCGATCGTCCCACGAAGCGATCGCTGACGCCGGCCAGCCATCCTTTGCGGTCCGCAGGCAGCGAATCGACACAACGCCGTACCGCCTCCACGAAAAGCAGTTCGGACAAACGTCCGAGCACGATCGCGCTGCCTACGCGCAATTCGGCTGCTTCGAGAGCCGCGAGTTTCAACGACGACTCCAGCCACGCGGATCTCGCGTCGTTGCGCATGTCGATCTTGAACATACGAGGCAATGCCGATAGCACCGGATTGGTCAGCGTATCGTCGCAGGCGAGGAAGCCGCAAATGAGCCGCGTTTTCGCGCCGCCCCCGCCGTAGCTCAACCTGATCACGTCGCCCGGCGCGGTTTCCAGATACTGCGACAGCATCTGGTGAGAGGGCGCCGGTTCGAGATCGACCGAACTGCCCATTAGATGCGCTTCGCCCTGCGGCACGACGAGAAGTTCTCCGGCATCGACGCAGATAGCGGACGACGGGTCGTCGACGAGCCGTGCGCGACAGCTTCCTTCCGTGATGAGGTGATAGGAGACGATGCGCTCCGCGCGCGGCAAAAACGATACGCACAACTCCCGCGTCGCCTCGCCGAAAACACACCACGGTGCAGTGAAGTCGGCGCTTAGATACACCGCTCCGCTCAGATGCACGAGGCGAAGTACGTCGGAAAGAGCATCCATGACGTCGTCCATCAGTTTCGGCGTCCTGCGCAAAATATCTGGACGACCGGTCATTCACCGATATGGCTTGCGTCCCGATACTAGCACTCACGCGAATCCGCAACAACGAACGGTAGAGCGCCGCCTTCCACCATCAGGAGAACGACATGAGTAACGCAGAGACTTATCGCGGTCAATGCTTTTGCGGCACCGTGCAATTCACGGTAAGCGGGGAGCCTGCGGGTATGGGCTATTGCCATTGTGAGTCGTGCCGAAGCTGGTCGGGAGCGCCCGTCAATGCGTTCACGCTGTGGAAGCCCGAGGCGCTGCACGTTACTCGCGGCGCCGATGATATTGGCACTTACAACAAGACAGCCCATAGCTACCGCAAGTGGTGCAAGTCATGCGGCGGCCATCTGTTTACCGAACATCCCGGGCTCGAACTGATCGACGTCTACGCCGCAGTCATCGCCGACTTCCCCTATGAACCCGGTGTGCACGTTCATTACCCGGAGTCGCGCCTTCGAATGAAAGACGGTCTGCCCAAGCAGAAAGATCTGCCGGGGGAAATGGGCGGCTCGGGCATCAGCGTTGCCGAATAGCCATTGCATCTCGCGGTTCTGGTTTGATTCGCCCGATCGTCGCGCGGGCTTTTTCACAGTGCAAGTTCGCGGCGTCATCTGAATGGCAGCAACTCTGAGTATTGACTCATCGCTGCCCCGGTTCTCAGGAGTCGTTTATGTCCGCAGTCGATTCTTCTTTTTTACCCGTCGCAGATTTCGCTGCCGTCAAGATCCGTCAACAGGCCGCGTGGTCGACCGGCAATTATGCTGTGGTCGGCACGACGCTGCAGATCGTCGGAGAAGCTCTATGCGAAGCGCTTGACCTGCGCGCCGGCTCGCGCGTGCTCGACGTTGCAGCAGGCAACGGCAATGCAACGTTGGCTGCCGCGCGCCGCTGGTGCGATGTCACCTCCACGGATTACGTCCCCTCACTGCTGGACGCCGGCCGTGCCCGCGCACAAGCAGAAGGTCTATCCGTCGAGTTTCAGGAAGCGGACGCGGAAGCGCTGCCCTACGCGGACGCCTCGTTCGATATCGTGATGTCGACTTTCGGTGTGATGTTCACTCCGGACCAGGCGAAGGCAGCGGCTGAACTGGCTCGTGTGTGCAAGCCGGGCGGCCGCATCGGCCTCGCGAACTGGACGCCGGATAGCTTCATCGGCCAGGTGTTCAAGACAATTGCCATGCACATTCCGCCACCTGCGGGCGTGGCGTCACCGGCGCTGTGGGGAACGAAGGCGCGGCTGGAAACACTGTTCGAAGGAAAAACCCGGAAGATCGTCGCGAACAGCCGCCACTTCACGTTCCGTTACCGCTCGCCCGAACATTTCGTGGAAGTTTTCCGCACGTTTTATGGGCCGGTGAACAAGGCATTTGGCGCACTCGAGGGCGAACGGCAAGCGGCGCTTCTCGGCGATCTGATGACATTGATAAAAAGCCGCAACCGGTCCGGCGACGCGACGCTCGTGCTGCCGAGCGAATACCTCGAAGTGGTGATTGAACGATCATGAACGGCGTCGGACGCAGCGCCGCCGTCCTGCACGGATTCGCGTCGCGCCTGTGGTCGGTGTTGGATCTTTCCGCTTAGCGCCGCACCATTGCAATCTGCTGCTTTGCCGCGCCTTCGTGCGCGGCAAAGCCAATCCATTTCCTCATGCCACGCATGTCCAAACGCAGCTCACTCCGACCAACCCGACAGCCGTGAGCGAAGTCAGTCCCCTTGCGTCACTCGAGAAGAATCAGTTAAGACGCTTAGGTTCGCCATCGTCCGCATACCAGTCGATGGTTTTGCCGCTCGTATTGATCGTCACCGCGCGCGGCTCGCTGAACTGATCGAACGATTCGACACCCGTCTCACGCCCCACGCCGCTGTTCTTGAAACCGCCCCACGGCGACGCCGGGTCGAGCCGGTGATGATCGTTGACCCACACCATGCCGAATTCGAGCTTGCTCGCCACGCGATGCGCCCGCGCGACGTCCTGCGTCCACACGGAAGCGGCGAGACCGAACTGCGTGTCGTTGGCGATGCGGATCGCGTCCGCCTCATCGTCGAACGGCATCACGACGGTGACCGGCCCGAACACCTCGTCCTGACCGATCTCCGAACGCGGATCGACGTCATACAGCACAGTCGGCTCGATGAAAAAGCCCTGCTTCAGGCTGGACGGCACGCCGCCGCCCGTCAGCACCTTCGCGCCCGCTGCCTTCGCACGCTCCAGCATCGCCAGAATGCGCTGACGCGAGCGCTCGGAAATCACCGGCCCGAGTTGCGTCTTCACATCGGCGGGATCGCCTACGCGAATGGCCGCCGCTTTCGCGCGGAAGCGTTCGAGAAACTCCGCATGGATCGACTTGTGCACCAGAATCCGCGCGCCGCACACGCAGGTTTGTCCCGCGCCGATGAAGGCCGCGAACGCTGCGCCGTTCACCGCTCGCTCCATGTCGAAATCGTCGAACAGAATCACGGCGCCCTTGCCGCCGAGTTCGAGCGTCGTCAACGCGAAGCTGCGCGCCGCGGCTTCGCCAATCGAGCGGCCGACTTCAGTGCCGCCCGTGAAAACGACCTTGCGGATCAGCGGATGCCGCGCAAGCGCCGCGCCCGCTTCGCGCCCTTCGCCGTTCACGACGTTCACGACGCCCTTCGGCACGCCGGCTTCATCCAGTAGACGCACGAGGCGCACGGTGGTCAGCGGCGTCTGCTCGGACGCCTTGATGACGACGCTGTTGCCGGTCGCGAGCGCGGGCGCAAGACTCTTCGACAGAATCATCAGCGGATGATTGAACGACGTCATCAACGCGACGACGCCGAGCGGCACGCGCTGCGTGTAGCACAGGTACGGCCCTTCGACCGGAATCACGTCGCTGCGGCGCGTCAGCGCAAGCGCGGCGAAATAGCGGTAGAACTGCGGCAGACGCGAAATCTGCGCGCGTGTCTCCGAGATCGGCCGGCCGTTGTTCAACGTTTCGAGCCGATAAAACTGTTCGAGGTCCGCTTCGAACAGATCGGCGAAACGATTCAGCACGCGCGCGCGTTGCTGGATCGGCATATCGCGCCACGCGCCGCTTTCGAACGCGCGATGGCCCGCGTGCACCGCGCGATCCACATCCTGCTCCGACGCGGCCGCGAGCGCGCCAATCACTTCACCGGTCGCCGGATTGACGATATCGAGCGTGCGGCCGGTGTCGGCGTCCGTCCATGCGCCGTCGATGAAAAGCTGTGCATCGAGATGGGTCTGGTTCACTGTGTCCATAGAGATCGATTCCAGGTGGTTCACTTCAGAGGCGATGCATGCGCATCGGTGCGCAGCGCATCGGGTGTCTGTGGGTCGGCGGGTTGCAGGTCTTCGAGACGCTGGCCGGTCGGCTCGACGCCGAGCCACGCGACGACGACGATCTGAATCGCGAGCAGGCCGATCATCAGTGCGAGTACGCCGACAATGCCGTGCCGCGCGTACAGCGCGATGACGATAAACGGCGTCACGATCGTCGCGCCGCGGCCCAGCGTGTTGCAGACGCCCGATGCGCGCAGCCGGACTTCGGTCGGAAAGAGTTCGGGTATGTAGATGGCGAACAGCAGCGCGACCAGCACGTAGATCGGAATGGTCAGCAACAGGCCGACGAGGGGCAGCAGCAGCGGATTCGAGACGAACGGATAGATCGCGCCGAACACGATCGCCGCGAGCGACGCGCCGATGATGGTCGGCTTGCGGCCCCACGAGTCCGCCGTCAATGCGCCGATTGCGGAGCCGATTGGCGCGCCGAGCGACATGACCAGCGCGAAGCCGAACGACTTCGCGATGCTGAAACCCTGATGCACGAAGAACGTCGGCAGCCAGGTAACGAAGCCGTACAGCAGCGTATTGATGACGACGAGCGTCACGCAGCCGACGATCATCCGTTGCAGCATCGCGCCGCTGAACAGCGAGCCGAACGACAGCGCAGCCGCAGCCTGGCTCGGCGTTTTCGCAACGGCTGGCGGCGGCAGCGGTTGGCCGCCGTGCGCTTGCGCGACTTCGTCTTCGATGCGTCGCAGGATCGCGTCCGCCTCCGCGTGACGGCCGACCGAGTCGAGCCAGCGCGGCGACTCGGGCAGCGACTTGCGCGCATACCAGACGCCCAGCGCGCCGAAGCCGCCGAGAACAAACATCGCGCGCCAGCCGAACGCCGGAATCAGCGCGAGGCCGATGAGCCCCGCGACCGGCAACCCGGACACGACGAACACAGCCATCAGTCCTTGTAGCTTGCCGCGCTTTTGCGGCGGCACGAATTCGGTCAAGGTCGAATAGCCGACGACGTTTTCCGCGCCGAGGCCCAAGCCCATCACGAAGCGGCACGCAATCAGCATGCTCATGTTCGGTGCGAGCGCCGCGCCGAGCGAGGCGAGTCCGAACACTGCAAGATTCGCCTGATACGTGAAGCGGCGGCCGAAGCGGTCGCCGAGAAAACCGGTGCCGAGCGAACCGAGCATCATGCCGAGAAAAGTCAGCGACACGAAAATCGCGTTCTGGCCGATTGTCGAGAACCCGGTTTTCAGCGTGGCGCCGAGCACCGTCGACGCGACGTAGATGTCGAAGCCGTCGAAGAACATGCCGATGCCGATCAGCCACATGATGCGCCGATGAAATCCCGACATCGGCAAACGGTCGAGCCGCGGGCCTGCGTTAACGTTCATGTCTGTCTGTCTCCTGTCGACGGGAGTTAGTGCTTCAGCACTTACTCCCGTCCCATGCACCGCTGTCGACGGGAGTTAGTGCTTTAGCACTTACTCCCGTCCCATGCAAAGCTGTCGACGGGAGTTAGTGCTTTAGCTGTCGGCCCGAGTTAGTGCTTCAGCACTTACTCGGGTCCCATGCAAAGCACTTACTCCCGTCCCATGCAAAGCTGTCGACCGGACTTGGCGCTTTAGCGCTTAGTCCGGTCCCATGCAAAGCTGTCGACGGGAGTTAGTGCTTTAGCTGTCGACCGGAGTCAGTGCTTCAGCACTTACTCGGGTCCCATGCAAAGCACTAACTCCCGTCCCATGCAAAGCTGTCGACGGGAGTTAGTGCTTTAGCTGTCGACCGGAGTTAGTGCTTCAGCACTTACTCGGGTCCCATGCAAAGCACTTACTCCCGTCCCATGCAAAGCTGTCGACCGGACTTGGCGCTTTAGCGCTTAGTCCGGTCCCATGCAAAGCTGTCGACGAGAGTTAGTGCTTTAGCTGTCGGCCCGAGTTAGTGCTTCAGCACTTACTCGGGCCCCATGCAAAGCACTTACTCCCGTCCCATGCACCGCTGTCGACGGGACTTGGCGCTTAAGGTCGTTGCCGCTGGCGTTCTGCGCAAACACGAGCCGTCCCGCGATAAAGTTCGCGCTCGCCGTCTATGAACTTCGATGAAAGAACCTGCGCTCAGCGCCCCTGCATCAGCCGCAGGCTCGCGACGGTCAGCATGTCGGTCGCGCTGCGGAAGTTCTGTTCGGTCGTGCATTCCTCCGCCGCCAGGAAGAATGCCTTGCACTGGCGCACGCCCGCATCGTCGAGCGCGAGAATGCGCTCGGTGAGCGCGTCCGCGTCGCTGCGCAGCATTGCGGGCTCGCAGACCTTCGTGATCAACCCCGCCTGCAACGCGGCCACGGGCGTCAACGCGTCGCCGAACAGGACCATCGGAAACAGCGCCTTCGGCAAGGCGTAGCGGCCCGCATACGCCATGATCGCGGCAGGCGGCAAACCCTTGCGCATCTCGGGAAACGCGAGCGTCGCGCGCGACGAGACCAGCGTGAAGTCGCACAGAATCGCCAGTCCGAAGCCGAAGCCGTGTGCATCGCCCTGCACTTCCGCGATCGCAATCATCGACGTGCCGCGCACGAGCCGCTTCAGTTCGATCAGCCGCGCGACTTCCGAACGGATCGACACCGCATCGCGCGCGGCGCGCTCGCGTCCCGTGCAGAAAACGTCGCCGCTCGCACGGATGCGCAGCACGCGCGCGGTCGGCTCGGCGGCTTCGCTGCGCAACGTCGCCGTCATCGCGTCGAACATCGGGCCGGAAATCTCGTTACCCGCGTCCGGGCGATTCAGCGTAAAGCTCAGCACGTCGCCCGCTCGCTCGATCAAAACCGGCTGCGGCAATGGACTGCGATCCATGACATCTCCTGTTGTATAATCTGTATACAGCGTATTCACATGATGACGAGGTGTCAATGCCTTCCAGCAAAACAGTGGTCAAGACTGTCGGCGCCGCCGCGCGCAAGCGCGCGAAAGAGCCTCATGCAGGCGCGCATTCGCTAGACAAGATCGCGATCAAATATCACTCGCGCCTGCGCACGGTCCATGCATCGAGCGACTCATTGAGCGAGGGTGTGGTGGTGCCCGCGTTGCGCGAGGCGATCGTCGAGGGCGTGCTCGCGCCGGGCAGCCGCCTTTCGGAAGTGCAGGTCGCGAAGCAGTTGAACGTAAGCCGCACGCCGATGCGCGAGGCGTTCGCGCAACTGGAACGCGAGGGACTGGTGACGGTCCTGCCGCGCGTCGGCGCGTACGTGCGCGCGGTGACGCTGCGCGATGTCGAGGAGATTTACACGGTGCGCGCGGCGCTCGAATGTCTTGCCGTGCAACTCGCGTCGGAGCGCATCACGGCGCTCGGCACCGCGCAATTCGACGACGTGATCGAAGCAATGCAAGCGAGCGTCGATGCCGACGATCCGGCGAGTTACGTCGATGCGCTGGATCGCTTCTACACACTCGTGATGACGATCGCCGACAACCGCACGCTACAGGACAGTCACGCAGCTTTGATCGGACCTGTGCGGCGCTTGCGACGCATTGCGATGGCGCGCGGCGGCCGCATGCTCGCGTCGTTCAGGCAGGCGGTCAAGATTCGCGATGCCATTGTGAACCGCTCGCCGAACGTGCAGGACCTGATGCGCGAACAGTTGGCCGGCGCGTGCTGTGCGGCGCTCGACGTGTTAAACGACGCAAATGAATAATCGAGGAAACGAGTCATGATCAATACGCAAACCGCCCGCATTCTTTCCCGCTACAAGAGCTGGGCCGACACGGTGCTTTTCGACGCCACCGGTGCCCTCGCGCCAGAGGAAGTCGTCAAGACGCGGCAGACGTTGTTCAAAACGATGATCGGTACGCTGAATCATAACTATGTGGTCGATCTGATCTGGAAGGCGCATCTCGAGCGCAAGGAACACGGCTTCACGACGCGCAGCGTGGTCCTGCACGCCGAGCTGAACGACTTACGTCGCGCGCAACAGGATGTGAACGCATGGTTCGAACGTTGGGCCGATGCACAAAGCGATGCGTCGCTGGCTGAAGAGCTGACGTTCGCGTTCATCTCGGGCGAGCGTTCGACGATGTCGCGCGGCGCGATGTTCATGCATCTCGTGAATCACGCTTCGTATCATCGCGGGTGGGTCTGCGAAATGTTCTTCGAGGTTCCCGCGAGACCGCCGACTACCGACCTGCCGGTTTTTATCGCGGCCCACCCGGAGTCCGGTTTTTCGCGCGCTTAGCCGCTAGCAGTCGTGTCGACATGGCTAGCGGTATTTATGAAGACCTACACTCTCACAGGTATTGCGGGGCGCTGTGTATCCTTCGGGGAAGCCGGCGGGCGAACCAGGGTTCATCTTGTGCTCGTAGTGGCGCCCCTTGATCATGCCGCGACTGCCCGCTAACGGATATCTGGGAGAGGCAAATGACTGACAGCAGTTGGGACCGAGTCCCAATCGATTCGCAAAGCATCGATGCGCCACTGTCGCGTGCGGCGGTGTTTCTCACCTTGACGGTCGCCGAGGGTCGCGAGGCGCTACAGGTCGTCGCCGGCGTCCTGGACGGTCTCGACGATCTGATCAAGACGGTCGGCTTTCGCGATCTCAACGGCCGGCTGTCGTGCATCACGGCCCTGGGGTCGGCGCTGTGGGACCGTTTTCAGACAGGCAAGCGCCCGAAGGAGCTGCGCCCCTTCACGCCGATCGAGGGTCCAACGCACACGGCACCGGCCACGCCCGGCGATCTCTTCTTCCATATCCGGGCCGAGCGCGAGGATCTCTGCTTTGAATTCGAACGCCTGCTGATGGACCAACTGGGCGATAGCGTGACGCTGGCCGACGAGGTTGCGGGCTTTCGCTACTTCGACTCGCGCGACCTGCTTGGTTTCGTCGATGGCACAGCCAACCCGACCGGTCGCGAGATAGGCTCGTCAACGCTGGTCGGCAGTGAGGATCAGGAGTTCGCCGGCGGCAGCTACGTGGTAGTGCAAAAGTATCTGCATCAAATGCAGCCGTGGGCTCGGCTTCCCAGGAATGAGCAGGAACAGATCATCGGCCGGGAGATCGTCAGCAACGTGGAATTGCCCGACGCGGCGAGCGGCCAGAAGTCGCACAAGACCCTCGCCACGATTGTGGACGACGACGGCACCGAGCACGATATCCTGCGTGACAACATGCCCTTCGGCCGCCCCGGCCACGGCGAATATGGGACCTACTTCATCGGCTACTCCAGGCATCTTTGGGTGACGCAAAAGATGCTGGAGCGCATGTTCCTCGGCGATCCGCCGGGCATGCACGACCGCCTGCTCGATTTCTCGACTGCGCACACCGGCGCGGTGTTCTTCGCTCCGGCGCCGCGCACGCTCAGTGCCCTGTTGCAAGCGGTGTAGGTGGAACGCCCCGATCAGAACCCGGCGGCCAGTCCATCGCGCCGGGTGTCGCTCGCGGCGACATAACCGCGTTCGGGATCGTTGCGGTCGAGCTTCCAGATGTACTGCCCGGAGCCGAAATCCATATACGGATCGTCGACCGATTTGATCGTATGGCCGAGCCCCTGGAGCGCGCGCACCGTGTCCACATCGAGCGTCGCTTCGACGTCGACCGAGAAGTCGCGGTTGACCTTCCAGCGCGGCGCGTCGCAGGCGGCCTGCGGTTGCTGGCCGTAGTCGAGCATGCGCACGATCGATTGCAGATGCCCTTGCGGCTGCATATCGCCGCCCATCACGCCGAAGCTCATCACCGCTTCCTGTGTGCCGTCCACCTGCTGCGTGAGGAACGCGGGGATGATCGTATGGAACGGCCGCTTGCCGCCCTCGACCACGTTCGCCGACTTCGGATCCATTGAGAACCCATAGCCGCGGTTCTGCAGCGAAATGCCCGAGTCCGGCACCACGATGCCCGAGCCGAAGCCCATGTAGTTCGACTGGATGAAGCTGACCATCATGCCGCGCTCGTCCGCCACCGACATGTAGATCGTGCCGCCCGCCTTCGGCATGCCGAAGTCGAATTGCGTGGCACGCTTGCGGTCGATCAGCTTCGCGCGCGACTTCAGGTACGCGTCGTCGAGCATCTGTTCCGGCGTGACCTCCATCGAGCGCGGGTCGGCGACGTACTGGTAGACGTCGGCGAACGCGAGCTTCATGGCTTCGATCTGCAGATGCTGCGATTCGATGCCGTCGACCGGCAGCGAGCCCAGGTCGAACTGTTCGAGAATGCCGAGCGCGATCAGCGCGGCAATGCCCTGCCCGTTCGGCGGAATCTCGTGCACCGTGTGGCCGCGACAGTCCTTGCTGATCGGCTCGACCCAGTCGACACGGTAGTTGCGCAAGTCGTCCATCGTGAGCGCGCCGCCGCCCTGGCGCGAGAACGCGGCGATCTGTTCGGCGATCTCGCCTTCGTAGTAAGCGCGCGGCCCCTGCTCCGCCAGCTTGCGCAGCGTCTTCGCGTGGCCGGGAAAGCGCACCAGTTCGCTGACTTCCGGCGCGCGGCCGCGCGGCATGAACGTGTCGGCGAAACCCGGCTGATCGCTGAGCTCGGGCACGGCCGCCGCCCACTTGTACGCAACCACGCTTGCCACCGCGTGACCCCGTTCGGCGATCTCGATCGCCGGCTCCATCAGGTCGGCGAACGGCAGCGTGCCGAACTTCTGATGCAACGCCTCCCAGCCGGCGATGACGCCCGGCACCGTCACGGCATCCCAGCCGCGCTTCGGATGCTTCGCGAGACCGTTTTCCTCGCCGTACTTACGCTTGAAGTAATCGACGTTCCATGCCGCCGGCGAGACGCCGGACGCATTCAGGCCATGCAGCTTCTTGCCGTCCCAGACGAGTGCGAACGCGTCGCTGCCGAGGCCGTTGGAGACCGGCTCGACGAGCGTGATCGCCGCCGCTGCGGCAATCGCCGCATCGATGGCATTGCCGCCTTTCCACAACATGCGCAAGCCGGCTTGCGCGGCAAGCGGATGAGACGTCGAAACGATGTTGCGCGCGAACACGGGCAAGCGCGGTGTCGGATACGGGTTTTGCCAATTGAAACGTGTCATTGAAAACTCAAACGAAAGTGATGAGAGGGCCAGTCGGCCGATGAAAGCGGTGACGGAATCCGGTCACGACTCGCGCGGATCGAGCGCATCGCGCAGACCGTCGCCAAGCAGGTTGAAACCGAGCACGGCCAGGAAGATCGCGATGCCGGGGAAAATCGACATCCACGGCGCCTGGCTGACAAAGTCCTTCGCGGTGTTGAGCATCGAACCCCACGACGGCGACGGCGGCAACTGGCCGAGCCCGAGGAACGACAGACTCGCTTCGGCGATGATCGCGGTCGCGATCGTCAGGCTGGCCTGCACGATGATCGGCGGCAGCACGTTAGGCAGAATGTACCGCACAATGATCCGTGCGTGGCCGAGGCCGATTGCCCGCGCGCCTTCCACGTAGTCCTCCGCCTTCACGGTGATCGCCTGGCCGCGCGTGAGCCGGACGAAGCGCGGCATCGCGGAGATGCCGATCGCGGCCATCGCGTTGGTCAGGCTCGGTCCAAGGAACGCGGCGAGCGCGATGGCGAGGATCAGGAACGGAATCGACAGCAACGCATCGGCGATTCGCGAGATCACGCCGTCGACGAGCTTGCCGAAATAGCCGGCGAGCAAGCCGAGCGGCACGCCGATCGCGACCGCGATGCAGACCGACACGACGCCCGCCAGCAACGACGCACGCGCGCCCCACAGCAGACGGCTCAGCACGTCGCGGCCGAGTTCGTCGGTGCCGAACCAGTGCGCGGCCGAAGGCGCCTGCCGCACGGTCATGAAGCTGGCCTGCACCGGGTCGTAATGTGACAGCCAGGGCGCGAAGACCGCCATGACGACGATCAGCAGCACGAGCGCCGCGCCGAACACGGCGGCGCGATTGCGCATGAATTTCACCAGTCCGCGGCGCTCGCGGCGCGGCAGTACGGTCGTCTGCGACGCAGCGGCCGAGGCACGAACGGGGGCGGCGGGAGTAGCCATCAGCTGCGTCTCAGTCGGGGATTGAGGAGGACGTACAACACGTCGGCGCACAGGTTCACGACGATGAAGCACAGCGCGGTGACGAGCACGACGCCCTGCACGACCGCATAGTCGCGATTGAACACGGCGTCCACGATGAGCTTGCCGAAGCCGGGGATCGTGAAGACCTGTTCGGTCAGCACCGCACCCGCGAGCAGTTCGCCGAACAGCAGCGCGAGCACGGTGACGATCGGAACCAGCGCGTTGCGAAAGGCGTGCTTGACGACGACGGTGCCGCGCAGCAGCCCTTTGGCACGCGCGGTCCGGATATAGTCGGTGCGCAGTACGCTCAGCATCGCGCTGCGCGTGTGACGCATCAATTGCGCGCCGAGCGAAGCGCCGAGCACGAACGCGGGCATCAGCATCGTCTTGATGCTGAGCCAGAAGTCTTCGGTCGGCGACACATAGCCTGACGACGGCAACAGATGCCAGCGCACCGACACGATGAAGATCAGCATGATCCCGAGCCAGAAGTTCGGGATCGACATGCCGGACAGCGCGAACACGTTGGCTCCGTAATCGAGCGCGCCGCCGCGGCTCGCGGCGGAGATGACGCCCGCCGGAATGCCGATACCGATCGCGAAGATCATCGCCATCGCCGCGAGTTGCAGTGTGACCGGCAGCTTCTGCGCGATCAGCGACGTCACCGGCACGTCGGTGCGCAGCGACGCGCCGAGATCGCCACGCACGACGTCACGTACCCACAGCGCGTACTGCGTCGGCACCGGCTCGTCGAGGTGGTACTTGACGCGCAGCGACGCGATCAACTGCGGGTCCTGGTCTTCCCCGGCCATCGCCGTCACGGGGTCGCCCGGCAGCAGCTTCTGCAGGCCGAAGATCAGCATCGACACCAGAATCAGCGTCGGAATGGCGACCAGCATGCGATTTGCAATGATCCGCAGCATGACCGCTCAGCCCTTGATACTGACGCCGCGCAGGCGGACCAGGCCGTCGGGATACGGCGTGAAGCCTTGCACCTTCTTCGACAGCTCGAACGGCCACGGCTGGTTATAGACATAGACGATCGGATCGTCGTCGGCGAGCAGCTTCGACGCCGCTTCGTAGTCGGTTTTGCGTTCCGCGGTGGTCAGCTTCACGCGCGCGGCGTCGAGCAGGCGGTCGACTTCGGGGTTGCAGTAATGCGCGTAATTGAGGTTGCCGGAGCACGTGTTGAACTGATGCAGGTTGCCGTCCGGATCGACACGGCCCGACCAGCCGAGGTACATCGCCTCGAAGTCGCCGCTGTGGGCGGCGTTGAGTTCGGTCGCGTAGTCGGTCGGCCGCAGCTTGAGATTGAAGCCGGCTTCGCTGACCATCGCCTGCATCATCTGCACGATCTGGCTCGACACCGTGTTGTTCGGATAAGTGAACTCGATGTCGACATGCTCGTGGCCCGCCGCCTTCAGCAACGCCTTCGCCTTCGCGATGTCGCGATGCGACATCGGCAGCGACGCGTTGTAGTACGGGCTCGACTTCGGCACCGCCTGATTCGCGGGCGCGAAGATGCCCGCGCCGATCACCTGGTTGATCGCGTCGCGGTCGATCGCGAGCTCGAATGCCTGCCGCACGCGCTTGTCTTTCAGCACCGCGTTGCTGCGCTTGCCGTTGCCGATATTGAACGTCACGTAGTAGTAGCCGAAGCCGCTGACCGGCGCGAACCTGAAGTTCGTGTCGCTCTTCGCCGACGCGACATCGGACGGCGCGAGGCGCTCGAGCATGTCCAGCGAACCCGAGCGCAGATTGGCGAGGCGCACGGTGCTGTCCGGAATCGGCAGGAACACGACGCGCTGGATCGGATATTTGTCGGCGTCCCAATAGCCGGCGAATTTCTCGAGCACGACGCGATCGTTCTGCACCCGCTGAACGAACTTGTACGGCCCCGAACACACCGGATGCGCGGCGACGCCGGCCGGATCGGCGAGCGTCTTCGGCGCGAGCATCATGCCGGCGCGGTCGGTCAGCGTCGCGAGCAGCGCGGCGTCGGGCTGCTTCAGCACGATGGCAACCGTGTAGTCGTCGATGACGTCGACGTGATCGACCGACGCCAGTTCGCTCTTGCGGTTGCTCGTCTGCAGCGTGCGGTCGCGGTCGAGGTTCGCCTTGACGGCGGCCGCGTTGAACGGCTCGTCGTTCTGGAACTTCACGCCTTTGCGCAGCTTGAATGTCAGCGTCTTGCCGTCGGCGCTCGTCGTCCACGAGGTTGCCAGCATCGGTACGATCTTCTGGTCGGGCGTGATATCGACGAGCGCGTTGCACAGCGACGCAAACACGATCCGGTCGACGAGCTGCACGCTGCGTGCGGGGTCGAGCGAACCGATGTCGTCCTGCAAGCCGATCCGTATTGTCTGACCGGTCTGGGCCATCGCGGCGCCGGCGCCAAGTGCGAGCGCCGCGGCAATCAACATTCTTCGCATGAGCATTTTCCCTTTGTATTCCGATTCATCAAACGGTGTGGTGAAGAGGCTGGCGGCGCGGCGCGCGTCCCGCTTGTTCGCTCGAATTTCATCGCGGCCACCGGCTCAGTCGCCCGCGGAAGCTAGCGCCGTCTGGCGCTCGCGGTAGATCGCGAGCCGCTCGATCAATTTCGGACTGACGCTCGTGGCCAGCGGTGCGCCGCTGCCGGCGTTCTGGATCTCGCGCCAGAAGTGGCATGCGACCTGCCGTCCGTCATCGAGTCGTTCGCTGACTGGCCGCACTTCAGCGCAATGCGGCTTCGCATGCGGACAGCGCGTATGGAAACGGCAACCCGAAGGCGGCGCGGTCGGACTCGGCAGATCGCCGGACAACGCGGGCTTCGCACGCCGCTCGTGCGGGCTGCTCGCCGGAATCGCGCGCAGCAGTGCTTGCGTGTACGGATGCAGCGGCGCGTCGAACAGTGCATCGACATCGGCCAGCTCGACGATCTCGCCGAGATACATCACGGCGACGCGGTCGCTCATATGGCGGATCACCGCAAGGTCGTGCGCAACCATGATCAGCGTGAGGCCGAGGTCCTGCTTGAGCGTCTCCAGAAGATTGATCACCTGCGCTTGCACCGAAACGTCGAGCGCCGACACCGGCTCGTCGCCGACGATCAGCTTCGGCTCACCGGCCAATGCTCGCGCGATGCCGATCCGTTGCCGCTGGCCGCCGGAGAATTCGTGCGGGTAACGGTTCGCGTAGGCCGGTCGCAGGCCGACCGTGCGCAGCAGTTGAGCGACGCGCTCGCGGTGCCCGGCGCTGTCGGGCGCGAGCCCGTGCAGCGCGATCGGCTCGCCGACGATCTTGCCGATCGTCATGCCCGGATTCAGCGACGCGAACGGGTCCTGAAAGATGATCTGCATTTCGCGGCGCAACCGCCGCAGGGGCGCGCCTTGCTCATGCGTGATGTCCTTGCCTTGATAGAAGACGCGGCCGTCCGTCGAATCGATCAGACGGAGCAGCAGGCGGCCGAGCGTGGACTTGCCGCAGCCCGATTCGCCGACGATCGCGAAGGTCTCGCCCGCCTGGACCGCGAACGACACCTCGTTGACTGCATAGACGGTCGGCGTGCGCATGAAGAGCTGCCGCGTACCGCCAAAATGCTTCGTCAGCGAGCGCGCCTCGATGATCGGCGCCGGTGAATGAGAAGCCGGCTGCGAGGCCGGCTGTGCGTGCGGCGTCGGTGCGTGCGGGGTCGGTTCAGTGGGCGTCGTCATGCCATTTCCTCACGCAAGAGCGGCGCGGCGACCTGTTCGACCGGCGCGAGCCAGCACGCAACGCGATGCACGCCGGCGATCACCTTGTCGGGCGGCGCGGCGTCAATGCAGCGTTGTTCGGCGAACGGGCAGCGCGGCGCGAAGCGGCAGCCGTGCGGCATCAACTCAGGCGACGGCACCGAACCGCGGATCGTCGCAAGCGCGCCTTCCCGCTTGCCGACCGAAGGAATCGCGCCCATCAGGCCGATCGTGTACGGATGTTGCGGGTCGTCGAACAGATCGGCGACGGTGCCGTATTCGACGATGCGTCCCGCGTACATCACCGCCACGTGGTCGGCGACTTCCGCGACGACGCCGAGGTCGTGCGTGATCAACACCATCGCGGTGCCGGTCTCGGCTTGCAGATTCTTCACGAGCGCCAGCACCTGCGCCTGGATGGTCACGTCGAGCGCGGTTGTCGGCTCGTCGGCGATCAACAGGCGCGGGCGATTGGCGAGCGCCATCGCGATCATCACGCGTTGGCGCATGCCGCCGGAAAGCTGATGCGGGTACGCATCGAGCCGGGTTTCCGGCGCCGGAATCCGCACCAGCCGCAGCATCTCGAGCGCCTCTTCGCGCGCTTGCCGGCGCTCCACATTGCGATGCCGTCGGATACTTTCGCCGATCTGCTCGCCGACCGTGAACGCCGGATTCAGCGACGTCATCGGCTCCTGAAAGATCATCGACAGCCGGTTGCCGCGAATATCGGCCAGTTCGCGCTCGGACAGCGCGAACAGGTCCTTGCCTTCGAAGTGCGCGGTGCCGGCGACGCGTTGCGCAGGCGGACTCGCGAGGAGCCCCATCAGTGCGAGCGATGTCACGCTTTTGCCGCAGCCCGATTCGCCGACGATGCATAGCGTCTCGCCAGTGCCGACCGAGAACGACACCTCATCGACGAGGTTGGGCGCGTCGGCGTCGCGCGAAAACTTCAACGAAAAGCCGCGAACCTCGAGAACCGGTCGGCGGGCGTCATCGGTCACGCTGGGAAACTCCATATCGTGCTGCTAGTCCTGTTCAAGGCTGTCTCGCGGCGATTATGTGGTGCGCTTTACGACAGAAAATATTAATATTTCTTACCCGTACTTAACTTTTCTTGAGGATGAACGATGCCCACGCTGCGCATGCTGAGGACCTTTCGGGCAGTCGCGCGCACCGGATCATTTGCGGCAGCGGCCGACAGCGTCGCGCTGACCCAGGCGGCGGTCAGCCTGCAGATGCGCGGGCTCGAACAGGCGCTCGGCCGCCAGCTATTCGACCGCAGCGGCCGGCAGATCGCATTGAGCCGCGACGGGCAAGATATCTGGCCGAAGGTCGAGCAGATTTTCGACCTGCTGGCCGAACTGGAGGCGACGCCGGCGGATTCGATGGTCGGGCCGGTGACCATCGGCGCGGTGGTGTCGGTGATCGGCGCGCTCTCGCTGGTCATCGCGCGTCTGAAGGCCGCGCATCCGCAACTGGATGTGCGGCTGCTGTCGTCGCGCTCCGACGAACTGGCGCGGACAGTCGAGGCGGGTGAGG
Source organism: Paraburkholderia sp. GV068 (assembly GCF_003058125.1). NCBI lineage: Bacteria > Pseudomonadati > Pseudomonadota > Betaproteobacteria > Burkholderiales > Burkholderiaceae > Paraburkholderia > Paraburkholderia sp. GV068. The sequence goes on from NZ_QBUB01000006.1 coordinate 181,963, forward strand.
TCGATATCGCGGCAGTCGTCGCGCATGCCGACACCACCCTGCCCGACACGCTGAAGTGGACGACGCTCTACACGGAGCCGCTGATGCTGGTGGTCAGCCGCGAAATCGGCGACAACGATCCGCGGCGGATTCTGCGCAGCTATCCCTTTCTGCGCTTCGACCGGCGCGTGCGCACCGGGCGCGTCGTCGAGCATGCGCTGCAAACAGCCGGCGTGACGGTCAACGAATATCTCGAACTCAATTCGATCGAAACGATCGTCGCGCTGGTGCGCGAAAATGTCGGCGTCGCAGTGTTGCCGCTTCTGCATCGCGGCAACTGGCAAAACGATCCGTTACTGCGAGTGCTGCCGATTTCAGATCCGCCGGTGTTGCGCACAGTCGGCATGATCCAGCGCGCGTCATATGGCCGGCCCGGCATCACGCAGGCGATTATCGATACGCTGCACAGCGACTGAGCGGCCGGACATGGCGTGTGCGCTGTTCTGTTCTATGACTCAATCGATCCGCAGCGGATCGCCAGTTCAGCCATACAAAGCACCCGCAAATAATTTCCCACCACTGGAATAAACCCGTTCGCCTTCCCGTTCATTCAGCGTTGTGACCTTTGGACGGAACAAGGAGTGCGGCCATGAAGTCTCTACTCGCAGCGTTCACTGTCGTAGCGTGCGGCGCGGCTATCGCGACACTCGCGTCGTGCGGCGGCAGTTCCAGCTCGAACAGTTCCGGGCCGCCTTTGCAGTCATCGTTCACCGCAACGGCGCTCGTCTCGGACGGCGCCGTGTCGGCGGCGCACACGGACCCCAATCTGAAGAATGCCTGGGGCGTGGCCTTCAATCCGAAAGGCTTCGTCTGGGTCGCCGACAACGGAACCAACCTCGCGACACTCTATGACGGCAACGGCGTGCCGCAATCGCTGGTCGTCACGATCCCCAATGGTACGAATGGAACAGCGTCGCCGACCGGCATCGTATTCAACGGCACGCAAAGCTTCAACGTGACGCGAAACGGCAAGACGGGCGTCGCCGCGTTTATCTTCGTGGGAGAAGGCGGCACCGTCACCGCGTGGGCGCCCGCCGTTGGGCCGACGAATGCGTTTGTCATGTACGACGACGGCACCGGCGGCGCCGTGTACAAGGGCCTCGCGCTCGCGCCGAACAACGGCAACAACTTTCTCTATGCCACCGATTTCCATAACAGCAAAATCGACGTCTTCGACACCAACTTTGCCAAAGTCGCCATGCCCGGCGCCTTTGCGGATCCATCCATTCCTGCCGGCTTCGCGCCGTTCGGCATCCAGTTGATCGGATCGAATCTGTTCGTCACCTACGCGAAGCAGGATGCCGACAAACATGACGACGTCGCCGGAGCAGGACTCGGTATGGTCGACGTATTCGACACGGCGGGCAATCTCAAGCAGCACTTTGCAACGGGCGGCGCGCTGAATGCGCCGTGGGGTATTGCGCAAGCGCCGGGCAATTTCGGCTCATTGAGCGGCGCGGTGCTGATCGGCAATTTCGGCGACGGCACGATCAACGCGTTCAACGCATCGAGCGGCCAGTCGATGGGCGCCATCAAGAGTTCGAACGGCAAGGCGATCGTCGAGCCGGGTTTGTGGGGCATCGCGTTCGGCAACGGGCTCGACAATCAGCCCGCCACTACCCTCTTCTTCGCCGCGGGGCCCAATGACGAAGCGGACGGTGTCTATGGAAGAATCGATTTGAATCCGGCATCGACCTCGGGTTCCGCCACGGGAACGAGTACAGGCACGAGTTCGAGCGGCGGCGCCAGCATCGGCATGTAGGTTGGGGGCAATCGTGCGGCCGCTAAGGTGGGACGAGCGGCCGCGTTGCTTTGAGCACCGCGAGCGCCCGAGAATCGTACAGCGGCCTGTCGGCCATCACCCTGCGGACAAAGGAACTGCTGAGCGGGAAGTAGTTCTCTTCAGGAGAGAAGGTCGCTCGTCGGGAACGAGCGACCGGCAAGTCGAAGCCTCCAAAAAAGCGGCCGCAAGCGTCTGGCGGCGGCCGTTCGCCTACCTGGTTCAGGCGTCGCGCTCAATTCTCGAACTGCCGAATCGTCGCGTTGTACGCACGTGTGGCCATCTCCTCGAGCGGCAGCTTGCGCTCGACTTCCGACAATATTTCCACGCCCCACGGCCCGTCAAAGCCCGTCGCCTGGACTGCCTTGATGAAGCCCTGCACGTCGAGTACGCCTTCACCCGGCAGACGGCGTTTGTGGCAGGTGTCCATCCACAGCGGCTCGATTGCGTAACGGTCCGCGTCGTCGAGTTCGATGCCCTTGATAAATTCCGGCTTGATTGTGGCGATTTCCTTGAAGTCGACGTTGCCGCGGCTCAGGTGCCAGATGTCGAGCAGCAGACCCGCGTTCTTCCTGTTCGCGCCTTCGACGATGGCCTTGCCGGTTTCAATCGTGCGTACGTTGCTGAACGGCATGATTTCCAGCATCACTTGCGTGCCACGCTTCTGGGCATCGTCAGCCAGCTTGCCGAATTCATCGACCATCAGCGGGATGTTTGCGGTTTCTTCGCCAATGCCTGGACCGACCTTCACGATGCGCGCACGAAGTTCTTCCGCAGCCTTCAGGTAGTAGTACCGCATGCTGTCCGACGTGCGGCGGCGCTCGCCGGTTTGATACCAGTCGACCAGGAACTCAAACTCGACGTGCTTCATGCCGTTGGCTTCGAGGATTCGGCGCATTTCCGGGAAGCCGATCTTGTCGGCCGTTGCATAGATATCCGAATGAATCAGGCCGATGCCGTCCCAGCCCGCTTTTGCTGCCGCTTCAACGCGATCCTTGAAGCTGAATGGACTGATTTCCGTGGGGCCAAACGGAAAGACGTCGCCCGACAGGGTGAAGTAAGCAGCAACAAGTTCGACTTTAGATCTGGACATGAAAACCCTCGTTAAGAAAGCAGCGACCGACCCGACGGGCGTCGCTAGAAAACCATGCCCTGAACTATCGCGTAGAAACGGCAGCGGATAAACAACCCTCGAATCGTCTCACCGTAGAGTTTGAATCTACACGCTGGCGTTTTGCGGATTGCTGGGCGTTTCGCGGCCCGCAAAAGCGGCGCGCAGCGTCATTCTTCGAAAGCCGCGTGGCTATCGCCGTCTGCAAGTCGCAATTTTTCCAGTGAGCGGAAATAACTTTTCGTTCTGTCGCATTTTTCTTTCCCATACCAAGCCGTACTGTGCCTTCTCGAGAACATTAAAACCCGGCTCACCTATCTCAGGGGCCATCAGGAGACACAGCATGAACATCCGCAAATCCGTTGTTTCTTGCCTTGCTGTCAGCGCTATCGCCACCGCTTTCGGCAGTGGCGCCCAAGCCGCCGACCAACCCCGCGTCGCATTGCTTATGCCGACGCAGAGCGTCGAGTACTGGGCGCTCTATGTCAAAGGCTTCGAAAAGGAGGCCGCGGCGCAAGGCATCAAGCTCGACGTGAAGGTTACCAACTACGACCCGAATGAGCAGGCAACCCAAGTCGACCAGACGCTCGCGCAGAAGCCTGATGTCATCGTCCTCGTGCCGGTTGATTCGAGCGCAATGGTCCCGTCGATTCGCAAGATAGACCAGGCAAAAATCCCGCTCGTCATCTCCAACTCGATGCCTGACCAGAAGTACTCCCGATACTGGAAAGTCTTCACCGGGCCGAACGACATCAGCAACGGCGACGTCGCGGCAAAGACGATGATTCAAGGCTTCAAGGAGAAGGGATACGGCGATAAAGGCAAAGTCATCGTCATTAACGGGCCGATGGGCACGCCTCCGCAAGTCCAGCGCTATCAGGGCTTCGTCGACGGCCTCAAGAAGAATGCGCCGGGCATTGAAGTAGTCGGCTCACAGCCGGCCGACTGGGATGCGGTGAAGGCGGAAGCCGCCGCGTCGGCGCTCTTCACGCAGTTCAAAGACGTGAAAGGCATCTACACGGAGAACGATTCACAACTTCGCGGCGTGGTGACCGCCGCACAGCGGCTCGGCCTCGACCCTTCGAAGCTCGTGATTGTCGGACACGGTTGCGACTCCGGTGCGGTGGAAGCTATCTCGGCCGGAAAGGCGTATGCCACGGTCGAGCAATCTCCCTTCGACGACGGCGCTTACGCCGCGAAGGCCGCGAAGCAACTCGCATCCGGCAAAGCCCCGCAAGCCGTGCAGTACTTGCCGAACCCGGCGGCCACCAAAGCCACGTTGAACGTCTGCTATTCCCAGAAAAAGTAAGTCACGCGACGGCTACCCAGTTGCTGCGTAGCCAATAGGACGCAACGCGACCCTGCGGGGTCGCTTTTGCAGTAGCACGGAGACACGAATGAGACGAGAGATTGGCGTTGCGGTGATTGGAACTGGCTTTATGGGAAAAGCGCACGCGCTGGCGTACAGAGCGGTGCCGAATGCTTTTCCTGGGTCTTTGATCCCGCGGATGGTGGCCGTCGCCGATGTCAGCGAGGCTGGAGCGAGGCAAGCGGCCGAGCAGTTTGGCTTCGAGCGTGCGACAAATGACTGGCAGTCACTCCTCGAAGACCGCGATATTCAAGTCGTCTCAATCACGACGCCATGCAGCTTGCACCGAGAGATGGCATTGGCAGCGATCGCCGCCGGCAAGCATGTGCATTGCGAGAAGCCTATTGCGCCATGCGCTTCCGATGCTCACGACATGATGAAGGCGGCCGAGTCCGCGAACGTCGTCACGCAAGTCGGCTACAACTACATCAAGAATCCCCTTCTCAAACTGGCGCGAGAGATGATCGCGTCCGGCGAACTGGGCGATATCACGAGCTTTCGCGGCATCCATGCGGAAGACTACATGGCCGACCCTGAGATTCCCTATAGCTGGCGAGTCGACCCTCAAAACGGTGCTGGCGCGCTGGCGGAAATCGGCAACCACATCGTCGGAATGTCGCGCTTCCTTCTTGGTCCTATCACCCATGTGAACGCGCAACTCGAGACCGTCAATAAGTCGCGCCCAGTGTCACCTGGTTCGCTCGAGCGCCTGGAGGTGAAGGTCGACGACATTGCCAGATTGATGGTGACGTTTGACCGCGGGTGTTCGGGCTCGATCGAAGCAAACTGGACCGCGACTGGCCGCAAGATGCAACTCGAGTTCGAGATTTATGGAACAAAGGGTGCATTGTGCTTTTCCCAGGAGCGCTTCAACGAGCTCCGCTATTTCAAGGCCGGCGGCGACGTACGGACATCGGGATTCACTCGAATCGAAGCCGGACCCGCTCATCGTCCCTACGAAAACTTCACGGTGGCGGGCGGCCACCAATTGGGCTTCAACGATTTGAAAACCATAGAGATGGCGGAATTCATCGCCGCAATCGAACATGCAACGCCTACGTTCCCGGACTTTCGGGAAGCGTGGGAAATCCAACGGATTGTCGACGCCGCTATCCGGTCTTCGGCCGAGGCACGGAGAGTCTCTCTGTAACCGACCGCGTTTCTTTACGACTGCAGCCGGACGCCGATATTTCCGGTGGCTGGAAATATCATTTCGCGGCCACGCATTTTTCTTTCCTCGGCGAACGAATAACCTGTGTTTAACGATAACGAAGCCGCTAAAGCGAGTTTCGGATGGAGACGACATGCATTCCTGCGCACGCAGCGATTCTTTGCCAATTCCTCTCCTCCTGAACTCACAGCAGCGGCATCGCTGATGCGGCAGCGCCCACGGCATGCCTGCGCTTCAGTCTCGATGCAAGGCTTCGTTATTCGAAATGTATGCGTCACGAAGCGTGAGCAATCACGCGGATGAGCAAGGTGACGGTGACGGGCATCGACCCGTAGCAGCGGACGACCGAAGAGTGTCCGCGTATGGAGGAAGACAATGCTGCAAGACGCTAAAACAGGCGGCGAGACGCTCGCCACTCAGAGTCTGCTGTGCGCTCGCAATCTGACCAAACACTATGGTGGCGTGAAGGCGCTCACCGGCGTCAGCCTCGAGCTGGCGCCTGGTGAGATTCACGCGCTGTGTGGCGAGAACGGTGCAGGCAAAAGCACGTTCATCAAGATTCTCGGTGGCCTGGTGCAGCCGGACGACGGTGAAATTACCATCGACGGACATCAACTTAAGCTGGGGCATCGCACCGACCCGAGACTCATCTCCATCGTTCACCAGGAGCTGGCTATCGTCCCGACGCTGTCGGTGCTCGATAACATTCTTCTCGGTGGCGCGAACCAGAGCGCAATCTACCGTCGCAGCCAATACCGGGACTCTGTCCGTGAGCATCTGGATTCGGTCGGACTGTCGCATATCAAGCTCGACGCGCCTGCGTCGCGACTGAGCCTCGCCGAATGCCAACTCGTCGAAATCGCCCGGGGCATGTCGCGTCAAGCGAAGGTCCTGCTGCTGGACGAACCTACCGCGACCTTGTCGGATGCGGAGATTGTTCGGGTCTTCGATGTCGCGCGCAAACTGCGTGACCAGGGGACCGCGATGATTTTCGTCAGTCATCGACTCGACGAAGTGTTTGCGCTCACAGACCGGGTAACGGTCTTCCGCAATGGACAGCATGTGCTCACGCAGCGCACCGCGGATATGACGACCGCAGAGGTGGTCAAGGCAATGATTGGTCGCGAGCTGGTGCACAGCAAGGTCATGCCGCCGGAGAATCGCGCCAATGTGGCGCCGCGTCTTTCGATTTCCAACCTGACGGTCGCGGACAAGGTCAAGCAACTGTCAGTCGACGTCGCGCCGGGTGAAATCCTCGCCGTGGTCGGCCAGTTGGGTTCGGGAGCGGAAGTCCTCGTTGAAGCGCTTGCCGGCCTGCGCGGTGATATTTCCAGTGCGGTGAAAGTGGACGGCCAAACCGTCAAGCTCGACAGCATTCGCAACTCGCTGCGAGCGGGAATCGCGTACGTGGCAGAAGACCGCGCTGACAAGGGCGTTTTCCTGGATGCGCCAATTGCCATCAATATCACTGCGTCCGTTATGGCGAAGTTCACCCGAGCGGGAATCATGCGGAGCGCCGGTGAACAGGAAGAGGCACGACGCCTGGCCTCGATGTTCGCCATCGACCCGAGGCGTCTTCCGCACGAAGTGTCGACGCTTAGCGGCGGCAACCAGCAGAAGGTCTCTCTCGCGAAGGCAGTAGCACTGGCTCCACGTCTGTTGCTTCTGAACGAGCCTACCCGGGGCGTCGATATTGGCGCCCGCAGCGAAATTTACGCCACGCTGCGCAAGATGGCGGACGAAGGCCTGGCGATCGTCTTCTATTCGACTGATCTTGAAGAAATCCTGGAGCTCGCGGATACGGTTCTCACTGTCTTCAGAGGCCGGATGGTCCGTCATAAGCCGCGCTTCGAGATAAACGGCGACACGCTCCTGCACGACATCGTGGCAGGCGACGGCGATGCATCTCATAGCCATATCTCTTTCCGGAACCAGACTGTGGAGGTGGGTAATGCATAAGACAGCTCTTGAGCCTACCGTGCAGGTATCGACGACTGCGCTACGACGCTGGGCCGCAGCGTTGTTCGGCACGACGAGTATTCACGCTGCGTCGATTCGCATCGCTACCCTTGTACTTATCGTAGTGGCCGCGGCTATCGTTCCGCACTTCACCGAGTTCGGAAACATGCAGTCCCTGATGTATTCGGTGGCCGCGGTCGGCATTGGCGCTATCGGGATGGCGCTAGTGACCCTCAGCGGAAATCTCTTCATGCTTTCGATGGGCGCAACAGCGGCCGTCTCCACTGTGATGTTCGCTGCGCTCATTCATCTGGGTCTCGGCGCAACGCTGCTGCTTGTCGTGTTGAGCGGCCTTTTGATTGGGGCTCTCCAGGGTGGAATCAGCGCATTGGGCAGAGCGAATCCCATCATCACCACGATTGCCACCTCGTCAATCATCATTGGTGCTGGCGTTATCTACACCGGCGGGCTTACCGTCATCGGAAAAGGCGACGCGACCTGGCTCGGTCAAGGACGGTTATTTGGCTGGCTGCCGAATCAGATCCTGGTGCTGGCTATCTTTGCGGCCATCGCAAGCTTCATCCTGCAAAAGTCACGTATCGGGCGGGAAATCCGACTGATTGGTATGCGAGCCGAAGTTGCGCGCATTGCAGGGCTTCGGTTGATGACGGCAACGCTCGTTTGCTATGGATTCGCAGGCGCCGCAGCGGCGCTTGCCGGCTCGTTGATTGCATCGTCGTCGGCACAAGGCAACCTGACCTACGGCATTGACCTGGACTTCAACGCAATTGCTGCCGTGCTCGTCGGCGGAATTTCGATTCGAGGCGGACGCGGACAAATCTCGGATGCGGTAACAGGCGCCATTTTCCTCGCCGTTATCAGCAACATCCTTCTGGTCAGCGGTGTGAGTTACGAGTACCAGTTGGTAGCGAAGGGCATCGTCGTTCTCGCGGCAGTCGTGTTCGGCGCGTTGCTTGCCCGGCTCGGTCCGGGACGGAAATAACAGGAGATTTGAAAATGGAACAGTCTCAACGACTTCTCAATCTGGCCATTCGCCTCGTACTGCTCGTGGGAATGCCTGTTGTCTTCGGCCTCTGCGTCGACCACTATTTTTCGCAGGCGAACCTCTACGCAATCTTCCAGGCGTTTGCATTCCTCGGCATCATCGCGCTCGGTCTTTCGGTCACGATGATTGCGGGCGAGTTCGATCTGAGCGTCGCTGCAATTTCGACAGTTGCCGGCCTCATCACGGTGAAGTTCGGTGGCGATAGTGCGATGCTCGGCATGCTGTACGCCATCATCTTTGGCGTGGTGGTCGGCATCGCTAACGCGGCGCTGCTGCCGTGGCTCGGTGTCTCTTCGCTGGTGACGACAGTCGGCTCCATGATGTTCCTTACCGGCATCGGTTACTGGATTGCGGGTGGCCGCGTGTTGAGTTACGCCAACCTCGATGTCAGCGACTTCCTTGACCAGAACATTGCTGCAATCTTTTCCCCGCGTAGCCTCATTACGATCGCCTGCTTCGTCGTCGTATCGCTTTTCTTGCGTTACACCACCCTCGGGCGCGACATCTACGCATCGGGTGGGCATCGCAAGGCGGCAATTCAGAGTGGCGCGCGTGTGGGTAAGGCGCTGACGGTCGGCTTCGTCATCTCCGGCGGACTGTCGGCACTGGGCGGCGGCCTTCTCTCGCTGAGCCTCGCGACTGCGTCCGCAACGATGGGAAGCAATATCCTGCTTCAGGCGGCTTCAGCGGCGATTGTTGGCGGTGTCGCGTTGGGTGGAGGTATCGGTTCGCCGCTCGGCGTGGCAATGGGCGTTCTGATTCTTACTGTGCTGAACAATGGGCTCGGCCTGTTGAGCGCTACGTCTACGCAGATTCTTCTCGTCAACGGCCTTTTGCTTCTGATTGTGGTTCTGCTCGATGGGCGCCTGGGTGCAGTCCTCGCGTCGCCGCTCGAGCGATTTATTGCATTTCGCCGAGTGCATTGAAGGCCGGTATTTCAGGTCGCAAACGTCATCCAACGTTCTTCGAGATTCAGGCTTCTGACGCGCTCCATGAGGAAGTCCGTGAAAACTCTGATTTTCGCGGGCTGGTAACGTCGGCTTTGATAAGCCAGGTTGATGGTCAGACGCGGCAATTGCCAATCGTCGAGCACTGGGACGAGACGGCCGGACACGATGTCGTCGTGAATGATGTAAAGCGGTTGGACAACAATCCCTAGCCCTGCCCGCCCGGCCGCGACGATGACCTGGCCTTCGTTGGAGTCGAGCGCGCTTGTAATGGCGACATTGCGTTCTTCCGTTCCCCGACGCAGATGAAGCAGATAGGGGTCGACGGCAAGGTTATAGACGAGCATGTTGTGCTGCGCGAGGTCCTCGGGATTCTGGGGACGACCGTGCGCGGAGAGGTACGCCGGCGACGCCGCCAGCACTCGCCTGGTCTCAGCAAGGCGTCGTATGGTGATGCCGGAATCTCCCTCGTGCTCCCTGGTGCGAATGGCGATGTCTATCCCGGCTTCGATGAAGTTCTGGTACTGATTCGCCGCGACTATCTGAACCGACAGGTTGGGATAGCGCGTGAGGAACTCCGGTAGCGCGGGTGCTATATGCATCATTGCGAATGAGACGGAACTGGTCACGCGCAGTACGCCGCGCGGGCTCACTGCCTCTTCGGAAGCAATCGAGTCGGCTTCGGACAGTTCGGAAATAACCGCAGTGCAGCGACGATGATATTCACGGCCGGCATCGGTGAGCCACATGCGGCGGGTCGTCCGCTCTATCAACCGTGCGCCGAGGCGCTCTTCCAGCGAGCTCAGCGTTCGACTGGCCGCAGCGTTCGACATGTCGAGCTGCTCGGCCGCCTTCGACAGGCTGCCCAGATCGGCAGTGAGCACAAACAACTGCAATTGCGTCCAGCGGTCCATCGCCTGCCCTCTTCCCATTCAGGTGAAACATTCAGGTGAAAAAATCGGAAGGGATTCTTCCACCCCTTCCGGCCCAATATGCCGTAGACGGGAGCATTGATAAACCGACTCAAGGTATCCGATTTGTAGAATCGACTTCTACAATGAAAGAGCGTTGACGGGCGCGCTTGCAGGTCCGCCGCAAGCTGCAATGCGCGCTTAGCCGATTCTTCCGGGACAAGGAAATGTCATTTCACTTCGAGGCATTTTATTTACGCGGATGACCCATTACCTTTCGTTTAAGACGCCTTGAGCGCACAACGGAGACACGCACGATGCGCAACATCAACGAAGACACCATCACTCAGGCCGTTATTGCCTCGCTCGCGGAGTGCAAGGACGCGAGACTCAGGACCGTCATGACGAGCCTGGTTCAACATCTCCACGCTTTCGCCCGCGACGTTCATCTCACCGAGGACGAGTGGTTTAAAGCCATCAGGTTTTTGACGGAAGTAGGACATATCACCGACGACAAGCGGCAGGAATTCATTCTGCTCTCGGACACACTTGGCCTTTCAATGCTGGTCATGTCGCAGAACAATCGCAAGCCATCGAATTGCACGGAAGCAACCGTGTTCGGGCCGTTCTACGTAGAGGGAGCGCCTCTCTACAACAACGGCGACGACATTTCGAATGGTGCGAAAGGTGCGCCTTGTTATGTGAAGGGGCAGGTTCGCGGCGCCGGAGGCGAAAGCATCGCGAACGCCCAGATTGACGTTTGGCAGTCGGACGAAGACGGTTTCTACGATGTCCAGAACGTCGACGAGGCAGGCAATGCCATCCATCGCGGTCGAGGCCGACTGAACGCAGATGCTGAAGGGTATTTCAATTTCCGCTCGATTCTTGCCGAGGCATATCCCATCCCGCACGACGGGCCCGTTGGTCGCATGCTGGCCGCTGTCGGTCGTCATCCCTGGCGACCAGCGCACCTGCACTTCATGATTGAAGCGCCTGGCTACGAGACGCTCACTACGCATGTGTTTCGTGATGGCGACCAGTATCTTGACTCGGACGTCGTGTTCGGCGTGCGCTCATCGCTGATTGCCGATTGGAAGCGTCATGAGCCAGGTGTAGCGCCGGACGGCCGCGAAATGACAGTGCCGTGGTACTCGCTTGAATACGACTTCGTGCTCAACCCGTCGGAGGCACACGCATGATTCGGCACATCGTCATGTGGCGTGTCAAAGGTGACTCGCCTGCAGAGCGGCTAGCTGCGTCCAACCTCGTTAAGACCAGTTTCGAAGGCTTGCGCGGCTGTATCCCCGGCATGCGGCACCTCGAAGTCGGACTTGACTCCAGCCAGGTCGATTACGCGTGCGACGCCGTTCTCATCACCGAGTTCGACTCGCAGGAAGCGTTGGAAGCCTATGCGTCTCACCCCGAACATCTGCGCGTTCGTCACGAACTCGGCGACCTTCGCACTGCACGGTTCCAGGTTGATTACCAGTTGGAAGCGGGGTTGAGTTTCGAGAGTACAGCGGAGTTATCCAATGCAAAAGCGTGAGTTCGTTTATCAGGCGCGTGCCGGTCGAGTTGTCTTTGGCCCAGGCAGTTTGCAGCACCTCGAGCGCGAAGTACTTCAACTGGGTTCGGAGCGAGCACTCATTCTGTGCAGCCCGGAGCAAAAAGAGACCGGTGAAGCCATCGCTGCGCGCCTGGGCGCGCGAGCCGCCGCTGTGTTCGACCGTGCGGTCATGCACGTGCCGCTCGAGTTGGCCAAGGAAGCTCGCGCACTGGCAAGAGAGCTGAACGCCGATTGCGCCATTGCCGTTGGAGGCGGCTCGACGATAGGTTTAGGCAAGGCAATCGCGCTCGAATCGGACTTGCCGATTCTCGCCGTGCCGACGACTTATGCAGGCAGCGAAATGACGCCTATCTATGGCATCACCGATGCGGGTCTGAAGAAGACCGGAACGGACCTGCGCGTGTTGCCAAAGACAGTGATCTACGATGCGAACCTGACGATGTCGCTTCCTGTCGCGCTATCGGTCACGAGCGGCATCAACGCAATTGCCCATGCCGCTGAAGCGCTCTACTCGCGCGACGAGAACCCCGTGACGAGTTTGATGGCGGAAGAAGGCATCGCTGCTCTGGCGCGCGCTTTACCGCTTATCGTGGCCAACTCGCACAACGTGGAAGCTCGCGCTGAAGCACAGTACGGTGCCTGGCTCTGCGGAACGGTGTTGGGCAGCGTGGGCATGGCGCTTCATCATAAGTTGTGTCACACGCTCGGCGGAAGCTTCAACCTGCCGCACGCTCAGACACACACCATCGTTCTCCCACATGCGCTTGCGTATAACCGGCAAGCCGCTCCAAACGCGATGCAACGGATAGCCCGCGCTCTAGGTTCGCAAGACGCGGCATTGGGTGTCTATGAGCTCGCTAAACGCTGCGGTGCGCCGCTTGCGTTGAAAGACATCGGGATGTCCGCCGAAGATGTGTCGAAGGCCGCCGATATAGCCAGCTCGAACCCCTACTGGAATCCGCGTGAAATCGAGCGAGACGCGCTGCTTGCGCTTCTGCAGGATGCCTTCGATGGCGTCGCACCGCGCGGCGCAACAACTCAATCAGAGTAAGGAGACGAAAATGAACTTCACTGTCTACTGTCTTGATCACCCCAATATGGTCGAGCGTCGCCTTGAGAACTATGACGCGCACAAGGCCCATTTACAGACAGCACCTGTAAAGACACTCATCTCCGGGCCGCTGACGAAAGCTGACGGCCAGACGATGATTGGCAGCTTCTTTCTCTATGAAGCCGATGGTATTGAAGAGATTCAAAAATTCGTAGAAGCCGACCCGTTCAACAAAGCCGGAATTTGGGCCACGGTCGATATCAGGTTTTTCATCAAGCGGGTCGACAACCGCTAAGTCCGTCGTATCACGGCGCTGTTTGAAAGCGAATGGAAATGGCATCGAGTTCCTGAACGCTCGGAAACTACAGAACATTGAATGGAGACATCATGCAGACAGGCCTGGAAGGGAGAATCGTGCTCATCACGGGCGGAGCCCAGGGTATCGGACGCTCGACCGCCTTGGGTTTCGCACGCGAAGGCGCACGTCTTTGCATCATCGACATCGACGCGCATGCGCTGAAGGAGACCGAGTCGGAATTGCGCGCGCTCGGCACCAATGTCACGACTGCACAGGCAGATTTATCCACGGCCGATGGCGTGAAAAGCGGCATCGACGCGGCCCTTAAGCCGCACAACGGGCAGGTGGACATTCTCGTGAACAACGTCGGCGCGGGGAAGGTCCGCACGTTCGAAGAACTTTCGGACGAGGAATGGGACTTCACGATGAGCCTTAATTTCATGAGCTATGTCCGGACGTGTCGATACCTGCTGCCGGTACTGCGCGCTCGCGAGAACTCGGTGATTATCAACAACGCGTCGGACCTCGCCCGCCAGCCCGAACCTGTTCCGATTGATTACTCCGCATCCAAGGCGGCTGTACTCGCTCTGACAAAAGGTCTCGCGCGAGCCGAAGCTCCGAGAATCCGCGTGAACGCGGTTGCACCGGGTCCGGTCTGGACGCCGTTCTGGACGAAAGACGGGGGATTCGCCGACACGATGGGCAAGTTTCATGGCATGGCTCCGAAGGACGCGGTCGAGCACGAGTTGTCTCTGCGCCAGTTGCCGTTAAAGCGCCTGGGCCAGCCGGATGAAGTGGCCAACGTGATTGTTTTCATGGCTTCCGACCTCGCGTCGTTCGTCACTTCTGCGGTCTGGGGTGTCGATGGCGGCAGTATCCGCAGCCTGATTTGAAGGCCGCATTGTTCTGGAGACCCGCGTATGTCTGCTTATGACCACGTGGTTGCAGCGAAGGTATCGCAGAGAGAACGCGCTTTTCTTGTCGAGGCGCTGGAGTTGTTGATGCGTGAGCGCTCAAACGCGCTTCGCATCGCGACGGATGTAGCAAAAGCGCGTGGAGACCGAGTGCCGGAAGTCCAGGAGTTTGGTCTTGACGACATCCTGCGGCTTAGCCGACAGATCGCTGTATCGGCGCTTACCGAAATCAAGAGTGAATAGCCGGGGCGCTTCACGCGCCGACGAAATATAGGAGACTCAGATGTTGCGTATCGCTGTTCTCGGTGCCGGACGCATCGGAAAAATTCACGCGGCCAATGTTGCCGCCGACCGTCGAGTGAAGCTCGTCGTTGTGGCCGACCCGAACAAGCAAGCGGTTGAGGCGCTCGCCGCAGAACTCGGTTGCGACTCGTCTGTGGATTGCAAGTCGGTAGTCGACCGCGAAGATGTCGACGCCATCATCGTCGGCACACCGACAGATACACATATCGACCTGACGCTGCAGGCCGTCCGGCTCAGCAAGCCGGTACTCTGCGAGAAGCCCATCGACCTAAACATAGACCGGGCGCTCGCCGCCGTAAAAGAAATCGAGCGTCTTAACGGGCGCGTGATGCTTGCTTTCAATCGACGCTTCGACCCGGATGCAATGCGGCTCAAGCAGGCTATCGACGAAGGCGAAGTCGGCGATGTTCGCCAGGTCGTCATCACGAGTCGCGATCCCGGCCTCGCGCCGCGAGAGTATCTGCGGCACTCGGGCGGAATCTTCCGTGACATGACGATTCACGATTTCGACACTGCTCGCTGGCTGCTCGGCGAAGAACCAGTCGAAGTGATGGCAATGGGGAACCGCCTGGTCGACCCGGGTCTGGAAGAGCTTCCGGACTACGACAGTGTGATGGTGCTGCTGCGGACGGCGTCGGGCAAGCAGTGTCACATCAACGGTTCACGCCAGGCCGTGTATGGCTTCGACCAACGGGTCGAAGTCTTTGGTTCAAAGGGAATGGTTTTGAATGAAAACCACAGGCCGTCGAGCCTGCGCCGGTGGACGAGCGACAGGACCGAAGCGCGTGAGCCGCTGCTCAATTTCTTTCTTGAGCGGCACGCCGATTCATACAAGGTCGAACTGGACCGCTTCCTGACGGCGCTCGAAAACAACGCACCGATGCCTGCAACGCCTCGGGACGGTATTCGCGCGCTGCGAATTGCGAACTGCGCCCTTGAGGCGGCCAACACAGGCTGCGCGGTCAAGATTTAATCGGGACCGTTGGCCGTTGACTTCCGCGTTGCAGGTTGACAGTGCTCGCGTTCGTGCCCTATAGGTGGAATCAAACTCGTCAACGGGGCATGACATGGCGCAGGCCGACACATTCAGCGGCATATTGATATTCGTCACCGCAGCGAAGTCGCGCAGCTTCACCGACGCAGCCGAAGAACTCGGGCTGACCAAGTCGGCCGTCGGTAAAGCAATCGCAAAGCTCGAAGACCGGCTCGGCGCGCAGCTATTCCATCGCACGACGAGAAGCATCTCGCTCACGGCCGACGGCGACGCCTATTTTGCGGCATGCGCTTCTGCACTCGACGAAATCAGCACAGCGGAAACGGCACTTGGCCCGGGAAACCAGCGGCCAGTCGGTCGCTTGCGGATCGACATGCCGGCAGCTTTCGGCCGACGCATTCTCGTTCCAATTCTGCTGGACATTGGTCGAAAGCATCCTGACCTGCAGTTCACGATGACCTTCTCCGATCATCTCATTGACCCGATCGAGGAAGGCGTTGACCTTGTGATTCGATTCGGCGAACTCGAAAGCTCGAGTGGTCTCGTTGCGCGTCGTCTGACCAGCCAACGGATGGTGATTGCGGCATCGCCTGACTATCTCGCGCGGCGCGGCGCTCCCAACACGCTTGAAGAGTTGAAAAATCACTCATGCATTGTCGGCCATCGCCGTGGTCAGCCGCTTTCATGGCGCGTGAATGTCGATGGCGAGGTCTCCCGGATTTCGCCGCCGGCAACCCATCAAATCAGCGACGGCGACTCGATCGTGGAGGCCGCGCTCGCGGGCCTGGGACTTTGCCAGATGCCAATGTCTCTGCTGCGACCTCATCTGGAGTCGGGCATGTTGATATCAGTTCTCGAAGACGTTTCGAGTGAGTTCATCGACGTGCACGCGGTCTGGCCGAAGGTGGCGCATCTACGCTCCAAAGTCCGCCATGTGGTCGACACTTTTGTCGAGCTGGCCGAACAGGGCAAACTGGATTGAACCTGCCGGTTTGTTAATCGTTTTCGCTGCGAAATCACCCTTTGCAAGCGGCAGCCGCACGATAGAAGACGCGGTCATCGCGGTGTACTATCGTATCCGCAGGGCAGATGCGGTGCGGCGTCTGGGCACGTGTTCAACAGCGGTTGATCGACCGCGATGAAGCCCTTGGGGAACAGCATGAGGCGCTTGCTGGTGGCATTGGAGTGCGTGTGTGCGCTGTCGGTTGCCGCAGCGCAAGGTATGCCGCTCGTGCCAGCGCCGGGGACCACTGTCGCGGCCAGGGACTATCTGGCCGCAGCGGAGCGCGTCGTCGATGCCGCGGCGCAACCCGCCGCACCCTGGAACGGGCCGCGGAGCGGTCCGCGCGCCCAAGCCGGCAGACGCGTCGCCATCGTTGCCGAGGATTTGCGCAACGGCGGCATCATTGGCGTGGTCGACGGTGTGCTCGAGGCGGCCAAGGTCATCGGCTGGAACGTACGAATATTCGACTCGGGCGGCACGCCCGACCTGCGGCTAAAGATGCTTGCGAACGCGCTGGCAAGTGGCCCGGACGGTCTCATCATCGTCGGCAGCGACGCACGCGCCCTGCTGTCCGGCCTGCAGCCGTTTGCCGAACGCGACATTCCTATCGTCGGCTGGCATGTCGCCGCCCAGGCCGGACCGGTGCCGGGCACGCCCGTGGCGATGAACGTGGCGACCGATCCACTCGAGGTCGCGCGCGTGACTGCGCTCGCGGCCATCGTGCAGTCCGGCGGGCAAGCGCAAGTCGTCATCTTCACCGACTCCAATTTCCGGATTGCGCGAAGCAAGGCAGACGAAATGGCCGCGGTTGTGCGTGCGTGCAGCGGCTGCACGTTGCTTGAAGTGCGCGACGTGGCGATCTCGCGCAGCCAGGACCTGATGCCGCGCACGACACGCGCGTTGCTCGCACGTTTTGGCGAGCGCTGGACGTATGCGCTGGCCGTCAACGACATCTATTTCGACTACGCCGCGCCCGTACTGACGCAGGCCGGGATTCCAACCACCGCGATGGCCATGCTGTCGGCCGGCGACGGCAGCGAGTCCGCCTTCCTGCGGATCCGGACGGGAAGTTTCCAGACCGGCACCGTCGCCGAGCCGCTGAATCTGCATGGCTGGCAGTTGGTAGATGAAATGAACCGGCTGTTCGCCGGTGCAGGCGTGACGGGTTACGTCTTACCCGTGCACCTCGTGACGGCGAACAATGTCGCCGCGGACGGCGGCGATCGTCTGATCTATGACCCGGCCAACGGTTATCGTGACGTCTATCGCCGCATCTGGCAACGCCCGTGAAAGCTCCTCTGCCCCGCTCGCTCACCGCGCAATTCACCTTCGTGGTTTCGTGCCTCGCGGCGCTCGTCGTCGCGGTCGGCGCCACGACCCTGTACTCATTGGCCGGCTCTGCCCACGCAATTCGTCAGTTGGCCGAAGAGCGGCTGGCTCGCCAGGAGGATGCACAAGACCTGGCGCAGCAAACCCTGATCATCGAGCGCCTCGCGCTACAGCTTTCGCGTGACGATACCGTCGACGCGGTGCGCGAGACGCATCGGCGTGTGCTCGAACAACTGGTGTCGTTCGATCGCTCGGTGGACCGCCTCGCCTCCGCGACCACGAGCGACAACCTGGGCGTCGACGCGCTGACGCTGCATCGGTCGAGCCAGCGTTTTCGCAACACGGTCAATATCGAGGCCCAGTTGCGCGAGACCGCGCTCGGCGCCGACACGATGTCGCAGACCGTGCCTCGGCCTGGCGCGTCATTGGCCAGCCTCGACGACGATCTTCGCCGCCAGGCCGACGCCTTGGCGGCCGCAGCCCGCGATCAGTCTGACTATTTCACGCGAGATTATCGGAAAGCCGTTCAAGGCCTCGCCGACGACGTAAACCGCACCCGCATGTGGGTAGCCGGCGAGGTGGCGGTGAGCCTGCTGCTTACCTGGCTGATCGCCCATGCATTCCTCGGTCGTCACGTCGTGGCGCGGCTGCGCCGGGTCAGCCACTTCCTGCGTCACGGTGATGTCGGCGGCGTCCAGGCAGGCGTGCCCGTTCATGGCGGCGACGAGATTGCCGACATGGCGCGCGCCGTCGAGCAGTTCCTGAAGGATCGGCGCCAGCGTCGGCAGGCCGAGGATGCGCTCAAGGAACTCAACGCCGGACTCGAGGCGCGCGTTGCGGAGCGCACGGCCGAACTCAGTGCTGCGCTCGCGGGCCAGACGGCGGAGATCGTCGAACGACAGCGTGCCGAGCAGGTTGCGCGAGCGAGCGAACACTTCCTGGACAGCATTGTCGAGAACATCCCCGACACGATTTTCGTAAAGGATGCGGCGACGCTGCGCTTCGTGCGCATCAACAAGGCAGGCGAGCAATTGCTCGGCTACGGGCGCGAACAGATCATCGGCAAGTCCGTGCATGACATGTTTCCGGCGCAAGAGGCAGAATTTTTCGCGCTGAAGGATCGTGACGTACTGAAGTCGCATCAGATGGTCGACGTGCCCGAGGAGCCGGTCGAAACCGTTCACGGGCAGCGTCTGCTGCACACGATGAAGATCCCCATCGTCGACGAACGCGGCGAGCCGCAGTTTCTGCTCGGCATCTCGCGCGACATAACCGGGCAACGGCGAGCCGAAGAGGAATTGCGGCGCTATCGCGAACACCTCGAGGACATGATCCGCGAGCGAACGGCCGAACTGGCCGTCGCCAAGGAGCGCGCCGATGCGGCCAATCAGGCAAAGGGCGCCTTTCTCGCGCACATGAGCCATGAACTGCGTACGCCGTTGAACGGAATTCTGGGCTACGCGCAGATACTGAAGCGCGATAAGAACCTGGACCGACGCCACATCGATGGAATCACGGTGATCCAGCGCAGCGGCGAACATCTGCTTGCGATCATCAACGACATTCTGGACATGGCAAAGATGGAGGCCGGAAAGGCGGAGCTCACTTTGTCCGACGTTCCGCTCGAGGGGTTTATCTACTTCATCGCCGAGACGATTCGGGTTAAGGCAATGGAAAAGGGCTTGGCCTTCGCGTGCGAGCTGGCGCCCAATCTTCCTGCGGCTGTGCGAGTCGATGAAAAACGGCTGCGCCAGGTGCTGCTCAATCTCCTCTCCAACGCAATCAAATTCACGGAGACGGGCAGCGTGCGCCTGCGCGTCGGGTGGATGCCGCCCGCGCGGTTGTCTTTCGAAGTGCGGGACACGGGCATTGGTATACACGAAGCGCGTCTGGGGGCAATCTTCCGGCCGTTCGAGCAGGTAAGCGATGCCCGGCACCAGATAGGAGGCACCGGGCTGGGCCTCACTATCAGCCGGCAGCTCTTGCGCCTGATGGGCGGCGAGATCCGCGTCGACAGCCGCCACGGCGCGGGCAGCGCGTTTTCGTTCGAGTTGAACGTGCAGGTAGTGGCGCATCAGTCAGTTGCCATTCCGCCCGAGCAGGCGGTCAGCGGCTACAAGGGACCGCGCAAGCTGATTCTCGTCGTGGATGACGTCGCGGTAAACCGTGCTGTGGCGATCGATATGCTCGGTCAGCTCGGATTCGACGCGGTCGGGGCCATCAACGGATTCGAAGCATTGGAAAAAGCGCAAGCGCTACAGCCGGCGCTCATCCTGATGGATGTGGTCATGCCAGAGATGGACGGACTTGAAGCGACGCGGCAGCTTCGCTCGATTTCCGAGTTCGCCGATCGGCCCATCATTGCGGTATCCGCCGGCGCCTCGGGGAGCGACGCCGCGAAAAGTCTGGCGGCCGGTGCAAACGCGTTTCTGCCAAAGCCAATCGACTTCAGCGCGCTGCTGTCGCAGATCCAGATGCTTCTTTCGATCGAGTGGATCTACGAAGTTCCGCGGACGCAAGCCGCCGCTCCGTCGATGGAAAGCTTCATCATGCCGCCGCCAGGGGAACTCGAGGCGCTGCACCACCTGGCGCGACTCGGCGACATGCGTGCCATCGCGCAATACGCCACGCAGGTTGCCGGGCTTGACGAGCGATATCGTCCGTTCGCCGATCACCTTTGCCAGTTGGCGAAGGACTACCAGTCGAAGGCAATCCTAAGTTTCGTCGACCGATGTCTGGAAAGGAGGAGCGTGCCGTGATTGTGGGTAGATCACCGCCGCGCCCCCCTACAACGTCAACTGAAACGAACGCGTAAGAATGCCCGGCAATTGCATGCCGCCCGTCGCCCGCTCGCCCCACGTGCCGTCGCTGAGCAGCAATTCCGCTTGCGCGCCAAGCTCCTCGAGCTCGCTGCCGAGCAGCCGATACAGGCTGTCGTCAAAGCGCATGGCGTCGAGCGGCGCGACGATCTGCCCGTCCTCGACCCAGAACGTCGCGAATCGCGTCATGCCGGTGACGCGGCAATTCATGCGGTCCGAAAAGTTCACGTACCACAAGTTGCCGACATAGAGACCCGTGCCGATCCGGGCGAGAACGTCGTGATCCGCGAGACCGCCGGCCTGCATTGCAAGCGACGTTGGCGCTTCTTCAGCAAGCGCGCCGTTCGGCGTCAAGCCGTATTCACGGGCGCTTCTCGCGTTGGTCAGCGTGCCGGCGCTGCGCCCCGCGTCGATGAGCGCGACCCGCTCACGCAGATACCCGTCTTCGTTGAAGGCCGGCGCGATGCCCAGCTCCAGTTCCTCGGCTATCGAGACGCGCGGGTCCAGCGCGACTTCGCCCACGTGCAGCTTGTACAACTCGCTGCGCGAACTGGCCTGCGCGCGCGCCGAGAAGCCGCGCCATGCCGTTACACCAAGCAGCTCCGCGAGCGCGGCCGGCGCGAGCCACGCGCGATACGCGCCCGGCGCGAGCACACGCGGTGCGCGAGCGAGCACCGCGAGCCGCCCGGCGGCCTGCTCCACTTTCGCCGCAAAAACGGCATCGCTCCAGTCGTCGCCGGCATAAGTGGTTTTGATCGCGCGGCCGCTCGGGTCGTACAGCGACCAGCTAAAATTGAAGTTGTCCACTTCGTACCAGCCGCGGCTGCCGTGCGTCGATGCAAAGCCGCGCACGATCGTGCCGCCCGCGTAGAAGCCCACGAAATCGAGGCCGCGCGCGCATTCTCCGACGAGGCGCGACAAGCCGTGCGGATCAGGCAATTTGCCCGAACGCCGTGTCGTGCGCTGCCATGCGGACGTATCGACGAGCAGATGCGGATCGTCGGCGGCATCGCGCAGCGCTTGCCGCAACATCGCCAGCGCGGCGCTCACTTCGTCGATGTCCTGCTGCAGATCGCCGCAGACCGTCAACGTGGAATACGCCTGGCGCGCGCCGTCGATCAGCCGCAAAGTCAGCTTGCCTTGCGACACGGTGCCGCTCTGGCGCACCTTGCCCGCGTTGAAGCGGATGAAGTCCGACTGCTCGCCGGCGAACGAGCTCAGCGTGGTTTCGCCGCCTTGCTGAAGGCGCTCGATAGCGTCGGCAAGCGACGTGAAGTGCCCCTGCCAGTCGACCAGTTGCCCGGCGCGCGTCGACATGAAGTGGTTCATCATGCGCCTCCGAACACGTCGACGTTGCTGAACACGCAAGCCGGCGACGCATGCCCCACGCGAATGACCTGCGCCGGCTCGCCCTTGCCGCACATCGGCGTGCCAAACACCTCGCGCGTGTCGGCGTTGCCCACGGCGCTCAGGCTGCGCCAGAAATTCGCGGAAATGCCCCGATAGTTCGGCTGCTTGACGATCTGCGTGAGCTTGCCGTTCTCGATCAGCTGCCCGAATTCGCAGCCGAACTGGAACTTGTTGCGATGGTCGTCGATCGACCATGAGGTGTTCGTTCGCATCAGAATGCCGTGTTCAATGTTGCCGATCATCTCGTCGAGCGAACTGTCGCCGGGCTCGATATTCAGGTTCGCCATGCGGTCGATGGGCGGCCGGTTCCAGTTCGACGCACGCGAATTCGCGACGCCCGGCATGCCCGCGCGTTGCTGCGACAGCGCGCCGCCGAGCGGTCGCTCCAGCACGCCGTTGCGGATCAGATATTCCTTGCGCGCTTCGGTGCCGTCGTCGTCGAATGCATAGGCCGCGGCTTCCTCGCGCAGTTCAGGATCGAAGGTCACGTTCAGCAGTTCGGACCCGTAGCGATATGAGCCGAACATGTCGGGCTTGACGAAACTCCAGCCCGCGAAGTTGCGCTCGTCGCCGAGAATGCGGTCGAGTTCCAGCGGATGCCCAATCGACTCGTGAATCTGCAACATCATCTGGTCGGGCATCAGCAGCAGATCGCGCTTGCCCGATGGGCAGTTGGGCGCGGCCAGCAATTGCAATGCTTCCGTGGCGACGCGCGGACCTGCGCCGTCGAAGCCGAAACGCGCCAGCACGTCCATGCCGCCCTGCGCAAGCGTGCCGTAATTGCCGCCGAGCGTGCGAACCTGCGTGTCGCCGTCCGCATGCGCGGCCACGCTGAGTTGCGGCATCACGAAGCGAAAGCGCTGATCGATCCGCACGCCGTCGCCGGTCATATAGAACTGATCGGTATGCGTGATCTGCACCGCCGCCACGCGTTCGACGATGCGCGGATCCAGCTTCGCAGCCGCGCATTCCGCGCTCAGGCGGTCGATCCATTCCGCGCGGCCCGGCAGCGCGTGCTGTGCATTCGGCGACACATATTCGCCGCTCACCGACGGCCGCGCCACCTCGCGATGATCGATCAACGACAATGCCGCGCTCGCCTCGGCACGCGCGCTTGCGAGATCGAGCGCATGCTGAAGGCCGGCCGCCGACAGGTTGGCCGTCGCCGCATAACCGGCCCCCGCCCCGACCCACGCGATCAGCATCGCGCCCCGATCGCGCACGGTGCGCAGCGGCTGCGCGACGTCGTTGCGAACTTCGTGATCGTCGATCCGCTCATCGACAATGCGCAGCGACCAGAACCCGGCGCGGCTCGTCAGTGAACGGGCGGCTTGCACCCAGCGTTCGTCAATCATTCAGGCTCCGTAGGTTTGGCGTGGGCTCAGGCAGTGGCGACAGCAGCGACGAGGCCAGCAGCGAGCGCGTGTAGGGATGCGACGGCGCGCGCAGCACGTCGAGCGTGTCGCCGCTCTCCACGACGCGCCCCGACTTCATCACGATCACGCGATGCGCGACGGCCCGCATAACCGCCAGGTCGTGCGTGATGAGAAGGTAGCTCAGCTTGCGCGTGTTCTGTAAATGTACCAGCAGCGCGAGCACCTGTTGCTGGATCGACACGTCGAGCGCGCTCGTCGGTTCATCGAGCACCAGCAGTTCCGGCTCGACTGCAAGTGCGCGCGCAATCGCGATCCGCTGACGCTGCCCGCCCGAAAATTCATGCGGGTAACGCGGCATGGCATCAGCGGGGAGCCCCACTTCGTCCAGCAGACTGGCGACTCGCGCGCGCCGCGCTTTCGCGTCGATCTCCGGGCGATGCACGGCGAGCCCTTCACCGACGATCTGCTCGACCGTCATGCGCGGCGACAGCGAACCGAACGGGTCCTGAAAGACGACCTGCATGCGCGAATACAAGGCCCGCCGCGAACTTGCGGAGCTCAGCGTGGACAGCGGCATGCCGTCGATATGAACATGACCCGCGGCCGCGCGCTGCAAGCCCAGTACGGTCGCCGCAAGCGTCGACTTGCCCGAGCCCGATTCGCCGGCAATGCCGAGCGTTTCGCCGCGCCGCAAGCTGAGATCGACGTCATGCACCGCGCGAAATGTCGAGCGTCGGGCCAGCGAGCGCCAGCCCTTGGCGGGCGTGCTGTAGTCGACGCACAAGCCTTGCACTTCGAGCAGACGGCGCGCGCCTTTGCCGAGCGGCGCAATCGAACGGCGCGGCTCGCTGTCGAGCAGGCGTCTGGTGTAGGGATGCTGCGGATCGCCGAACAGTGCCTCCGTCGTATTGGTTTCGACGAGCACGCCCTTCTCCATGACCGCGACGCGCTGCGCAAAGCGTCTGACGAGATTCAGATCGTGTGTGATCAGCAGCACGGCCATGCCGCGCTCGGCGGCTTCCTGTTCCTGAAGCTCGATCAGCAGATCGACGATCTGCTGGCGCACGGTCACGTCGAGCGCGGTCGTGGGCTCGTCGGCGAGAAGCAGACGCGGACGGCATGCGAGCGCCATCGCGATCATCGCGCGCTGACGCTGGCCGCCCGACAACTGATGCGGAAAACTGTCGATGCGCCGCTCGGGCTCGGGAATGCCCGTGCGTCTGAGCAGTTCGATGCCGCGCGCCCGCGCCGCGTTGGGCCGCCCGCCCTCGTGCAAACGCACGCTTTCGGCAATCTGCTTGCCGATCGTGAAGAGCGGATTGAGCGCGGTCATCGGTTCCTGAAACACCATCGCCACGTCCGCCCCGCGCACGCCGCGCATCTCCTGCTCGGTCTTGCGCAACAGGTCGTCGCCGTCGAGCAGAATGCGCCCGCCGAGTTCCGCATGATCGACGAGCCGCAGGATGGACAGCGCGGTGACGCTCTTGCCCGAACCCGATTCGCCGACCAGCGCGACGCGCTCGCCGCGCGCGATCGACAGGCTCAGATCGCGAACCGCTAGCCTGTCGCCGAAGCGCGCGGAAAAGCCTTCGATTTCGAGCAAGGGCCGCTCGTTTGCAGTGCGGTTCATCGGGGCGCTCCACCGAATGCCGAGCCGCGCGAACGCGTGTCGAGCGCATTGCGCAACGCGTCGCCGATAAACGTCAGCAGCAGCAGCGTGACAACCAGCGCGGCAAATGCCGACACCGAAATCCACCATGCGTCGAGATTGTTCTTGCCCTCCTGCAACAACTCGCCGAGGCTCGGCGTCGGCGGCGGCACACCGAGCCCGAGGAAATCGAGACTCGTGAGCGACAGGATCGCGGCGCTCATGCGGAACGGCAGAAACGTGATAACCGGCGTGAGACTGTTCGGCAACACGTGACGCCAGATGATCTGCGAGTTCGACAGACCCATCGTGCGGGCGGCTTTCACGTAGTCGAGCGAACGGTTGCGCAGGAATTCCGCGCGCACATAATCGGACAGCACGAGCCAGCCGAACATCGACAGAAGAATGAACAGCAGCCACAGCGTCGGCTCGAAGATCGACGCGAAGATGATGAGGAGATAGAGGTCGGGCATCGAGCTCCAGATCTCGATCAGGCGCTGGCCGATCAGATCGGTGCGGCCGCCGTAGAAGCCCTGTATCGCGCCCGCTGCGACGCCGATCAGCACGCCCGAGACCGTGAGCGCGAGCGCCATCAGCACCGACAGCCTGAAGCCGTATAGCAGGCGCGCAAGCACGTCGCGTCCGTATTGATCGGTGCCTAGCCAGTTCGACGCGGTGGGCGGCGCCGGATACGGATGCGCGGCGAAATAGTCGATGGTGTCGTAGCGGAAATGGTTCGGCGGATAGATCGCGAAGTTGCCGTTCGACTGAAGCCGCGAGCGGATATACGGATCGAGGTAATTGGCGCGTGCCGGAAAGTCGCCGCCGAAGAGCGTCTCCGGATAGTCCTTCACGATCGGAAAATAGTAATGGCCGTCGTAGCGCACCACGAGCGGCCGGTCGTTCGACAGCACTTCGCCCAGAAGGCTCACGACAAACAGCGACATGAAGATCACGAGGCTCCAGTAGCCCAGACGCTGCCGCCTGAAGCGCAGCCACGTCCGCCGCCACGGAGAAGTCACGGCTCGGCGCGTCGCGCCGGGTACATCATCGGTCCAGCCGGTTGAACTGGATGCGCGGGTCGACGAGGACATAGCAGACGTCAGCAATGAGTTTGGTTACGAGAGCGATCAGCGTGAAGAGGAACAGCGAACCCAGCACGACCGGATAATCGCGGCGAATCACGGAGTCGTAGGAAAGCTGGCCCATGCCGTCGAGCGAGAACAATGTTTCGATCAGCAGGTTGCCGTTCAGAAATGCGCCGACGAAGGCCGCGGGCAAACCGGTCAACAGCGGGATAGCCGCGTTGCGCAGCACGTGTTTCCACAGCACGTCGCGCTCGGAGGCACCCTTCGCGCGCGCGGTCAGCACGTACTGCCGGCCGATCTCCTCGAGGAACGTGTTCTTCGTGAGGATCGTGACGATTGCAAAATTGCCGACCACCGATGCCGTGACCGGCAGCACGATATGCCACAGATAGTCGAGCAGCTTGCCGAACAGGCTGAGTTCGCCGAAGTCGTCCGATGTGAGTCCGCGCATCGGAAACACCTGCCAGAAAGTGCCGCCGCCGAACAGCATCAGCAGCAGAACGCCGAGCACGAAGCCGGGGATCGCATAGCCCGCGAGCACGAGCACGCTCGTCGCCGTGTCGAACCGCGAGCCGTTGCGCACGGCCTTGGCGATGCCGAGCGGCACGGAAACGAGATACGTGAGAAGCACCGTCCATAGCCCGAGCGTGATCGACACGGGCAGCTTCGAGCGGATCACGTCCCATACTCGCGCATGCTGGTAGTACGACTGTCCGAGATCGAAGCTCGCATAGTGTTCGAGCATCAGCCCATAGCGTTCGAGCGGCGGCTTGTCGAAGCCGAACTCTTTCCTGATCTGCGCGATCTGCTGCGCGTCGACGCCCTGACTGCCGTGATATCCGCCGCCGCCCGCGCCCGCCTCTCCGCCACGGCCGGCGCCGTGGCGGAGTTGCGTCATCACCTGCTCGACCGGCCCACCCGGCACGAACTGCGTGACGACGAACGTGAGCGTGACGACGCCAAGGAGCGTCGGCACCATCAACAACAATCGTCTGAGAATGTAGGCAAGCATGCTGCTCCTCGATTCCTCGATAACGGCTAGTGAGCCGCGGACGTGACGGCCGCCGTGGCCGCGTCGCCGCGCGGGCGTCTTGCGAACCAGTAGCTGATCACCCAGTCCTCGTATCCATACGACGCCGGCACGACGTTGGGGAACCCGAGCGTCGTCTTGTAGCCGATGCGCGCCCCCGGCGCGTAATACTCGGGCACGAGGTAATACGAGTTGATCAGCACACGGTCCAGCGCGCGGGTCGCCGCCTGCAGATCGTCGAGCGTGGTCGCGGCGAGCGCCGCGCGAATCAGCGAATCGACCGCGGGCGAGCGAATGCCAGGATAGTTTTCCGAGCCCACCTGCGAAGCCGCCGCGCTGCCGAAGCGCCGTTCCAGTTCCACGCCCGGAATCGTCACCGGCGGATAGATGTACGTGGTCATATCGAACTGGAAGTTGTCGATCCGCTTCTGATACAACGCACTGTCGATCTCGCGCAAATGCGCGTCGATGCCGAGATTCGCGAGCGCCTGCATGTACGGCAGAATCAGACGGTCCATGCCCGGCTGATCGTCGATGATCTCGATCGTCATCGGCGTGCCGTGCTGATCGCGCAGCGCGCCGTCGCGATAGTGCCAGCCGGCTTGAGCAAGCAGATCGCGGGCGACGCGCAGATTGCCGCGCAGCGAGTTCGGCGGCAACGTGTTGGGCGGCGGCAGCATGGACCCGAACACTTCGGGCGGCAGACTCGCGCGGAACGGTTCGAGCAGCGCGAGTTCCTTCGGTCCCGGCATGCCGGTCGCGCCAAACGGACTCGCATCGAAATAGCTTTTCGTGCGCCTGTACTGGCCGTAAAACATCATGCGGTTCATCCAGTCGTAGTCGAACGCGAGCGTCAGCGCGTGGCGCACGCGCACGTCCTGGAACATCGGCTTGCGCAGATTCATCAGCATGCCCTGCATCTGCGCGGGGCCGTCCGCGAAATTGCCTTTTTTCAGCAGGCCGTTTGCGAAGTTCTTGCCCACGTACTTGCGCGCCCATTGCGTCGCGCTGTATTCGACGATCGCGTCGGCGTCGCCCGCCTTGAACGCCTCCAGTTGCGTGTAATGGTCGCGATACAGCTTGAACGTGATGTGCGCGAAGCGGTACATGCCGCGCCGCGACGGCAGGTCCGCCGCCCAGTAGGCAGGGTTGCGCCGGTAGGTGATTTCCTTGTCGTTCTTGCGCAACTCGACGAGATACGGGCCGCTCGAGATCGGCGGCTCGTTCGCAATCTGATCGAACGGCGGACGCGTGCCGTCAGCGCGCATCCCCCATTTCGGCGAGAACACCGGCAAGTCGCCGGCGATCAGCGGCGCATCGCGTTCGGCGTGCCGGAAGTCGAAGCGCACCGTCGCGCGGTCGATGACCACCGCGCGCCTGATCACCGCGAACTGCGCGTTGAACATCGGCGAGGCGCGCGGGCTCGTCAACGTGTCGAACGAATATTTGACATCGGCTGCCGTGACCGGATCGCCGTTCGAAAAGCGCGCGGCCGGGTCGATGTGAAACGTCGCGGACGACAGGTCGGGCGCGACTTCGACATCGTTCGCGATCAACGGATACTCCGACGCGAGTTCGTCCCAGCTTCGCTGCATCAGCGTGTCGAACATCAGATGCAGCACGTCCGGCGCGGGCGCGCCGCGCACGAGGAACGGATTCATCGAATCGTAGCTTTGCAATTCGTTGTAGTTCTGAAAATTCAGTGTGCCGTCGGTGCGCGCCGTGGGATCGGCGTAGTCGAAATGCGTGAAATTCGCGGCGTATTTCGGCTCGTCGTATTGCGATATGGAGGGCTTCGCGTGCGCGCACGCGCACAGCACACCGAACGCAAGGCTCAGGCCGACAGCGCGCGGCCAGCGAAACTTCACAGGTGTCATCTGTTTCAAATGCCAGAGGTCGCGCGCCGCTTGCGAGCCGACGCGCGATACATCGAACCGGCGCGACGATGATGATGGTCATCGCGCACGCCGCTGCTTCAATGCTGATGCCGCGTTACTCGTCGTCGGCCGGCGTGGTCTTGAACGAGAACGCCACTTCGCCGACGTACGGCTCGGCATTCTTCTCGCACCGGTACGCCTTCGCCGCAGTGACGACCGCCTCGTTGAAGACCGAGGTCGGCGGCGTCACGCGCACGATCTTGACGTCGCTCACGCTGCCGTCCGGGCTAATCGACAGATGCGCAATCACGGTCGCCGAGATACCGTCTTGCAGCGCGCGGCGCGGAATCTGCGGCTGCACCGCCTGACAGTGACCGCGTCCGTCGACCACGCCGTGCAACGCGGGCGGCGCCACCGGCGCGGGCGGAGCCGCGGGCGCCGTAGCGGGACCTGGCGTCGCATTGGCGGTGGCGAGCGCGGGCGCATTCGCGCTCGGATTCGCAGCGGGCGCGATGTTGGCGGGCTTAGGCGTCGCCGACGGCAACGCCGGCGGCGGCTTCGCCACCGGCAACGGCCTGGGCTGCTGCGGTTTGGGCGGCGGCTTCACCGGCGTCGGCGCAGGCGGCGGTTCGAGCTTCTTCACCTCGGGCGGCGGCGGCGGCGGTGGCGGCGCCATGGTCACCTGCATGACTTCGCGCGCGGGCGGCGGCTCCTGTTTGAAGCTCACGTGCGAGAGCCCCGCGACGATCAGCAGTTCGACAACGAGCGCGATCGCGAGCGCTGTCTTCATGGACATGCGGCCATGATGCGCCGGATTGGACGACGCCCATAGCGCGCCGCTCAGACGGCTTTGCGGGTCTTTCATGTCGAGTACCGGAGAGCTCATGTCGTCGGGTTCGTTGCCAGTGCAACCGAGCTGATGCCCGCCGCGCGCACCAGATCCATGACCTTGACGATGTTCTTGTAGCTCGTGCCTTCGTCGCCCGCGATCGCCACGTCGACCTTCTTCGAATCGTGCACGAGCCCTTGCAGGTGCGCGGTCAGTTCTGTCGGCGTAACGGGCTTTGCGTCGAGATAGATTTCGTCGGTCTTGGTGACGCCGATGGACACCTTCACCGTCTGCTGTAACTGCTCCGCCGTGCTCGATTGCGGCAGGTCGAGTTTGATGCCCGCGCCCTGGATCATCTTCAGCGTGGCCAGCATGAAGAACACCAGCAGGAACATCATGATGTCGATCATCGGAATGATCTCGATGCGCGCCTTCTCTTCCGCGCCCAGGTAATGGCTGCGATGGTTACGCATGATCGTTCTCCTTGGAAGCGCGCATTCAGGCGGCGAACCGCGACACGAGCAGCGACTTGATCAGATCGAACTGATTCACCGTCATGCGGATGCGCTTGTTGAAGTAGTTCAGAAAGATCACGCAGACAATCGCGATGGTCAGGCCGCAGGCGGTGGCCGTCAGCGCATGGCCGATGCCGCCCGTGACCCCGTTGGGGTTCGCGGTGCCGCTCGTGCCGAGCACGTTGAACGATTCCACCATGCCGATGATCGTGCCCAGCAGACCGAGCAGCGGGCCGAGCGTGACCGCCGTGTCGAGAATCCACAGGTTGCGGTCGAGCCGCGGCATCTGGAACATGATGGTTTCCTCGAGTTCGCGCTCGACCACCGCTTCCGGTTTGCCCCGCACTTTCAGCGCGCTTTTGACGAGTTCCCCTTGCACGGTCTGTCCGTAATGTTCGGCGACCTTTTGCGCGTCGGACAGGTTGGCCGGCTCGACCATCTTCAGATCGTGTTCGAGCGTCTTGCCTGCCTTGACCGCTCGCGAGAAAAACATGAAGCGCTCGACGATGATCGAGATGCCGAGCAGGAAGATGAAGGCCAGAAGCGGAATCAGGCCCATCGATTGAACCGAATAGTTGATAAGGGTATTGAGCACGAAAAACTCCGGTTACGTCTTTAACAAAGTTGAGCCGCCTCGGTCCGAAGACCTGAGCCGAGGCGGCGACCGACCAGACTAGACAGACTGCGTTTCTAAAACAGACATCGCGCGGCCTAGAAGCGATACGTCGCGCCGACCTGGAAGAAGCGGCCAATGTTGGTGTAAAGCGACTGGTCGTAGCCGGTGATATCCGGCGTGGCCTGCCACTCCACGTCGAACGGCGGCTTGCGATCGAAGATGTTGTTGATGCCGCCGTAGATGGTCCAGTGCTTGAAGCCGCGATACGTGGCCATCAGGTTGAACTGGCTATACGACGCGACAGACAAGGTGCCGCCGTCGCCGAACTCGTCCGCCACCGCGTTGGTGTACGGGCCGGTGTATTGCCAGGTGAGCGTCGTCGTGAACTTGCGGTAGTCCCAACTCAGGCTCGTATTGCCCTTCCAGCGCGGATTGCTGGCACCGAACGGTTGCAGCAGCGCGAGATTGTTGCCGGCGAAATCCTGAGTGGGCGCGCCCGGACTATTGAGCTTGAAGTGCCACACATAGGCCCAGTCGCCCGCGAGCGTGAAGGTGCCGTACTTCGTGCCGACTGACTTGCGGAAGTTCATGTCGAAGCCGTCGGTGTCGAGCGAGCCAAGATTGACGAACTGTTCCTTGATGTACGCTACCGTGCCGTCCGCATTGCGAATCACCGTCGACGGATCGTTCGCGTTGATCACCGCGTTCGGGTCGTTGGTGCCGATCACTCCGTCGATATGGATCTTGTAAAACGCCGCGCCGATATCCGTCGACGAGTCCGGCGATAGCTGGAAGCCGATGTTGTAGTTCTTGGTCCGCTCGGGTCCGAGGTTCGGATTGCCGTTCACCTGTTCGGTCGTGAAGTGCTTGGTCGGCACGCCGCTCGGGTCGTTCGGGTCCACCAGATTCTGGTGCGCGAGATAGGTCGCCTGCGAATTTTCGACGAGCGTCGGCGCACGGAAACCACGGCTGTACGACGCGAATGTCGTGAGCGCCTGCACCGGCTGAAAGCGCAGCGCGAAGCTCGGCGAAAACGCGCCGCCAAAGTCGCTGTAGTGGTCGTAACGGCCGGCCTGCGTGAACGTCAGGTTGCGGATGATCGGAATGTCGATCTGGTAGTAGACCGCGGCCACGTTGCGCTCGCCGTCGACCGTCTGCACGTTGGCCGGCGCGGTGATGCCGAGCGCGCTGTAGGTGCGCGAATTGATCAGCGAGCTCTCGTGACGGAACTCCGTGCCGAAGCCGACACCCACAGGCCCGCCCGGCAAGTTGAAGAGATTGCCCGTGGAGGTTTTGGCCGTCACGCTGTCGAGCTTGGAGATGGCCTGCTCGTAGTCGTTCTGGAACACGCCGTTCAATCCGTTAGGCGTGGCCGACGGATTCGAGAAATCATAAACGCCGTTCTGCAAGATGTTTTCGACACCCGCCACGTTCAGGGCATTCCTGTATGTCGTGTCGACCGTGCTTTGCGAATGGCCGTAGTCCGCGGACCAGTCCCAGTCGCCGAACTTCTGTGTGGTGAACGAGCCCTTCACGCCGGTCGTCGCGCGCCAGAATGTGGACACCGTATCGGCTGAAACCGTATTTGGAAACGTGTAATTGATTTGCGCCGGCGCGCCGAACGGGTTGTACGGATTGCTTCCCGGGACGGTTCGCGATAGCGGCAACGCGGAGCCGGTCGCCGGATTGAACGCGTTGGTCGTGCTTGCAAGCACGGCCGGACCTTCGTTCTGCACCGTTTCATTGCGGCTCACCCACAAGTCCGCGTAGGCCTGCACGTCGTCGTTAATTTTGAAGGTGCCGCGCACCTTCGCATTCAGACGCGTGGTGGACGGCACCAGCGATGTCGCGCTGGCGGGGTTGCTCTTGCACGTCGCGCCGCCGTTTGCCGAGACGCTGCCGGGCGGGCATGGGCTGAGCGCGGTCTGGGTGCCGTCGGGTGCTGTCCAGTAAGACTGCTGATTGGGGCCGAGCGGGCCTGCGAGGCCGCCGGGGAACTGGCTGAAGTCCTGATTGGCCGTCATCGACCGGTCCGCCAGCGACGATCCGCTGTCGCGGTAGTAGCTTGCCGCGGCCGTCACGTTGAAGCGATCCGCGTTCAGATCGCCGAAGCCGCCGAGCACGCCGAAGTTGCCCTGGGCATCGCCAGGATGCTGCGCCTTGCCGAGCTGGCCGTCTATCTGCAGGCCCTGGAAGTTCTTCTTCGTGATGATGTTGACCACGCCCGCAATCGCGTCCGAGCCGTACACAGACACGGCGCCGGTCTTCACGATATCGATGTGATCCACCATGTTGAGCGGAATCGAATTGACGTCGAAGAAGGTGTCCGTGAAGTTGACCGCCTTGCCGTAATTGGCGACGCGCTGGCCGTCGACCAGGACCAGTGTGTACTTCTCACTCAAGCCGCGCAGCGCGATGCCGCCGCCACCTTGCGCCGAGCTGTTCATGGTCGTTTGGCCCCAGCTGCTGCCCGAATTCGCCGACGTGCCGCGCAGGAAATCGGCCACCGTCGTATAACCGCTTTGCTCGATTTCCTTGGGCGTGATGGTCTGCACTTCCGTGTTGCCGACCTTGTCCGACGTGCGAATCAGCGAACCGGTGACTTCCACGCGCTGCATCTTCGTGACGTTACCCGTGTCCGGCGCGGCCGGCGCGGCTTCCGACGTCGTCGCGGCTGCGGTACTACCGGTCGGGGCCGGTTGGCTTTGTGCAAACGCTGGTGCGGCAATCGCCGCTGACAGCGCAAGTTCTGCCCAAAGCATTTTTCTGATGGCCAACGCCAATGCCCTTTGTTTCATTTTCCCCTTCTCACTTGTCAGTAAGACCACACCTGTTGTGCAAAGAAAAGTCTTATGGACTTCTCCGCCTTTTTTACAACGCCCACGCACCACGCTTTACCGGATATGCCCCGCATGTGTGCAAATACGTCCAAAACGGATAAATCTAATCAGGTGCACTTTTGTTAAATCAGAGACCAGCCATCTATTCAATGGCTTTAAATATGGATGCCTAACTAAATAACAAAATGAAAGGTATTTTCTTTCTGGAACATTTCAGGTTCGATAAAAATTCGAAGCGTTGGGCATTCGACTTTTTCGCATCGCCTGTATCACTTGCGCAGCCGGTAACTAGTACGGATGCCTAAGTTTTCTTCTCTCCGCCTCCGGTCAGGCAGGACTCGCCCCCCGGTTCGCGCGCCGCGGCTTGCCGGTGGGTTCGTCAGCCTATCGAAAGGTTTGCGGACACCTGGCTACCATCTTCGTTGCGCGGCCAGGAACGCCTGCATGCGCATGGCGGCCCTTGCCTTGGGTGGGATGAAACATAGCAAGCCAGAAACGCAGAGTCAAAATTTGTTTGATATATACAAATCTTGTTTGATGCCTTTTTGGCCAGGCTTCATCTGGTGTATGGGCGCTGCACAGCGTCTCGTCCGACGTGTCCCATACGACGCGAACCCGGCCACGACTTTCGAGCGCGAGCGAAAGCGGCGTCCGAATAGCGGGACGCTGACTTTTGCTCAGGCGGGAAAAGCGTGGAGATAGAAACTCACGGATCTCACGGCCGCGCGCTGCGTGTTACCAAAGCGCTCAATGGACAGGGACAATAACAAATCAAAATCGGTCGTCAAACTTTTTTTGATGCCGTTGTTTCAAACTTGCACCGCACCTGTCATTAGATGGATCGTTCTAGGGCTTTCGAATTTTCTCGCGCTTTTGAATTGCCTGGGATGCGTGAGCTATCGCAACGAGACTGAGCGCAATGCGAGTGGCAGATAGACGGTGCGCTTGCTTGTGGCGATGCAATGGTGGGGCGCTAGTCGTTGGTGCCGGCTCAGGTTCAAGCACCCGTTTAGAGCAACGCCCGCGTGGCTTGAGACCATCCCTTCGCAAATCATTCGTAGTCCGATGGGCTTTAAATCCACAAGCCAGTCCTTCGGTACCGGCAAGACGCCTAGACGCCCGGCGGAAATACACTTCACGTGGCTCGAAATCGAGCAACCATGACCACACCTGATCAGACCCTGGCTGCGCGTTAGCTGGCTAAGATGCGCATCCTTGCATGGTAAAAACTTTGTAATCCACTATTCTTTATATGGGCGGACCGACAGCTGTCAGGGCTGTTCCAGCTGAGGAGTTAATAAATTGATCACTAACTTATTGCGCCGCTCATCGTGGGCGAGCTTGCTATTAGTTCTGCTATTGAGCAGCGCTCCTCACGCCTATCCTGCCTCCGGGCAAAAAGAACCGCCGGTGCGTGCCGCGCGAGCTCAGCCTGAAACCGCCTCACAAGCCGAGGCTCGCGCGATTCTCATGAAAATGGCGCAGTTCCTTGGCGCGACGCAGAACTTTCGTGTCGGTGTGCGCAGCGGCTACGACGCGGAGCAGCCGTCTGGGCAAAAAATCGAATTCGGCGAATACCGCACCGTTACGTTGAGCCGGCCGGATCGCATGCGAGTAGAAACCGAGCGCAGCGATGGCGCAAAAACACTAGTTGTCCTGACTGGAAAAGAGATCGTTCTGGTCGATCTCGCCAGCAAAGTCTATGCGACTGCGCCGCAACCAGGTGCGCTGGACCAGAGCATCGTGTATTTCGTCAAGGATCTCGGCATGCGCCTGCCGCTCGCTGCGCTGCTGTTGAACCGGTTGCCAGAAGAATTGCAAACCAGGGTAGGTTCGGTGGACTATGTTGAGAAGACGAGTATCTACGGAACTGCGTCCCATCATCTGGCCGCGCGTACCGACACGGTGGATTTTCAGGTGTGGGTAGCCGATGGCGACAAGCCCCTGCTGCAGCGGATCGTACTGACTTACAAGAAGGCTGTAGGCCAGCCCCAGTTCTGGGCGGATTTTATCGACTGGAATCTCGCGCCCCAACTTAACGATGCGACCTTCTCGGCACAGGTCCCCGAGGGCCTGCAGAAAGTCGCGTTCGCAGCGCAACTTCCGCGTGCGTCGCACACGGCTCGCCAGTCGTCGGCGAAGAAGGGAGCCAAATAATGAAAACAGGACCGTGGGACCGTGCCATTGCGGCGTTGTTCGCCGCAGTGCTCACGTTGGGGCTGATCAACCAGGTCGATGCACGAGGCGAGCGAGGTGGTGGCGCCCGTGGCGGCGGCGGCGAAGGTGGCTTTTCGCGTGGCGGGGCAGCGTCGGCTGGGGGCCTCTCTTCCGGCGGCTCGACCGCTGTGCAAGGCGGTTCACGATCTCCCGGCGGACAGCAGGCAACGGCCCAACAACGGCAGACCTCTCGCCAGGCTACAGCGACCTCGACATCAAGTGCGAATCAGAGCGCGCGTCAGAGTTCAGCGAGTTCGATGCAGGCAACCTCCAGCCAGAACCAGGCGAACCGCCAGCAGAGCGCGAGCCAGAACCAGTCCCAGCGCCAGGCTGCGTCGAGCCAGAACCAGGGTGCACGTCAATCCACCGCTAAGGAGATGCAGAACACGCGGGCTAACACCGTGAGCAACGTGCAGAACAACTACCATGGCGATTGCAACAACTGCTCCAACTCGGATTGGGACGGCGGCTCTGCGGCAGTCGGATTTGTGGCCGGGGCAATGGTGGTTGGTGCGACCGCTGCCGCAACCGCACCGCCGCCCGCAACCGCTGCGGTTGTCGCAGCGCCTGCGCCTGTCGCGCCGCCGTGCAACGTCGCACCAATCGCCGTTAACGAGGTGCCGTACTATAAGTGCGGCGCGACGTGGTTCGCGACGGGGTATGGCAGCGGCGGCGTGGTGTACACACAAGTTCCGCCACCGCCTGGATATTGATCGCGGTCGCCTCTCGCACGGCTGGCGGTTGAGCATCGCTCGGGTCCTGCTGACTCTCGAATGTCAGCACGAAAGCCACCGTTTAGACGTCCGGCAATGCATCGATCTCTGCGCGAAGCGCAGCGACTACATCCGTCCAATCGCCTCTCGTGGTTTGCCGGAACAACCGCGCGTTTGCGTACCACGGACTATCGCTTCTATCGAGTTGCCATCTCCAGTCCGGCATGAACGGCAGAGCGATCCAGACGGGTTTTCCAAGCGCCCCGGCCAGGTGCGCCACGGCTGTGTCGACGCTGACTACCAGGTCGAGCCGGGCGATCAGCGCAGCGGTTTCGGCAAAGCTGGTTAGCCGTCCTGACACATCGCGTAGCGCCCCGCTTTGCTCAAGTTGTGCGAGGCACGCGCGATCGCTATCGCGCACATCCGGTTGCAACGCGAAGAAGTCCGCGTCGGTTTCGAACACCGGCTTTAGTTGCTCAAGCGGAATCGATCGATTGTGATCGTTCAGATGCGTACGGCTTCCCGACCACACAATCCCAATCCGCGGCCGTCGCCTGGCGACCGGCAACAACTCGTCCCATTGACGGACAAGCTCTTCGTCGGCCTGCAGATAGGGACCGGATAGCGCGGGACCGGGTGTACCCACCTTGAGCGCAAACGGCAGACTCATGGTTGGAATGTGATAGTCAAAATGCTTTACCTGGTCGGTCTCACCGATAACTTCCGCCGCGCCAGGATAATGCCGGAGGAGCGGTAACAAGGCCTCCTCGACACGCAGTACGACATGGGCGCCGGCCGCACTTAGCTGATCCACGAAGCGTACGAATTGCAGCGTGTCGCCGAACCCTTGCTCATGATGAACGAGCACTGTCTTGCCGCCTATCGGTTGCGCGCCAGTCCATAGCGAATGCTGCGGAAATCCGTGGTCGCCCGTGCCATCGCGCCAGCGCCATTCATACTCGCGCCAGCCGTGTTCGAATTCGCCCAGCAGTAAATTGGTCTGTGCTCGATTCGTGCGTGCGCCGGCGTCGTTCGGATCGATCGAAAGCGCCTTCCTGAATTGAAGCAACGCCTCATCAAAGCGCCGGAGATCTCGCAATGCGACCCCGAGGTTAACGTATGCGCGCACGAAACGCGGCTTGAGCGCGATGGCCTGCCGGTAGGCATCGAGCTCGTCGTCATAGCGACCCATCGTGCCTAGCAGCGTTCCCCGGTTGTAGTGCGCTTCGGCTAGTTGCGGATGGACCTTGCAAAGATGCACGAACACCTCGAGTGCCCGCTGCGATTCACCAAGCTCTATCAGCGACACCGCCACACCATGCAACGCGGCGGCATCGTTGCGACACTGCGCCAGGCAGCGTTCGAGCAGCGCTATAGCAGCATCGCGGCGCTGCGCCAGCCGACAAACCTGCGCGGCGAACTTCAGTTGATGCCACGAGAGTGACGCACGCTCCGATGCCTGGATCAGATAGTCCGCGGCGCGTGCATGATCGCCCTGCTGGGCGGCGATATAGCCAAGGCCTGCGAGCGCCTCGCCGTGGTCGGGAGCGGTCTTCAGAATGCCGTGAAGCAGGCTTGCCGCATCGTCGAGCCGGCCGGCCTGCAAGTTCGCCTGCGCGGCGGCGAGAATGTGTTCAGTATCGTGACTCATTACGCTGGGCACCAGGCAAGTGCGATCTGTCCAAAGATCGTAGAGGCCCATTGTACGGAATCGCGTCTAGCGGGTCTTACGAGCGATGCTTCCGGTTGGTTACCGCCAGATTCAGCGGAGATTCATCCGGTCCGCCACCGCTTCTAGATGTCGAGCTTGCTGACCTTCGTGCCTTCAAAGCTGAGGTTGGCCATCAGGCCGGAGTTCGTGACCACGAAACCGACGATCGGCGAACTGGTCGTTGCAGTGTCGAGCGAACCGTTGGCGCCAGTCTTGGCCACCGCGACGGAGCCATCCACGCCGGCTGTCCAGCCCTTGTCGGTGGTGCGGAATTTGTCGAGCGCGTCCTGCGTCATGAACATGAGTATCACCGCCTTGGACTGGGCGCCGATCTGCAAGCCAAATGAGGCGGTACTGGTCTTGTAATACCCGACGGACGTGCCTCGCTCGCGAAGCGCGCCTTCGCCGTATTCGCCACCGACCACTACGCCTGCCGCGAACACGGACGGAAAGACAAGAATCCCCTTGGCGTTGCCGGCCTGCGCCTGAGCACCCGGCGTCGAACTGTATAGCTTCTTGAGGGCGCCATCGACGCCGTCGTCGATTTCATTGCGCTTATTGGCCGCTTCCGTCGGATTCGAGGTCGTGCCACACGCGGCGAGCGAGCTGGCTAGTGCGATTGCGCTAACCGAAAAAAAAGTGCGACGGTTCATGAGCGTTCCCTTATTGAAGTGCGCCAGATTTGCGCCTGGAAACAGATGAGATTGCGATTCGTATCCGCCACGCGACGGAGTAACGCGGCAACACCGCACATGAACGATAGGCCTCGCGCACGCGGGCAGGTATAGGACCTTGGTCCGATGCGTCGCGACCTCGTTAGCCTCGCTTCGCGTAGTCAATAGCACACGCTGCTACTGGATCTTCACCTCGTTCTCTAAAGTCCGATTGTTCTCGAATGCCGAGACGCTTTCAAGCGTGGTTTCGCAAATGGTCGTCAACGCCTCGTGCGTGAGATAGGCCTGATGCCCCGTCACAATTACGTTGGGGAACGACACGAGTCGCTGAAAGACATCGTCGGTGATGATTTCGCTCGATAGATCGCGAAAGAAGAGATTGCTCTCCTGTTCGTACACGTCTATTCCAAGGCCGCCGAGCTGCCCGGTCTTCAACGCGTCGATGGCAGCCTCGGTGTCGAGCAGCCCCCCGCGGCTGGTGTTGATGAGTATCGCGCCTCGCTTCGCGCGTGCGAGCGTCTGCGGGTTGATCACGTGGTGTGTCGCCGGTGTAAGCGGACAATGCAGCGAAATAACGTCGGCCTGCTCCCCTATCTCGCCGGGCTTCGCATAGCTCAGGCCGAGCGCCTGAAATTCCGCCGACGGTTGCGGATCGAAACCGATCACCCTGCAGCCGAAGCCGAGCATGATCTTCGCGAACACGCAGCCGATCTTGCCGGTGCCGACCACCGCAACCGTCTTGCCGCAAAGGTCGAAGCCAGTCAGCCCGTCAAGCGAGAAATTCGAGTCACGCGTGCGATTGTAGGCACGATGCACCTTTCGGTTGATTGCGAGCAGAAGCGCTACGGCATGTTCCGCCACGGAGTTCGGCGAATACGTCACCACGCGCACCACCTTCATGCCGAGCCCGGCGGCGGCGGCGAGATCGACGTTGTTAAAGCCCGTGCAGCGCAGAGCCAGCAGACGCGTCCCCCCCCTGTGCAGCGCGCCGAGTACTTCCGCGTCTGCCTTGTCGTTGACGAAGATGCAGACGGCGCCGTAGCCGGCGGCGAGGCCGGCGGTATCCGTATCCAGCAACACGTCGAAGTAATGCAGCTTGTGCGCACCGTTGCGATTCGCTCCGTCGAGATACCGGCGTTCATAGCGCGTCGAACTAAATACCGCTACTTCCATGATCGACTCCTTCAGTGTCCGGATTGAACGTCCGTCCTCGTGCGGCGCAGCTTTGTCTAGCCGGCCGCAATCGCTATGGCAAGCTGCACGAAGAGCACCTTGAGGATGGTCATCGACGGGAAAATCATTGCGTACATGATGTCGGGCTGATCCGTCGGCGCAACGCGGTTCGCGAAGGCGAGAATCGCGGGGTTGCCGGTTGCACCGCAAATCACGCCCACCGATGTATCGAAAGACAGCTTGAAAACCCAGAGGCAGCACATCGCCGTGACGCCGACGAGCACGAGCAAAGTTATCGCGCCATAAAGCAGCAGCAGCGGCCCCGCGGTCCCGACGGTCGTGACGAACTTGGGTCCGCAAGCGATGCCCACTTGCGCGAGGAAGATGGTGAGTCCGAGGTTGCGAAGGACAAGGTTCGCGGAAAGCGGCATCGTCCATACGAACGGTCCGTTGCGGCGCGCCTTGCCAAGGCACAGCGCGACCAGCAGCAACGCCGCCAGACCCAGACTGAACGCACCGAGACCCGGAAAGCGCAGCGGGATCGCGCCGACCAGCAGTCCCGCAGTCGCGCCTATGCCCAAGGAAATGAAACTGAGATCGGCCGTGCTCTTGATCGAATCGCCGAAGAACGCGCGCACCGCCACCTGATGCGCGCGGTTCACGAGCAGGCCGACCCGATCGCCCGCTTCGAGAACAAGCTCCGGCGTGGACAGCAGATCCGTATCGCCGCGCCGCACATGCGCAACCGCGCAGTTCACACCGTCCGGGAAACGCAGACTGCCAAGCGGCATGCCGACCACCGACGGATTCGAAGCGAACACGCGCATGTAGTCCAGGTCTTCCCGGTGACTCGCGATGCGTCCCGGCTGCAACTCCCCGCAGAGCGTCGTCGCCTCCTCGAGCAGGCGCGCGTCGGTGGCCGTGACAAGAAGGACGTCGTCGGCGCGCAGAATGAGATCGTCGGTGGGGAGCTGGTTGCGATGCGCGCGCCGCACGGCCGCGATGGCTACGCCAGCAGGCAGCCGTGTCAGAAGTTCCGGCAACCGCAGACCAAAGAGACGCTCATTGCGCAGCGCGATTTCCGCAGTCTCGAGCAACTTCGCGGGCGGCTTGCGTATCCTGGCTTTGAGCGCCACGTTGAGCGCATAGATAAATAGAATCGGCCCGGCCACGCCGAACGGATAGGCAACGCTATAGGCCACGGCGGCATCGCTGCTGTTCATCGACGCGATCGCAACCTGAAGGCTCGCCGTGCTCGTGCCGCTCCCTGCGAACATGCCGAGAGAATCGGCGAGCGTAACGCCAAAGCGGATGAACGCGCACGCTGCGAGGCCTGACGCAATGACGCCGATACATGCGGCGAGATTGGCCTTTAGGCCCTCGCGGCTCGTCAGTCCACGAAAGAACTGTGCGCCGTACTGAATGCCGATGCCATACAGAAACATCAACAGACCCAGCGTGCCCAGCAACGCTGGCGGCGTGGCTTTTGGCGCGAACGCGCCAAGCGCCAGTCCAACGAACAGTACTGCCCCGGAGCCCAGCGCCACGCCTTTCACATTGATTTCGCCGATCAGGTAGCCAACCGCGATCGTCAAAAACAGCGCAAAGAGCGGCTGAGCTTCGACGAAGGTTCTGACTGCGTCCATGACGCCCCCTCAGGTTGTACAAGGCAATGCAGCAATACATCGATATGGAAGTCGCTTTGCCGCCGACGGTCTTGCACCACTGCACCAATTCATCTCGATTCAAGTACGACCACACTGCGCGATTCGACGCGGCAGATACCGCGCTCGACGCGGGCCGTTTCAATGTTCGAAACGACTTTCGACGGCAGTTCCGCAGCCGTATCGACGAACCGCCGCCAGCTCGCGTCGTCGAGCGCGGGAAGCTCAACATCGCGCCCGTCTGCGTTCATGTTGAAGATGACGTGCAACATGGGCTCGTCGAGCGCCTGTGCCGCGAGCGTGAACGCGACGAGGCGAGCCTGCGGGTCTCCCCATGAGGGCGCTCCGAGCCGTTCCCCGTGCCACGCCACATCGGGATGCGTTTGGTCATGCTCCGTACCGCCCGTGAAGAACCGGCGACGACGCAGGCTCGGGTGACGCTTGCGCAGCGCAATCATCTCGCGCACGAAACGCAGCATGTCAAGCGAGTCATCGGAGAAGCGCCAGTCCGTCCACGACAGTTCGTTGTCCTGGCAGTAAGCGTTGTTGTTGCCGCGCTGGGTACGCAGGATTTCATCGCCGGCGAGAAGCATGGGTACACCCTGGCTCAGCAGCAGGATCGCAATGAAGTTGCGCCCCTGCCGCAAACGCAGACGGACGATCGACGGATCGTTTGTGTCGCCTTCCTCGCCGCAATTCCACGAGAGGTTATCGTTGCTGCCATCGCGGTTGTCGTCGCCGTTGGCCTCGTTGCGCTTCGCGTCGTAGCTGACGAGATCGCGCAGCG
Organism: Paraburkholderia sp. GV068; assembly: GCF_003058125.1. Classification (NCBI taxonomy): domain Bacteria; kingdom Pseudomonadati; phylum Pseudomonadota; class Betaproteobacteria; order Burkholderiales; family Burkholderiaceae; genus Paraburkholderia; species Paraburkholderia sp. GV068. Next base: position 224,762 of record NZ_QBUB01000006.1, read on the forward strand.
TGAAGCCGTCGTGGCAGGTGACGAAGTTGATGCTGTTCACTGGCAGTCTGCCGTCCGCCTGGTAAAGATCAGCGCTCCCAGCGAGACACGTGCACATCTGGCCGATCATTCCAGGATCGCCGCGCACGAAGCGCCGGATCACGTCACGGTAACGCCCGTTCCACTCGGCCCACGCCATGCCCGGAAACGCGCCGACGTGATACAGCCCCGCCGCGTCCCAGGCCTCCGCGATCAGCGGCACGCGCGCGAGTACCGGGGAAGCTTCCATTGCCCACGGCAACGGCGGCGTACCTAGCAATGCACCGCCCTCGCCGCGCGTGAATACGCTCGCGAGGTCAAAACGAAAACCGTCCACGCCGAATTCCCGAACCCAGTACTCGAGACAACGCAGGATGAACGCCGACACCAGCGGATGATTGCAGTTGACCGTATTGCCGCAGCCTGTGTAGTCGAGATAACGTCCTCCTTGCGCCGGATCGACGTGATAGAACACTTCGTTGGCGAGCACCTTGAAATTGATCACCGGGCCGCTCGCGCCCGCTTCCGCCGTGTGATTGAACACCACGTCCAGCAGCACCTGGATCCCGGCCGCGTGCATCGCATCGATGAACGCACGGAACTCCTGCGGCGCGCGCCCAGGTTCGACGCTATAGCCAGGATGCGGAGAGTAGAAGCTATGCGTGCTGTAGCCCCAGTAATTGACGAGGCCGATCGCTGCAGCCGGTGCAGGCACGTCCTGCTCATCGAAAGCCATCACCGGCAGCAACTCCACGTGCGTGATGCCCAAATCCTTCAGATAGGGGATTTTCTCGATCAGCCCCGAGAACGTTCCGGGGTGTTGAACGCCGCTCGACGAATCGCGCGTGAATCCGCCTACATGCAGCTCGTAGATGATCGCGTCATCGAGTGTGCGCACGCTCACGTCTTCGCGTTCGCCCAGCGGTTCGGTGACGATGGCTCGCAGCGAAGCATGCTCTCGCTCCCGTACAGCGGCAGCGGGCTGGCGGCGCCATCGCCGATCGCTGACCGCGCGCGCGCCGGGATCGAGCAACTCAAAACGGCTGCTGGCTTCGTCATCCAGTTGCGGAACACCATGACGGCCGTATGCACGCCACGTGTAGCAGCATTGCTCCGGAAGGTCTTCTATCAACACATGCCAGAAATAGAATGTGCGGTTTGTTTCGGGCGTTAGTCCGACGATCTGGAACGGCGCGATGCTATCCGGCGAAGCGTAAAGCAGCAGTTCCAGGCGAGTCGCGTGCCGGCAGAAAATACAGAAATTCACGCCGCCCGGCACGACCGACGCACCAGGCGGAAATCGTGAGCCGGGCCGCGCTACATAAGTACGCTGGCTATCGACGTTAGCGCTGCTCAAGGTCGATCCTCACTGCACGAGCGTTCCATATGCGCTCGCAATACTCACCTATCGCACGATCGGACGAGAACTTGCCCGATCGCGCCGTATTCATAATCGACATTCGCGTCCACCGCCTTGCGTCCTGCCACGCGTCGCTCACACGTTGCTGACACGCGACGTAATCCGCGAAATCGGCCAGCACGAGGAACGGGTCGAATTGCAGCAGACTGTCGACAAGCGGCCTGAATACATTCGGATCGCCCCGCGAGAAGCGCCCCTGCGCGATCTGCGAAAACACATCGCTCAGTTCGTCGTTAGACTTCACATAGTCGGAAGGACGATAGCCGTCGCGCTTGGCCTCTTCGACCTGTTGCGCGGTCAAGCCGAACAGGAAGAAGTTGTCGGCGCCCGCTTCTTCACGGATCTCCACATTCGCGCCATCGAGCGTGCCGATGGTCAGCGCGCCGTTCATCATGAACTTCATGTTGCCCGTGCCGGATGCCTCCTTGCCCGCGGTCGAGATCTGCTCCGAGAGGTCCGCGGCGGGATAGACCCAATGCCCGTTTTTCACGTTGAAGTCAGGATAGAACACGACTTTCAGCCGACCGTCGATTACCGGATCGTCATTGACGACTTCGGCAATGCCCGTAATCAGGCGGATCATCAGCTTGGCCATCGCGTAGCCCGGCGCCGCCTTGCCGCCAAAGATGAAGCAGCGCGGCGCGATGTCGAGCCCCGGATCGCGGCATAGCCTCCGATACAGACTGATTATGTATAACGCGTTCAGGTGTTGGCGTTTGTACTCGTGGATGCGCTTGACCTGGACGTCGAATAGCGCGTTCGGGTCGACGTCGATACCTGTTGCGTCAGCGATACGCGCCGCCAGCGCCGCCTTGTTGTCGAAGCGCATTGCACGCCACGCCTCGTGAAAGCCGTCATCGTCGGCATGCGCGGCAAGCGCGTCGAGCTCGGTCAGGTCGGCTCGCCACTTCGCGCCGATAGTCCTGTCGAGAAGACCCGCGAGCCCCGGATTGCTCAACATGAGAAAGCGGCGCGGCGTCACGCCGTTCGTCACGTTGAGAAAGCGTTGTGGATACATCTCCGCAAAATCACGCAGCACCGTCTGGCGCAAAAGATCGGAGTGCAATGCCGCGACTCCGTTGACCGCATGCGCGCCGACCGTGGCGAGATGCGCCATGCGCACCTTCTTGTCGCCGCGTTCGTCGATCAGCGACATGCGCGTCGCGCGCGCGTCGTCGGCGGGAAAAGCACACCGCACGCTGTCGAGAAAACGGTGATTGATTTCATAAATGATTTCGAGCTGGCGCGGCAGCAGGCTCTGAAAGAGCGGCAGACTCCACGTTTCAAGCGCCTCGGGCAACAGCGTGTGATTGGTGTATGCAAGAGTGCGCTGGGTGATATCCCACGCCGCATCCCAGGAAAGTCCGTGCACGTCCAGCAGCAGACGCATCAACTCGGCAACGGCGATTGATGGATGTGTATCGTTGAGTTGCGCGGCAAACAGGTCGGGGAAGTGTTCGATCGATGTGTTCTTCAATGCCGCTAGCCGCAACATATCCTGCAGCGAACACGAAACAAAAAAATACTGCTGCGCAAGCCGCAGACGCTTGCCCGCCTCGGGCTCGTCGTTCGGATAGAGAACCTTGGACAAGGTTTCAGAAACCACTTTCTCCTGCACAGCCTCGTAGTATTCGCCGGCGTTGAAATCCTGGAAGTCGAACGACTCGACCGCTTCGCTCTTCCACAGCCGAAGTACATTGCAGGTATCGACACGATAGCCCTGCACCGGCAGGTCGCAGGCAACGCCCTTCACTTGCCGCGCCGGTATCCAGTTCACGCGGAGGCGGCCTTCAGCGTCGGTCTGCTGTTGCGTGTATCCGCCGAAGCCGATGTAGTGACTCACATCCGGCCGTACGATTTCCCAGGGATTGCCGTTCTGCAGCCACTTGTCTGTCACCTCCACCTGCCAGCCGTCGCGGATAACCTGATCGAAGATGCCGAACTCGTAGTGGATGCCATAACCGATCGCCGGTATTTCCAGCGTGGAAAGCGAGTCCATGTAGCACGCGGCAAGGCGTCCGAGGCCGCCGTTGCCAAGTCCGGGTTCTTCCTCGATCGCAAGCAGCGCGTCGACATCCTGCCCCAGCGCATGCATCGCCTCGCGCGCTTCGTCTCCCATGTCGAGATTGAGCAGGTTATTGCCAAGCTGTGGGCCGATCAAAAACTCTGCGGACAGATAACAGGCGACCTTGACGTTTTGTGCGGCGTAGACTTTCGTCGACGCGGCCCAGCGCGCGAGCATCCGATCGCGCACACTGAAGGCAAGCGCCATGTACCAGTCGTGCGGGCTTGCAATGTCCGGATAGCGTCCTACCCGGCAAATCAGATTCCTGACTACGTCGTTCTGGAACGCGTAGCCGCTCACGTCGTGAGTGGCGCCTTGCGTATTCAAAGCCGCTTCCGCTACGGAAACCTCGTTCATGGTCTCGGCCCTCGCATTTCACGCCGGGGCGGGATCGGCCCCGGCTCCCGTTGGATCGCGCAACGCAGGTTCTGTGCTCCGGACGATCAATACGGCCACACCCATTCCGACAACTCCGGATTATCCGTACCGTGCTCATGCGCGTAATTCATGTTGAGGATGATCGCGTTCCTCATGTCTTCTCTTAGATGTGCGGTTCTGCCCTGCAGGCGCGGCACACGATCGAGCACGTCCAGCACCAGATTGAAGCGGTCGACCTTGTTGAGTATCGCGAGTTCGAGCGGCGTATTGATGTTGCCCTTCTCCGTGTAGCCGCGAACGTGCAGATTCTCGTGATTGCGGAATCGATACGCAAGCTTGTGGATCAGCCACGGGTAGCCGTGAAAATTGAATATCACGGGCTTGTCGACGGTAAACAGGCTGTCGAATTCGCGCTCCGTCGAGCCGTGCGGATGCTCTGTCACCGGCTGCATTTTGAACAGATCGACTACATTCACGAAGCGCAGTTTCAACTCGGGCAGACGCTCGCGCAAAATGGCCGTTGCTGCGAGCGCTTCCTGCGTGGCAACGTCGCCGCATGAAGCCATCACCGCGTCGGGCTCCATGTCTTCGTCATTGCTCGCGCGCCGCCAAAGACCCATGCCTTTCGCGCAATGCACGACCGCTTCGTCGATAGTCGTGAATTGCAGGTGCTTCTGCTTGTCGGCGACGATGACATTGATGCAGTCGGTCGAGCGCAGGCACTGATCCGCCACGACGAGCAGCGTATTGGCGTCCGGCGGCAAATAAACCCGTGTGACCGAGGGACTCTTGTTAGTCACGAGGTCGATGAAGCCGGGGTCCTGATGCGAGAAGCCGTTGTGATCCTGACGCCATACCGTCGACGAAAGCAGGATATTTTCAGAGGCCACCGAAGCCCGCCACGGCACATGGTTCTTGCATACGTCCAGCCATTTCGCGTGCTGGTTGAACATCGAGTCCACCACGTGCGCGAACGCTTCATACGTGTGAAAGAAGCCGTGGCGGCCGGAAAGCAGATAGCCTTCGAGCCACCCCATCAGCGTGTGCTCCGAGAGCATCTCCATCACGCGGCCATCGCGCGACAGTTCCCCGCCGTCGTCGTCTTCGGGCAGCATGTCTGCCATCCACGCTTTCTTGCTGACTTCGTAAATCGACTGAAGCCGGTTCGACGCGGTCTCGTCGGGGCCGAAGACGCGGAAGGTGTCCATGTTGCAACGCATGGTGTCACGCAGAAACTGGCCAAGCGGCTGCGTGTTTTCGCGCAGCACATTGCCGGCGCGTGAAACTTCGACCGCGTAGTCGCGAAAGTCGGGCAGCTTCAGATCGCGGCGCAACAATCCGCCGTTTGCATGCGGGTTCGCGCTCATGCGGCGCGGGCCTTGCGGCGCAAGCTCGCGCAGTTCCGCAAGCAACCTTCCGGAGTCATCGAACAATTCGCCGGGCCTGTAGCCGCGCATCCAGCTTTCGAGCAGGTCGAGGTTCGCGGGGTTTCCCCTTACATCCGAGAACGGCACCTGGTGCGAACGCCATGACCCCTCGACCTTATGGCCGTTAATTTCCTTCGGCCCCGTCCAGCCCTTGGGCGTGCGCAACACGATCATCGGCCAGCGTGGACGCTCGGCATTGCCATCCGCGCGCGCTCTTTCGTGAATCGAGCGGATGTCGGCGATCACAGTATCGAGCGTGCCGGCCATTGTCTGATGCATCTGCGACGGGTCGGACCCTTCGACGAAATACGGCATATAGCCGTAGCCTTCGAGTAACGCCGCGAGTTCTCCGTGGCTGATGCGCGAGAGGATCGTCGGATTGGCGATCTTGTAGCCGTTCAGGTTCAGAATTGGCAGTACGGTGCCGTCGCGCGCGGGATTGATGAACTTGTTCGAATGCCACGCGGTCGCAAGCGGACCTGTCTCGGCCTCACCATCGCCGACCACGCAGGCCACGATCAGATCAGGGTTGTCGAGCGCAGCGCCATAAGCGTGCGACAGGCTGTAGCCGAGTTCACCGCCTTCATGAATAGAGCCGGGCGTTTCGGGCGTCACATGCGAGCCGATATGTCCCGGAAACGAGAACTGCTTGAAGAACTTCTGCATACCTTCGGCGTCCTCGCTTTTGTCCGGGTAGACCTCCGAATAGGTGCCTTCGAGATAGGCTGGGCCGAGTACGCCAGGCGCGCCGTGCCCAGGCCCGGCCATGAAAATCATGTCCAGGTCGTCGCGCTTGATCACGCGATTCAGATGCGCCCAGACGAACGAAAGCGCGGGACTTGCGCCCCAGTGCCCAAGCAGACGGTGCTTTACATGATCGACTTTGAGGGGTTCGCGCAAAAGCGGGTTGTCCTTGAGGTAAATCATGCCGACCGAGAGGTAATTGCACGCGCGCCACCAGGCGTCGATCAGCCTTAGTTCGTCGTTGGAGAGCGCGGTTGGGTACGAGGAGTCCGATGCTCGATCGCTGCTCATGCTGGTGTCTCCTGTGCGTGCAGCCTCGGCCCCAACAAACAGGCGAGCGGCTCTACACAATAGAGATAAACGCCGGACAGGCGACAGGCAATAGGACCTTAGGCCGATGTTGGCGGGCAGCCAACCTGCTCCATTACGCCGTCGGCTGCCTGCCCGCCGCCGGGCCGGCAGGCAACCAGCGGTTCGCGTGTAGGACCATGGTCCAATTGCCACAGTCGGGCGCTGCCTTCAGCATTCAAACCGTTGGCAAGTCGCGCCTCGTTGGTCCCGCTTTTCAATGTCGAGGTCCATCTCATGGACGGAGCAAAGCAGTTTTCACGCAGTCGGGACATCAATGCAAAGGTTGCCCGCATTTTGACGAAACGCAGCGCGGTCGCACACGAGCATCTGACAGAACGCGTGCGCACCGCGTCAGGTGTCGATCGCGACACTGCAGCCGCGCCGACCACGCGTGCGCCAACGCCTTGGGACACATGGTCTTACGGGCTCGACATCATTCAGCGATCGGTCATGTTTCTCGATACGCTGCGTGAGCGCGGGACTGCGTATCGCGAGCGGGCCCGGCAGGATCCGAAACCCGTGTTGCACTTCGACTACGAGTCTGTTCTCGACGGTCGCCAGTTCGAAAGACCCGTCAACTACGCGCTGCTAAAAATCAAGCCTCCCGAAGGCGTGATCGTGGACCCGCGCAAGCGCCCTTACCTCATCATCGATCCGCGCGCCGGCCATGGCCCAGGCATTGGAGGCTTCAAGGACGACTCACAAGCCGGTGTCGCGCTGCGCGGGGGACATCCGGTGTACTTTCTCATCTTCTTTCCCGATCCAGAACCGGGCCAGACATTGCTCGACGTGTGCGCCGCCGAGCAGCAGTTCGTGAAGCGGTTGCGCACGCTACACCCCGACAGCCCGAAACCCGCGCTCGTCGGTAATTGCCAGGGCGGGTGGGCCGCGATGATGATCGCGGCGTCAGACCCGGACGACACCGGCCCGATCGTCATCAATGGCGCGCCGATGTCCTACTGGAGCGGTGCGTGGAGCGAAGGCCAGGGCGATAACCCGATGCGCTACGCCGGCGGCATACTCGGAGGCTCGTGGCTCGCGTCATTTGCCGCGGATCTCGGAGCCGGAAAATTCGACGGCGCTCATCTGGTGCAGAACTTCGAGAGCCTTAATCCGGCGAATACGCTGTGGGACAAGTACTATCACCTCTTTCACAACGTCGATACCGAACCGCCCCGCTTTCTCGACTTCGAACGCTGGTGGGGCGATTACTATCTGATGAACCGCGAGGAAATCGAGTGGATCACGCACAACCTGTTCATCGGAAACAAGCTCTGGTCTGGCGATGTGAGAGGATCAAGCGGCAAGGCATTCGATCTGCGCGAGATCCGCTCGCCGATCATTCTGTTTGCGTCGCTTGGCGATAACATCACGCCGCCGCAACAGGCATTTAACTGGGTGGCGGATCTGTACGGCAGCACCGAGGAAATCAAGGCCCGCGGCCAGGTGATCGTCGGACTCATGCATCAGGACATCGGCCATCTCGGCATCTTTGTATCGGGCAAAGTGGCAAAGAAGGAACACACGCAGATCGTCTCAGTGCTGGAAGCCATCGAATCTTTTGCGCCCGGCCTCTACGGAATGTTGATCACCGAACGGAAAGACGCAAACGGCGAAACCGAATACGAGGTCGAGTTTCGAGAACATCGGCTCGAAGAAATAGCGGCGCATTTCAACCGCTTCGAGCGCGAGGACGAAAAGCCGTTCGAAGCCGTCGCGCAACTTTCCGAGTTCAACCAGCGTGCGTACGAACTGTTCGCCCAGCCGATCGTGCAGGCCATGTCGAACGAAACGACCGCGCGGCTGTTTCGCGAATTTCATCCGTTGCGTTTGCAGCGCTGGGCGTTCTCGGATCTCAATCCCTGGCTCGCGTGGCTGCCGTCCGCGGCGAGCGCGGTGAAGACTCATCGCCAGCCCGCGGAAGCAGACAACCCGTGGCGCGCGATCGAGCAAAGCGGCTCGCAAATGATCAGCGCATCGCTCGATTACTATCGGGAGATGCGCGATGCAGGTACGGAGGCAACATTCTTCACGATCTACGGCAACCTGTTCTCGCTCTATCTCGCTGACGCTAAACCTGCGGCAGAAAGCGGGGCCAAAAGCGGGACCGGGCCCGACAGTGATCCTCGCGATTTGCCGTTCGTCAAGGAAGCGCTCGCGTCGATCCGCGAAGGGGGCTACACGGAAGCAATCGCTCGCGCGGCCGCCCTGCTCTCGCGCAAAGGCGAGCCATTGCCGCTTTCGCGGCTCGTCACGCGCAAGGAACTGGCTCAGGCGTACGCGAGCTATCTTCCGGATCTGCCGGCCGATCAGTGGCGGCGAATTCGCGGTGAGCAGGAAATCATCGTCAGCTTCGAGCAGGATGAGGCGATTGCCACGTTGCCGGTACTTGTCGCCGACAGGAAAGATCGGGCGCGTTTCATCACGCTGCTAGACGAATTGTTGAAAGACGAACGCGTACAAAGCACCGGTCCGACTGAAGCGCAGCGGGCCATGTTCGATCGCATTCGCCAGGCACTCACGGCGAAGCCCACGCCGGGCCGCTCCGTTGCTGCGCTCGCGCGGCCATAGTCCGCCAGCCAGATGCACACGGTCCTGTTTTGCATGGAGCCTCAATGGAAGCGAAGCACAGCAAGTACCAACGACTCATCGAGCACTGCAAAAGCTTGCCGCCGATGAAAACGGCGGTCGCGCATCCGTGCGATGCGAGCTCGCTCGAGGGCGCTGTCGAAGCGGCGCGGCTGGGGCTCATCGCGCCGATACTCGTGGGGCCGGTCGAGCGTATCGAAGCCGCAGCCGCGCTGGCCGGCGTTGCGATCGCCGGCTTTGCGCTCGTCGATGCCCCGCACAGCCACGCCGCGGCAGCCGCCGCAGTGCAACTCGTGCGCGAAGGCAAGGCAGAAGCCCTGATGAAAGGCAGCCTGCATACGGACGAACTGATGGGCGCGGTGGTGAGCCGCGAGTCGGGGCTGCGTACCGAACGGCGTATCAGCCACTGCTTTGTCATGGACGTCCCGCTGCTCGAGCAGGCGCTGATCGTCACCGACGCCGCGATCAATATCGCGCCCACACTCGACGTGAAGATGGACATCTTGCAGAACGCGATCGACCTGGGTCACGCGTTGCAATTCGAGCAAGTACGCGTGGCGATTCTGTCAGCGATGGAAACCGTGAATCCGAAACTGCCTTCCACGATCGAAGCCGCCGCGCTCTGCAAAATGGTCGATCGACGTCAGGTGACGGGAGCGTTGGTAGACGGTCCGCTTGCACTGGACAACGCGATCAGTGTCGAAGCGGCCCGGATCAAGCAGATCGATTCGCAGGTGGCGGGCCGCGCCAACGTGCTGATGGTGCCCGACCTGGAAGCCGGCAACATGCTCGCGAAGAGCCTGTCGTTTCTCGCTGGTGCGGATGCGGCGGGTATCGTGCTGGGCGCCCGTGTGCCGATCGTGCTAACCAGCCGCGCCGACAGCTTGCTGACGCGCCTCGCCTCATGCGCAGTGGCGGCCCTCGTGGCAGACGCCAGGCGCGCGAGCGACAAGGTGTTGAGGTAACGCCATGCCGGATGTCATTCTGGTACTGAACGCCGGTTCGTCCAGCATCAAGTTCCGCGCCTTCGGCGTAGACGGTGCGACGATGCATCTCGTGCTGCGCGGTCAGGTCGACGGCCTCGGCACGGCGCCACGCTTTATCGCCGTAGACAGCGACGGCAACACGACAACCCGCGACTGGGACGCCAATCCAACGCTCGGACACGAGGGCGCAATCGAGCATATCGGCGGCTTCCTGCGAAGCTACGGCGGAGGATATCGTCTGATCGCCGTCGGCCATCGTGTCGTACACGGCGGCCAGATGTACTCGGGCCCGGTGACGGTGACGCCCGCCGTTCTCGACGAACTGGACAAGCTGGTGCCGCTCGCACCGCTGCATCAGCCGCACAACCTGAGTCCGATACGCATCATCGCGCGAACTCGGCCCGATATCCCGCAGGTAGCCTGCTTCGATACGGCGTTTCATCGCTTGACACCCGAGGTCGCGCAGGCTTACGCGCTACCCTCGGCGATCACGGAAAGAGGCGTGCGCCGTTATGGCTTTCACGGCCTCTCCTATGAGTACATTGCGAGCGTGCTGCCTCGGATCGCACCGGCCGCGGCAGCGGGCCGATGCGTCGTAGCCCATCTCGGCAACGGCGCCAGCATGTGCGCGATGGTGGGCGGCAAGAGCGTCGCGAGCACGATGGGCTTCACCGCCGTCGATGGCCTCCCGATGGGCACACGCTGCGGCAATCTGGACCCAGGCGTAATTCTCTATCTGATCGATGCACTGAAGATGGACAAGCAGGACATCGAAGATCTGATCTACCGGCAGTCGGGCCTGCTTGGCGTGTCCGGTATTTCGAGCGACATGCGCGCACTGCTCGCGAGCGATGCGCCACGCGCCCGTTTCGCAGTCGATATCTACACGTACAGGATCGCCCGTGAACTCGGCTCGCTAGCGGCCGCGATGCACGGCATCGACGCGCTCGTTCTCACAGCCGGCGTGGGGGAAAACGCCAGCGCGATTCGCGAGCGCATTGTGCGCGACGCCGCATGGCTCGGACTGGAACTCGACCCTGCGGCAAACGAGTCGGGCGGCCCCTGCATCAGCGCTGCGTCGAGCAAGGTATCTGTCTGGGTCATCCCGACCAATGAAGAACTCATGATAGGGCAACACACACTCGCGGCGATCCATGCCGCCGCCTCATAGAGCGAACGTACGCCCGACCGGACCCGAAGGATACCTCCATGACATCCGCCCCGCCGCAGCCGATCCTGAGTGGCGCGAAAGCGCTGGTCACAGGCATTGCCAACGAATATTCGATCGCGTACGGATGTGCGAAAGCGTTTCGCGAGCTGGGCGCGGACCTCGCGATTACCTATGCCAACGAGAAAACAAGGCCCTATGTAGAGCCGCTTGCAACGGCCCTCGGTGCATCGATCTTCGAGCCGCTCGATGCTTCGAGCCCGGGCGAGCTTGCGGCCGTGTTCGAGCGAATCGACAGGGAATGGGGCAACCTCGATATTCTCGTCCATTCGATCGCGTGGGCGCCCAAAAATGATCTGCAAGGACAGTTGATCGACAGTTCGAGCGAAGGCTTCGCGAGTGCAATGGACATTTCGTGCCACTCGTTCGTGCGCATGGCCCGCCTTGCCGCGCCTTTGATGAAAAACGGCGGCACCATGCTCACCATGAGCTATCACGGCGCAAACAAGGTAGTGCCTTCGTACAACATGATGGGACCCGTCAAGGCCGCACTGGAAGCCTGCGCCCGTTACCTTGCATATGAACTCGGCCCGAAGGGAATCCGCGTTCACGCCATTTCACCGGGGCCGCTCAAGACGAGAGCCGCGTCTGGCCTGAAAGACTTTGATCTGCTACTTACGGAAGCTGCGCAACGCGCGCCGCTGGGCGAGCTGGTCGACATCATGGATGTTGGGTTTACCTGCGCCTTTCTGGCGACGCCCTACGCCCGGCGCCTGTCCGGAGAGACGCTGTATATCGACGGCGGCGTCAATATCATGGCCTGACCGCCGTATCGATTCCACTAAGGGAGCACTTTATGGCTGATCTGTGGATGGGAAACGTTGAAGACAATACTTCGGACGACGAAATCAATGATTTCCTTATCAAATACGGCTTTCCGCCATTCGACCGGATCCACCGCTATCACGGAACGGGAGCGCGGCCCGCGATCGTGCTCACCTTCGACGGCACGTCGCCGGATGCGTTGCGCAATCTGCAGGCCCGAGTCCACAACATGTTCTGGAAGAGCCGGCCCATTGTCGTTCAGGTCATGCCGGAGCGCGCCGACAGGTCGTAGAAGGTAAGCGGAACGGTATGTGACTGATCCTGGACCCCTTGCTTGCCGACCCAGGTTACCGACGGCGACGGGGTCAGTTACGTCGGGAACGGCGACTCGTAGTCCTTGCACTTTGCCCGAGGTATCAGCGAGCCGCACGCCGCGCCGCGCGGTCGAGCCGCCGCCGGCCTCTTTCTCAGTAGCCGTCACCTCCGGCACGTTTGCGCCTCATCTCGGCCCACTCGATTAACGCCTGCATCGACGGCCCGAGCGCATATCCCATATCGCAAAGTTCGTACTCTACCTTCGGCGGCACTTGGGGATACACCGTCCGCCGCAAGATGCCGTCTTTCTCCAGCTGCTTGAGCTGCTGAATCAGCATTTTCTGGTTGATGCCGTCAATCAGCTTCTCCAGATCGGAGAATCGCAGCGGGCCTTTTGCGGCAAACAACTGGCAAATGATGACGATCTTCCACTTGCCCTCCAGAACCCGGAGGGCCTCTGTCGTCGCCTCGGCCCATTCAAGCCGCTTCTTGGGATCTTCGCAATTCCATTCACGCTCTTCAGACACAAACACCTCGGTACGCTACTTACTTTTTAGTCGGTACTTACCATTACAACATAAGCCAGCTAAAGTGGGCGCCACGTGCAATATGGAGGATACAGCTATGAAAATCGGGATCGTCGGAACAGGAAACATTGGCGCGTCTCTCGCCCGGAAGTTAAGCGCGGCAGGCCATGAAGTCCGCGTCGCGAACTCTCGTGGCGTGGATGGTGTTCGACAGTTCGCCGACGAGATCGGCGCGCAAGCCGTGGATGTTCGCGGCGCGGTCGATGGCGCGGAAGTCATCATCCTGTCGATTCCGCTGCCCGCCATACAGGCGCTTCCTGCGGATTTGTTCGATTCAGTAGCGGCTGACGCGATCGTCGTCGACACCGGCAACTACTACCCGGACATGCGCGACCCGCACATTCCGGAAATCGACGAAGGAATGCCCGAAAGCGTGTGGGTATCCAGACAGATCGGGCGCCCTGTCATCAAGGCATTCAACAACGTGCTGGCCTACACGCTCGCCGAGTTGGGCCAGCCGGAGGGGACGCCTGGCCGCCTCGCCGTCGCCGTGGCGGGGGATGACCTGCGCTCCAGGGGAATCGTGATGGAGCTGGTGAATCAGACGGGCTTCGATCCGGTCGATGCGGGTTCGCTCGCAGAATCCTGGCGCCAGCAGCCATCAACTCCTGCGTATTGCTGCGACTACGATGCGGATGCCATGCGCAAGGCGCTGGCTGCGGCCGCTCCTGGAATTGCGCCCAGGATACGCGACCGGCTGCCGGAGGTTTTCGCCAGCCTCGGCCCGAATCCCACCCACGCCGATATTGTCGCGGCAAACCGTGCAACCAACATCGTTGCAGGCAAACCAGCGTCGTGAGCGGGCTAGTTGTAGCGCCGCGCTTCATCTAACGCCTCAAGCTACGGTAGCTTCGCGCTGATACCGCGACACCGGCCGCCGCAGGCCCAGGTTCTCGCGCAACGTCGCACCTTCGTATTCCGTGCGGAAGAGGCCTCTGCGCCGCAATTCCGGCAATACCAGTCGGATGAAGTCGTCGAGGCCGTCCGGCAACAGCGCCGGCATTACGTTGAAGCCGTCTGCACCATAGTTGACGAAGCGTTCCTCGAGCGCATCGGCGATATGCTTCGGGGTACCGATTAGTTGCCAATGCCCGCGTGCGCCGGCGACGCGCAGATACAAATCGCGGATCGTCAATTTCTCGCGCCGCGCCAGTTCGAGCGTCAACGACTGCCGGCTCTTGCTTGCATTGGTCTCAGGCAATTCGGGAATCGGCCCGTCGAGCGGATAGCCCGACAGATCGAAGCCGCCCGTAAGCCCGGACAACAATGCAAGTCCGACCGCCGGATCGATCAGCGCCTGTAGCGCGGCGAACTTGTCCTGCGCTTCCTGCTCGGTCGCGCCGACAATCGGCATCACGCCGGGCATGATCTTCAGATCGTCCGGGTCGCGTCCGTACTGCGCGAGGCGGCCCTTCACGTCCGCGTAGAACGCAACGGCGTCGTCCAGCGTTTGCTGCGCGGTGAAGATCACTTCGGCGGTACGCGCCGCGAGCGCCTTGCCTGCTTCCGAGGAACCCGCCTGCACGACGACCGGCCTCCCCTGAGGCGAGCGTTCGACATTCAGCGGCCCGCGCACGTTGAAGAATTCGCCGCGATGGTCGAGCACATGACGCTTTGCCGGATCGAAATAACGCCCGGCCGCTTTGTCTCGCACGAACGCGCCTTCATCCCAGCTGTCCCACAGCCCCTCGACCACTTCCGCAAATTCCACCGCGCGCTCGTAGCGGCGCGCGTGAGCGAGATGTTCGTCGAAGCCAAAATTCTTCGCCTCGTGTGCATTCGACGACGTGACGAGGTTCCAGCCCGCTCGCCCGCCGCTAATGTGATCGAGCGACGCAAACTTGCGGGCAATGTGATACGGCTCGTTGAAGGTCGTCGACGCCGTGCCCACAAGGCCGATTCGCTCCGTGACCGCAGCCAATGCCGAGAGCAAGGTGAGCGGCTCGAACTGCGCGACGTAGCTGTGCGCTGTGCGGCTCAGGAAGTCGACGTTGTCGCCACGCGTTCCCGAGCCGTCCGCGAGGAAGACCAGATCGAACCTTGCTGCTTCGGCGGCTTGCGCAAGCCGGACGTAGTGCCGAAAGTCGCGTCCCGCATCCGCGTGACTGCCCGGATGACGCCACGCGGCGATGTGATGCCCGGTCGGATAGAGAAACGCGCCGAGGTGCAGTTGTCCTTTTCGTTGGCTCATGGTGTGTGCGAAGTGTGCTTCGGATGGCGAGCGCGCGATGCTGCCGGTCGCGTGCGCCAGCGCTGTGCGTTGGCGGGATGCGCGAGACCGGCATGCACGGCGCGTTCAGTTCGGATCGGCAGCCAGGCGATTCAGCGTTCGATATACAGGTCGGCGAAATTGCCGCGTATGCCCTCGCCGCCCGGCGCATAGTTCTTCACTTTCCTGGACGAAATCGTGATGTTCGGATTTGCACCGAACTCGACGGACGGAATATCGTCGTGCACGATCTGCTGAAACTGCATGAAGAGCTGGCGGCGCTGGGCATCGTCGGTAGCGACGGAGGCTGCCTCGAGCAATCGGTCTACTTCCGGATTGGAGTAGTGCGCGGCGTTCGAGAACGGCAGACCGATCTTGAAGTTCTTCGACCAGAACACTCGCTGAACTCCGACGGTCGGATCGAAGGTGTTCGAAAGCGCTTCTAGCGTGATGTCGAATGCGCGATCGGTGTACGCCCGCTTCACGTACGTGGCGAAGTCGTAACTTTCGATCTCGCCGTCGATCCCGATTCGCGCCAGCGATTGCCGGACGAAATCCGCCGCACGCGGGTCCTGGAACGGGTTGTACAGCAGCCGCAAGCCGAAGCGCTTGCCATCGGGTCCGCGCTTATAACCCGCTGCATCGAGGGCCGCGTTCGCCTGCGCGACGTCGTACGGAAAGTAGTGAATGTCGGCGTTGTGATACTTCGCGTTCGCCGTACCGATCGCGGCGGCCGACACCTGACCATATCCATACCAGACCACACGGTTCAGCGCATTGACGTCGAGCGCCTGCGAGATCGCCTTGCGGACCGCCTTGTCTTTCAGAACGGGCGTATCCAGGTTGAAAATCAACTGCTGATGATTGCTGTTGTACGCCCAGTTCGTCGTATCGACATTGAAGTTCGGCAGCGCGCTAAAGCGCTTCACATCCGATAGCGGGATGGCCTGGTCGCCGAGATTGGCAGCGCCCGACTCCAACGCCGCAGCGCGCGCCGCGCCGTCCGGCAAAAAACGCACAACGATCCTGTCGACGTAAGGCTTCGGCTTGTCCCAATAGTCGGGGTTGCGTTCGAGCACGATGTTGCTGCCGTGCACGAACGACTTGAATACAAACGGACCCGTGCCGACCGGGGCGCTGTTGTATGGGCTCGCCGCGATGTCGGTGCCCTCGTACAGGTGCCTCGGAATGATCGGCGACTCGGTGCCCGCGAGCGCCGTCAACAGAAACGGCGCGGGCCTGGAAAGCTCGATGACTGCGGTGTAAGGGTCCGGCGTTTTCACGTCGGTCACGTTGGCAAACGTGCTTCGCCCCCGCGGATGCACCTGCTTTAACGTCAGGATCGAAAAGGCAACGTCGGCGGACGTGAAGGGCTTGCCGTCATGCCACTTCACACCGCGACGCAGATTGAACCGGTATTGCAGTCCGTCCGTGCTGACTACCCAGGAAGTGGCGAGCAGCGGCTTCGGGTTGAGGTTCCTGTCATACGTCAGAAGGCCCTCCACCACCTTGGGGCCGATCTCCGCATTGCCCCCGGCCGTCGTAGTGAGAGGAACAATGGAAGCCGGCTCGGGCGTCACGAGCCAGGTCAGCGTTCCACCGTGGTCGGGCGCGGCGCTCGCGCCCGCAGGCACGATCCCGATGAATGCGCTCGCCAGTAGCGCGACAAGCCGGATCGCGCGTGCCCTGTGTGTCGTTTTCATTGTGGTCCTCTTGTTGTCTTTTCGTTGTCGTTGTCGTTGTTGTCGTTTTGTTGTCGTTTCATTGGGCTGGCGCGGGTGCGTGCTGCGGCGCTATTGGGTCCGACTCTCGCGTCTTGAGCCGGTTGGACTTGAGATCCGGATCGTTGCGCGCGGCTTCGCGTTTCGCAAGCCAGGCAGCGCGCTTTTGCACGAGATACTCGTTGAGCGTCGTCATGTGTGAGCGGTTGAAATGATGGGTGACTGGACAAGGCTAATACGCTGCACAGCATAGCCAGCCACTCCACATGAGCGAACCAAGCGATTCTTCTTTGCTTACGCTTTTGCGTTATTTCCGGCGCTGCCCAATTGCGCGAGCAGATAAGGATAGAAATTATTGTTCGTTGTCCGATGTGTCGACTTGCCGGTAAGTTTTGAGGGCTCCGGTGCGACTGCCCGAATGCGACGCCCGACCCTGAACTTCGTCTGTCACAGCATCGGATATATCCGTCATGACCGGTTTTTTCGCGCCATTGGCGCTCATCCGCAACACCGGGCGGGTCCACACGGTGCATGACCCGGTGCGCTGGAAGTACGCGGTGATCGGCGACTTCTATCCGAATGGTGTGCGGCCGCCCGCGACCGGCAAAACCTGACGCGCTGCGCCCAGGCATGCGCTTAGGCTGCATCGCCGTTGATCGCGCCGCCATCCGGCCGAAGAGCGAGACCTGACACGCGCCACGCCGAACCGAACCGCCACGTTCTCTACACCGATTATCGCCATGACCGACACCCTTCTCGCCGCCGCACCGCAAGCATTAGGACAAGCGCCGGACGCCACGTCTTTCGTGCCGGTGCGCTCGCCCGCCGACTTCCCTGCCAGTCCCGTTGCATGCGCGCTCGAACAGCCGCTGCTGCTCGGGCTCTTCCTGCCAATTCAGGCGGGCGGCTGGAGCGCGTCGACGCTGCCGCGCACCACCGACTGGAACTTCGACTACAACCTCGCGCTGGTGCAGAGAGCCGAGAGCCTCGGTTTCGATCTCGTCTTCGCCCTCTCGCAGTGGCTCCCCAAAGGCGGCTACGGCGGCGTGTTCAACGGCGAGGCGCTCGACTCATTCATGTCGCTCGCGGCCATGACCGCGTGCACCGAAAAAATCATCCTGGTCGCAACCAGCCATGTGCTGTACGGGCCGTGGCATCCGCTGCATTTCGCAAAGTTTTGCGCGACGCTCGATCACATTTCGAAGGGACGCTGGGGCATCAATGTCGTCACCGGGCATCGGGCCGTCGAACACGAGATGTTCGGCTGGCATCGCATCGAGCACGATCGCCGCTATGAGCTGGCGAGCGAGTTCCTCGACGCCGTGCAACAGCTATGGGCACAGCCCGATAACTTCAGCTTTGCGCCGCCTTTGTCGAGCTGGAGGCTCGACACGGCGTTCGTCACGCCGAAGCCGCAATACGGCCGCCCGTTGCTCGTCAATGCGACCGGCTCCGATGCGGGGATCGAGTTCGCCGCCCGCTATTCCGACGTGGTGTTCATCACGAGTCCCGCGGGCTCGGAGATCGAAGCGGCGCTCGCCGCCTTGCCCGCGCACACGGCGCGTGTGAAGGCCACTGCGGCGAAGTATGGCCGCAAGATCCGCACGCTGATCAATCCCATGGTGATTTGCCGCGAAACGGCTGCCGAAGCGCTGGCCTATCGCGACGCGATCGTCGCGCATGGCGACGAAGGCAGCTTCCATCGCTTCGAAAGCGACGCGCACGCGTGGCGTGGCAATCCCGAACAGCGCAATCAGGCAGCCGCGCGCGCGGTGGGGGGCAACATTTCGATAGTCGGCTCGCCGCAGCAAATCGCCGATTACATCGTGCGGCTTCACCGGGCCGGTATCGACGGCGTGCAATTGAGCTTTTTCGATTTCCAGCCGGACCTCGAATTCTTTGGCGCACACGTGTTGCCGTTATTGCGCGAAGCCGGTCTGCGCTACTGATCCCGGACCCATCCCCCACTTTCTCTTTACGTCATGGCGAGACGCATGAGCCGACTCTGGTACACCCGCTGCCCCGCTCCGACTCCATTCGGCATTGCCGTACAGAAGGGCTGGCGTGGTGCTCTGGCGCGACGCGATGCAACGGCTTCGGCTTCCGTCTGAGGCGTCGCCACTCCGCTGCCACTCCGCTGCCACTCCGCTGCCACTCCGCTGCCATTGCGCTGCTATTCATCTCCTCTTTCTATCGAACCGTAAGATGCTTGCTCTCATCTCGCAGGCGGCGCCGCGTCGTCGCGGCACCTCGTTGTTGCTCAGCGCGCTAGGACTCGGCACCGCCCTGCTGATCTCGCTCTCGTCTTCATACGCAAGCGCGCAGACGCCTGTGCGCGGCGGCACCCTGAACTTCGTCGTCACGCCCGAGCCGACCGCGCTGGTGGATCTCGCCACGACCGCGACCAACGTGCTGAAGGTCAGCGCGAAAGTCGTCGAAGGACTGCTCGAATACGACTTCTCGTTGCAGCCGAAGCCGTCGCTCGCAACTTCATGGGACATCAGCGACGACAGCCGCAAGTATGTGTTTCATCTGCGGCACGGCGTGAAATGGCATGACGGCCAGCCGTTCACCTCCGCCGACGTCGCCTATTCGCTGCAGACACTGCGGCAGGTGCATCCGCGCGCCAAGACAACCTTCGCGAATGTGACCGCCATTACGACGCCCGATCCGTACACGGTCGTCATCACGCTGTCGAAGCCGGCGCCGTATCTGATCAAGGCGTTCTCTTCGTCGGAGACGCCGATCGTGCCGAGGCATCTGTACGAAGGCAGCGACCCGCTGACGAATCCCGCCAACAACGCGCCGATCGGCACGGGGCCATTCCGCTTCGTCAAATGGGTGCGCGGCAGCTACATCGAATACGCCCGCAACGACGACTACTGGGACAAAGGCAAGCCGTTCCTGGACAAGATTGTCGTCAAGATCATTACCGATCCTGCGGCGCGCACCGTCGCCTTCGAAGACGGCTCGATCGATCTGAGCGGCGACACCCCGGTGCCGCTGTCCGACCTCGCGCGGCTGAAGAACAGCCCGAAGCTCGCACTCGACTCGCGCGGCTACGAGTTCCAGGCCGGCGTCACCCGCATCGAATTCAATCTGGACAATCCGGTACTGAAGAACCTGCAGGTTCGCCAGGCGATTGCATCGGCGATCGACCGTGAAGTGATCCGCAAAGTGATTTTCTACGGCTACGCCACGCCGCTTGCCAGCCCGATCATTCCGTCGAATCCTTACTACGATCCCGCGCCAACGCCGTATCCATATGACGTGGAGCGCGCCAACGCGCTCCTCGATGCAGCCGGTTTTCCACGCAAGGCCGACGGCACACGCTTCGCGCTGACGGTCGATCCGTTGCCGATCGGCGAGCTGCCCGCTCGCACCGCTGCCTACGTGAAGTCGGCGCTCGCCAGAGTCGGCATTGCGGTCACCGTGCGCAGCCAGGACCTGCCCGCGTATCTGAAACGCATCTACACCGACCGCGACTTCGATTTTTCGATCAACGGCATGAGCAATCTGTTCGATCCGGTGGTCGGCGTCGCGCGCCTCTACACGACCGGCAACTTCCGGCGCGGCGTGCCGTTCACGAACGGCTCGCACTACAGCAATCCGCAGATCGATCGATTGTTCGCACAGGCGGCCGAAGAAACGGACGAGGCGAAGCGCAAGCAACTGTTCTCGCAGATCCAGCAGATTCTGGAGCGCGACCTGCCCGACCTGAATCTCGTCGCTCCGCGATACCTCACCGTGTATTCACGCGCGGTTCACAACCATACGACTGGCCCGGACGGGGTCTCGGCAAGCTTCGCCGACGTCTGGCTGCAACGTTGAAACGATCCCCACTCACTCTGACGGAACTGTACTCATGGAATATAGACAACTCGGCCGCAGCGGCATCAAGGTTTCCGCGCTCACGCTCGGCACGATGATGTTCGGCGGCCCGACCGACGAAGCGACCTCCGCGCGCATCATCGGAGAGGCGCTGGAGCAAGGCGTCAATTCGATCGACACCGCGGACGTCTACGGCAAGGGAGAATCGGAGCGCGTAGTGGGCCGCGCGATCGCCGCGCAGCGCGAGCGCTGGGTGCTCGCCACCAAATTCGCCAACCCGCTCGACGAACGCGACGTGAATGCGCGAGGCGCGTCGCGCAAACACATCCAACGCGCGGTCGAAGCGAGCCTCACGCGCCTCGGCACCGACTATATCGACGTGCTGTACCTGCATCGCGAGGATCATTGGACGCCCGTGGAAGAATCCGTGCGTGCGCTCAACGATCTGATCCGCGCCGGCAAGCTGCGCTACTACGGGCTGTCGAATCATCGGGCGTGGAAGATCGCGGAATTCGCGCATACGGCGCAGGCCCTCGGGCTCGACGCGCCTGTCGCAAGTCAGCCGCTCTACAACATCGCCAACCGCCAGGCCGAAGCCGAACAGCTGACGGCGGCGCACCGCTACGGTCTCGGCGTGATTTCGTACAGTCCGCTCGCCCGTGGTGTGCTGACCGGCAAGTACGAACCCGGCGCGGCCCCTCGCGCCGACACGCGCGCGGGCCGCAGCGACAGGCGTCTGCATCAGACCGAGTGGCGGCCGGAATCCATCGAACTGGCCCGCCGAGTCGGTGAGCATGCGCAGGCGCGCGGACTGTCGGCGGGTCAATTCGCGCTTGCGTGGGTGCTCAATAGCCGCTACATCAGCTCGACCATTGCCGGACCGCGCACCGAGGCGCAGTGGCAGGACTATTTACCCGCGCTCGGCTACCGCTTAAGCGCGGAAGACGAAGCATTCGTCGATTCGCTCGTTACCACGGGCCATCCATCGACGCCGGGTTTCAACGATCCGGGGCATCCGTTCTTCGGGCGCCTCGTTCGTCATGGCGACACAACGTAAGACGGCAACCGGATTCGAGTGGACATGACCGGGCACGACGTGATCGCCGGTCAAGCCGGCATCAAGCTCATTCCGTTGGAGTCGTCACGGGCGCGAGCGATTCGAGGCACCCGCCTCACGCGGCCCGCGCGTCCTCGGACTTGCGGCCCGGTACTGCGTCGAGCAACGTGCGTGTGTACGGATGCTGCGGCGCACGCCAGATCTCGCGATGGTCGCCGCTTTCGACAATCCGTCCGGCCTGCATCACATGCACCCGGTCGGCGATATAGCGCACCACCGACAGATCGTGCGAGATGAACAGATACGCAAGTCCGAGATCGCGTTTGAGGTCGACGAGGAGGTTGAGAATCTGCGCCTGAATCGACACGTCGAGCGCGGACACCGGTTCGTCGCAGATCAGAAGATCGGGCTCCAGCACGAGCGCGCGTGCAATGCCGATGCGTTGCCGCTGGCCACCGGAAAACTCATGCGGAAAGCGCTGCTGCGCGCTGCCCGGCAAGCCCACTCGGTCGAGTATTGCCGCAATGCGCGTGCGGCGTCGCCGTGCATCGCTCACACCATTGACCACCAGAACCGTGTCGAGGATTTCGCCGACAGTACGCCGCGGATTGAGCGACGCATACGGGTCCTGAAACACCATCTGCACGTGGCGGCGCAAAGGCCGCAACTCGCGCTCGCGAAGCGGCACGAGATCGGTGCCCCGTAAGCGGATCTGGCCGCCCGAGGCCGGCACGAGCCGCAGAATGGCTTTCGACAGCGTCGACTTTCCACAACCCGACTCGCCGACCAGACCCACCGTTTCGCCGGGTGCGATCTGGAGGGACACGCCGTCCACTGCACGCAGCGTCGTCTTGCCATGACGCTGCGGATAGTCGATCCGGACGTCGTGCAGCGAGAGCAACGGCGCGTCGACGCTTGCGGCGTTGTCCGCTTCGTGCCGCGCGTCGTCTTCGCTCGAGTACGGCGCGCGCGGGATCACCGAAAAGGCTGCGCTGCCGTCGTCCGATCGAACATGACGGATCTCCGGCAATTTCCAGCCGCGATAGTGCAGATCGTCGACGAGATTCAACGACGCGCCAAGCAGCCCGCGCGTGTAGGCATGTTCGGGCCGCGCGAAGAGTTGCACAGTGGCCGCCTGCTCCACCACCCGGCCCGCCAGCATGACCGCGACGCGATCGGCGTGTTGTGCGACCACGCCCAGATCGTGCGTGATCAGCAGCAACGACATGGACAGTTCGCGTTTCAGGCCGTCCAGCAGTTCGAGAATGCGCGCCTGGATCGTGACGTCGAGCGCGGTAGTCGGTTCGTCCGCAATCAGCAGGCGCGGCCGGCATGCCACGGCCATTGCTATCATCACGCGCTGCCGTTGGCCGCCGGAAAGCTCGTGCGGATAGTCGAACACGCGCCGTTGCGGCTCGGGAATGCGCACAAGGTCGAGTAACTCCACGGCCCTCTTCCATGCCGCGGTTTTAGACAGGTTCTCGTGCTGACGCAATGTTTCGACGATCTGTGCGCCGATCGACAGAACCGGATTGAGCGAAGTCATCGGCTCCTGAAAGATCATGGAGATCTGCTGGCCGCGCACAGCGCGTATCTCTGAGGCGGACAGATCGAGCAGATCGCGGCCATCGAAACGCACGCTGCCGCTCACACGCCCCGGGCTGGGTACGAGGCGCATCAGCGATAGCGCGGTGGCCGACTTGCCGCAACCCGACTCGCCCACCAACGCGAGCGTCTCGCCCCTGGCAACCTCAAAACCGATTCCACGTACCGCTTCGTGCGCGCCGAAGCTGACGCGCAAATCGCGCACTTCGAGCAGGTTGTCGGCTTTGCTCACGCCTTCGGTCCTTGCGTTCATGGTCAGGTACGCTCCCGCAAACGCGGATTCAACGCGTCGTTCAGGCCGTCCCCGAGGAGGTTCAACGCCAACACGGCGACGACGATCGCAGTGCCCGGAACCGCCGTCAAATACCACGCCGTTCGCAACGAATCGCGCCCCGCGCCGATCATGGCGCCCCAGCTCACGACATTCGGATCGCCCATGCCGAGAAACGACAGCGACGACTCGATCAGGATCGCGCTCGCCACCATCACCGAAGCGGTCACGATCACCGGCGGCAGTGCATTGGGCAAAATCTCGCCGAATATGATGCGCGCATTGCCGAAGCCCTGAGTGCGCGCCGCCAGTACGAAATCGGCCTCGCGTAGCGTGCGAAACTCGGCGCGCACGATTCGCGCGACAGTAGGCCACGACGCGATGCCGATAGCGAGCGCAATCACCTCCACACTCGGCCGGCCAATCGCAACGATCACGATCACCAGCAGGAACGAAGGAATAGTCTGGAACAGCTCGGTTACTCGCACCAGCACGTTGTCGACCAGACCGCCGAAGAAGCCGCCCACCGCGCCCACCAGCGTACCGATGAGCAGCCCGATGCCAGCCGCCGACGCTCCGATCAGAAGCGACACGCGCGTACCGTGAGCAATGCCCGCGGCCACGTCGCGACCAAGAGAATCGGTGCCGAGCCAGTATTGCGGATCGCTGCCGGGCCATTCGAAAGGCGCGGCGACCATGTCGAGCGGATCGCCGGGAAACAGATGCGGTGCGGCGAGCGCCAGCACGATGAAGGCAGCGAGCAGGACAAGACCGCTCAACGCCGACGGATTGCCGGCGAGCGTGCGCAGCACGCCGCGTCCGCTGCGCCGTGACAATCCGGCGGCAGCGATCCGCTCACGGCGCTGGCCGAACAGCGCACCGGCCAGTTGACGCCGCCATGAAGACGATCCGGCAGACTGCTTCGGCGTCGTCGAAATGATATTGGAGGATTCGGAAGCCATTGCGTCTCTCAGGTGAATAACGGTTCAGCGACAGCGAACAGATTCAAAGGCACACTGCTTAGGCGATACGCGGATCGAGCCAGGCCTGCAGCAGGTCCACCAGCACGTTGGCGACAATCACCAGCAGCGAAGACAGCAGCAATACGCCGAGCAGCACGCTGAAATCGCGCGCCATCACCGCATCGAGGGCGAGACGGCCAAGGCCTGGCCAACTGAACACAGTCTCAGTGACCGCCGCGCCACCGAGCAACGTGCCGAAGTGAATGCCGACCATGGTCGTCAGCGGCATGAGTGCATTGCGCAGCACGTGACGCACCGTGACACGCCACGGGTGCAGTCCCTTCGCCTGCGCGGTGCGGACGAAATCCTGGCGCTGCACTTCGAGCATCGCCGCGCGCGTGAGCCGCGCGTAGATTGCAATGAAGAACGTCGACAGCGTCGCGCCAGGAAGCAACACGTGTTTTGCCGCATCGGCGAACCAGGCAAAGCCATGCAACTGGACGCCGAGCGTTACGTTCCCGCCGCTCGGCAGCCAGCCGAGGTGCACTGAAAACAGCACGATGGCGAGCAGCCCGATCCAGAATCCAGGCGTCGAATAGAACAGTAATGCCAGCACCGACAGCACACGATCCGGCCACCGGCCTACCCAATGCGCCATGACGGCGCCGAGCGTGACGCCGACCGCGATCGCGAACGTCAACGCCACGCCCATCAGCAGCAGCGTATTGGGCAGGCGTGACAGGATCAACTGCATGACGGGCGCGTCGTAGCGCGGCGAATAGCCGAGGCTGAAGTGCGCAAGATGAGTCAAATACGACCACAACTGATGCAGCACCGGCTGGTCGAGCCCAAACTTCGCACGCAGTACCTGCATCGTCTCCGCCGTCGCCGAGCCGGATTCGCCGGCGAGCACATCGGCGGCGTCGCCGGGCATCAGCTTCAGCAGGAAGAAGTTGAAGATCACGATGCCGATCACGGTCGGCAACACCTGCCACGCTGTCCGCCGCGCAACCGCTCCGAAACGCACACTCCGGCTCATGCTGGATCTCCTGTCACGCGCTGAGAAAGACATCCGCAAGATTGCCCTCGAGGCCCTGTGCGGAAACGGTGTGGTTGCGCACGCGCCGGTTCGCCAGCGTGATCATGCGCGGCGCCACGAGGTTGAGAATGGGCAGATCGCGATACACGATCTGCTGAAACTCCTGATAGAGCGCGACGCGCTTGCCTTCGTCGGTCTCGACGGACGCGCTTTCCAGCAGCCGGTCCACGTCGGCGTTGCTGTAATGCGGCGCATTGGAGAACGGCACGCCCGGGCGGATGTTTTTCGACCAGTACAGACGCTGCACACCCACGCTCGGATCGAACAGCGTATTCACGCCGATACTCGTGAAATCGAACTGACGGTCTGCATAAACGCGTTTCAGGAACGCGGGAAGATCCTGTGAACGCACCGTCACGTCGATACCGACGCGCGCCAATGCCGACTTCACGTAGTCAGCCTGACGGCGATACATATCGCCATAAGGCAGGAAGTCGTGCGTCAGCCGGAAGCGCACGCCGTCCTTGCGCGGATAGCCCGCCGCGTCGAGCAGTTGCTCCGCCTTCGCGATGTCGAACGCATAGGGCGAGAGCTTTGCGTCGTGATAAGGCGATCCCGGTGTGATCGGCGTCGGCGAGATGTCCGCGTAGCCATACGCGATCGTGCGCTGCACGACCTGCGGATTGATCGCATGGGCAATGGCCTGGCGAACTTTGAGGTCCCTGAGGATGGGATGATCGAGATTGAAGTCGATCTCCGACAATGGCTCGAGAAACCGGTAGCCGCGCGTCTCGGTGACGAGTTGCGGCAATTGCGAGAGGCGCGGCAGATCGGTCAACGGCACGGGGTTTTCGCCGCCCAGGTCGAGTGCGCCGGTTTCGAAAGCCGCCGAGCGCGCCGCCGCGTCCGGAATCACCTTGAACACCAGTGCGTCGATATACGGCTTGCCGGCATCCCAGTAGTCCGGATTGCGTTCATAGACGATGCTGGCGCCGCGTGTCCATGACTTGAAGCGGAACGGCCCTGTGCCGATCGGCGCGCTGTTGTGCGGGTTCGTCAACGGATCGCCGCTTGCATACAGGTGCCTGGGCACGATGGGAGATTCGCCTGCGGACAGCGCCTTCAGCAGGAACGGTGCGGGCTTCGACAATTCGATGATCGCGGTGCGGGCATCCGGCGTGACGACGCGTGTCACATTGGCGAAGGTGCTGCGACCGCGTGGGTGCACCGCCTTGAGCAGCTCGATTGAAAACGCAACGTCTGCCGACGTAAAGGGCTGACCGTCGTGCCATTTCACGTTCTGACGCAACGTGAAGCTGTATTGAAGACCGTCGCGACTCACTGTCCACGCAGTCGCAAGTTGCGGCTTCGGTCGCAGATCGAAGTCGTAAGCCAGCAGGCCTTCGAGTACCTTCGAACTGGCGACGAGCGCGGGGCCGGTCGTCTGAAAGATCGAGACGAGGACCGGCGGCTCAGGGTTGATCAGCATGTTCAACGTGCCGCCCCTTCTCGGCGCGACGTTGCCGCTTTGCGCGAGTGCCCATGCAGGCATGCCGGCTGACAGCGTTGCGGCCGTCGAGATCAGAAACTCGCGTCGGTTAAGTCCCGCCATTTGATGCAGATCCTTTATGTCGATGCGCTGCCTCCGGTTCGAGGGCCTATTCCATCGCCGGCCATGCAGCAACGCACACGATAAAGCCGCTGCCGCGCCAAAAGAACCAACGGTTGCGCATAAGCAAAGCACGGCACCGACGATAGAACCAGGCGCGCCTCCGGGAGCTTGCTCATCTGCGCGGCGACTTCTGTCGTTAACGCTTCCCCTTTTTTCGACCGCACAAAGCAAGGCGGGCGCGGCGACCACCCGGTCATCCGCGCCCGCATTTCAACGCCGTTGTATTCAATGCACCTTGGGAAAACCGTGACGTTCGGCGAGCAGGTCCAGAATGCGGCGAGTATCGGTCACGAAGCGCTTGTCGCCCAGCACCTGTGCATCGGCAGGCGCGGGTTGTTCGTCGCCGAAAATCAGCACAGGCAGCCCCTGGTGGTCAGCGTCGAGCGCTGCGACCACTTCAGCGCGCGGACGTGCAAACGCCACCCTGCGAATGTCGAGGCGCGCGTTGCGCGGCGCATCGCTCGCGAGCAATCCTTCAATGGGCGCGCCCGCCGGACAGATGAAGCGCTCGCCCGGATACTTGGGGTCGGTGAAGCCCGGTTCCAGCAATAGCAGCAAGTCTCGTCGGCTCATGGTGTTCCGTGACGGCAAGTGGATAAAAACGAGGCACGGCCGCGCTAGAACACGCGACCTTCGGTGAGATGCGTTGTCACGCCGTTCAATTCGTAGTCGCCGATCACTCGCGCTTTGTGAAGCAGCGGATTGTGGCTGAATATGGTGCGTAGATTGCGCCAGTGGCGATCGAAGTTGTGTGAGCGCGCAGTCGCCGACGCACCACCGATTTCGAACAGCCGCTCGGCCGTATGCAGCGCGAGCTTGCTGACGACAAGCTGGGTCTTCGCGGTTGCAAGCGCGCCTTCCAGCACCAGTTCTTCGGCGTTCGCCGCGCCGTTGCGGATCGCATTCGCCGAGCGGTCGAGCGTGCGTGCATTCTGCTGCACGAGCGCGTCGATCGAGTGGCTGTGCGCCGCAATGTCGCCCACCACCTGCTGCACGAAGCCATCTTCGCGTGAAGACGGAGCGGGACTGTGAAGCACCGGACGGCCATGCTGCACGACGTAGCGTCAAGCGTCGGCGAGAATATTGCGCACAATTCCCGCAGCGACGGCAACGAGATGCAACTGTCGCAACGCGCCACCGTGCCGACCCGGGAGGGTCCCGTAACCGCGTGCGGAGATCTCGTGCGCAAAGACCTGCACATTGTCGAGCAGAAGACTGCCGCTCGCTGTCATGCGCTGTCCCATGCCATCCCAATCGTCGACGACCTGAAGGCCTTCACGCGATACCGGCACAATGAACGATACGTTTTCGCCGTTCAAGTCCTGCACGTTGATACGCGCATAGTCCGCGAACGCCGTACCGGTCGAGTAATACTTCTTGCCGGTCACGCGGAAATGCTCGCCGTCGCGCACGAGCCTCGTGACAATTTCGCCGGGCCGCGATGTGCCCAGTTCCGTCGATGCGCCGCCGAAAATCGCGCCTTGCCTTACCCGTTCGATCTGCGTGTCGTTAAACGACGAACGCGGCGACAGCAACAGTTGCTCAGTCTGATCGTAGTGAATCCGTAGAGCGTGCGCGACGTTCGACTCGTGAGCTGCCAAAGTACTCACGACATGAAAGAGATCTTCGAGCGATCCGCCAAGGCCGCCCCACTCGACTGGAAATCGCAGCACACCCAGCCCCGATGCACGAAATAGCGCGAAGCGGTCCAGCGGCAATTCGCGCCGCAATTCGCGCCCGGCCGCATCTTCTCCGATTGCCTGCGCGAGCGCGGGCAATGCTGCAAGCGCACTTTCGAGTTTCGAGCGTTTAATGGTGTCCTGAGACGCCTGCATAGACTGGTTTCCTTTTGCTACCGCACACATCTTGAGATGGCCACGGCGGAAGGCCGCGCCACCATCGTTGACGAATTCACGCCGTATACGTGGGTTCGACGCAGCAGTATAGGTGTGCAGCTTTCGAGACAGAACCAGCGAATCAAGCTATGAATATGCGCGATTCCGAAATGCGAATCGCCGATAAGGATTGGTGAATTTGTTATTGGAGTGGCAGGCATCGAGTGCGTACTCGATGCCGGTCAGCGAGCGAGGCGCTCGACTCCATCATGTAGCCGCACCACTGCCGATTGCGAGTAGCGCGGCTTACCCGCGTCGCGGATGGTCAAGAAAGAAGCGAAGCATTTCCGCACTTGCGTCCGGCCCGGCAGGGTCCGTGTAACTGCCTCCTGCGTTCCCGCCTGCCCATGCGTGCCCGGCGCCATGAATGGTCCAGAGTTCTGCGTCGATGCTATCGGCGGAATGCAGTCGGCAGACAGTGCAGGCGCGCCGGCCCTGGTAGATCCGGTGCCCTTCGCTAGGGTCGTCAGGCCGTGCATCGAAGCCGTGCAGAAGCCGGGTGGCATTCGCGATGTTGACTGTGGCATCGGCGTCACCGTGAAAGACGATGACGGGCCGTTTCGGTGACAAGCGCTCATTTTCTGGCGTGTGCCGTGCCCCACGCGGACGTTTGCCCCCTTTCATCGCCGCCAGCGCGGAGGGTAGATCGTGCGCGCACCCTGCCGGAAGACCGGAATGAACGCCGGCCGCGGCGTACAGTTCGGGGTATTCGGCGATCATGATCGCCGCCATTGCGCCCCCCGCGGACATGCCCGCGACATACACGCGCGTGGGATCGACGCTGTGAGTGGAGATGATTTCGCGCGTGATGCCAGCAATCAACGACGGCTCCCCGCGATCGCGCTGCTGATCGTCCGGTTTGAACCAGTTCCAGCACTTTGACGGATTCGCCTGCGGCGGTTGCACCGGATAAGCAACGAGAAACCGATGCCGATCGGCAAGCGCATTCATTTGTGTGCCTGCTGCGAAGTCGTCGGCGTCCTGCGTGCATCCGTGCAGCATCACCAGTAATGGCAACGGTTCGCCCACGGCCCCCGCTGGCACATACAGCCGATACTGGCGGCGACCGGCGGCATTCGCATACGCATGGGTGCCGAAATATCCGCGGTCTTCCACGTCAATGCAGTCTTCTCGTGCGCCACGCGCGGGAGTCTCACTTACGTTTGCAGGAGCGAAATCCGCGGACACTGGGCCGTTTTCTCGTCGTGCCGAGTTATTCGGTGTGCCGATGTCGCCTCGCAGCGCGCGTTGTATCGCTTCTGTCGCTTCCGCAACGCCGCGTGTACGCAGCAGGGTCATCGCATCGTGCATCGAGTTCAAAAAGCCTTCATTGAGTTTCATTAATTTCCCACTTTCTGATGTTGGCTTCGGCCTCAGGCGGCTAGAGAATTCTGCCGGCGAGCGCCGCCTTGACGGCAGGCGAAGCGTGAAAGGCACCCAGCACGACGACGCTTTCGATAGTCGCCAGCGCGAGTTCCGGGGAAACGTCGGCAGCAATACTGGCCAATCCAAGGACCTGAATGTTCAGACGCTCGTGCGCGGCCTGGATCGCCTCCAGATCTTGTCTGGAAAAACGCTGCAGCCCGAGCACCAGTGAACGACGCGCAACCGTTTCCCGCACGACCCCCGCATGCAGCGCGAGCTGGTTGCGGATTGCCGTTCGGATCAGGTCCGTCCGGTTCGAATAAAAGCCTTCCTCGACGAGGAGATCGATCTGCCCGAGGTCGACGGGGCCGAGGTTGATCGTGATTTTTTCCGACTCGCCGCCTGCCGGGCGCGGCGTTACGACAGCAGACTGCTTTTTCATTTTTCCATCCGTACACCATCCAATGGGATGGTTATACGCGGGTTTGCCGGAGGGCGCAACGCATAAAAAGCGGGCCAGAGGCGATGGGCGCGACGTCGTTGTGCACCGGGGGGCGAAGGGTTTGCCGGGGGAAATAACAGCAGCCGGTACGGCGGCATGGCTACCGCGTGAGCGTGAGGTGTGGCCCGCCGCCTGCAGCCGGCGAGCACGCGAGATGGCCCTGGCCCGAGCACCAGAAAGTCGAAGCTGCCCTTCGGATTCGGACGGCACGGTTCATTGCGGCAGACCTTAGGGGCGTCGGCCCGTCGGCTCTGCGGTCCGCCGTTGCACGCCTATTCCTGGTGACAATGCACCCTGAAGTGTCGCAGCATGGCGGGCCCGAACGCATTGCTGATGGCCACATCGGCCGCATCACGACCATATGCCATCAGAATGCGCCCAATGCGCGGTGCGTTGTTGCGAGGGTCGAACGTTTGCCAGCTGCCGCCGACGTAGGCCTGAAACCAGCCCGCGAAATCCATCGGCGCCTCTACCGGCGGCAGGCCAATGTCGCTGATATAGCCGGTGCAGTAGCGCGCCGGAATATTCATTGCACGGCATAGCGTGACGCCGAGATGCGCAAAGTCCCGGCAGACGCCTGTGCGTTCGCGGTACACATCGACTGCGGTTTTGGTCGCTCGCGCGTGTCCGTAGTCAAACCGGATATGTCGGTGCACGAAATCGCAGATTGCGAGGACCGTCTCGCGGCCCGGCGGACACTGCCCAAAGATCTTCCACGCGACGTCCACCAGCAGATCGGTCTCGCAGTAGCGGCTGCCCAGCAGGAAGACCAGCGTCTCGTCGGGCAACTGTTCAACCGGATCGCGCCGACCGTCGATAGGCCGCGTTTCCATCGACTCCGGCACGTTCAGCAGCGCCGTCGTGCTCAATCCAATCCGGCCGGCGGGCGCGACGATCCGGCTGCACAGGTTGCCGTAGCCATCGCGATACTGCCTGATCGGCACCGGCGGATCGGTAACAAGCACGTCCGCCACAAGAATATCCTTCGCATGCGAAGAATGCGTGTTCAACATCAGCATCATCGGCGTCGGTCCTGGACACTCGAACGACAGCTCATATCCGACGCGAAGCTTCATCAGAGCTCCTGGTTTAACTGATCGTGGGGAGGTGCGGGGCAGGCATTCCAAAGTGGTGGGGAAGCCTGCAATAACATCATCCCACGATGCGAGGCGCTTCGCCCTGCATCAAAAACAATCGCATGCCGGTGTTGCCGGCTGGGCAGCACTTTATGAAGAATCGCGACCTATCGCCACCTCGCCGCGGCCAACCGGATGTTTGCCTGCCGGGATGGCCCCGGTGGCCGGTCTTTGCCAGACGCCGGACGATCACACCATATTGCGCTCGGGGGCGTCCCGCGTCTGACCGGGTGATTCTCCGACCACCCGATTCCTTCCCGCGCGCTTCGCTGCATAGAGCAGCTGATCGGCGCGCGCCAGCAGCGCCCTCAAGTCCTCACCAGGCCGATACCGCGCGATGCCAGCACTGGTCGTGACGCGAAGCGTAGCCTCGATCTCATCGAAGCGCGAAGACTCCAGCACAGTGCGTAAGCGCTCGGCGATCTCATACGCGAATTTGTCGTCAGCACCCGGCAGCAGAAGCACGAACTCCTCGCCGCCGATGCGCGCGACTACATCTTTCTCGCGCACCGCGGCGCGCAGGATTGCGGCGAACTGGCGCAGCACCGCATCGCCGGCCGCATGCCCGTAACGGTCATTGATGGACTTGAAGTTGTCGATGTCGAAAGCGATCAGCGTGAGCGGATAGCTTCGCCGGTCCGCGACGCGCCGGC
The DNA here is from genome assembly GCF_003058125.1 of Paraburkholderia sp. GV068. Lineage (NCBI taxonomy): Bacteria > Pseudomonadati > Pseudomonadota > Betaproteobacteria > Burkholderiales > Burkholderiaceae > Paraburkholderia > Paraburkholderia sp. GV068. The sequence goes on from NZ_QBUB01000006.1 coordinate 257,553, forward strand.
CCGCCAGGCGTTCAAACGCGCGCCGGTTCAACGTTTCGGTGAGCGAATCGAGATCGCGTTCGAGAGTCAGCCGGTCGATTACATCCGACATCGCCGCGGCCAGCAGCACAAGCCCCAAGACAGCGCCCATCAGGGCGAGCGACAACTGTAGCAAGACCCAGAAAATGGTTCGCGCGAACGGCGCAGTGCTATGCGGCAAGGGTTGGATCGCGGTGAGCGACGTTCTGATAAAAAAACTGACGCCGAAGATCAGCAGCACCCAGAGGAGAACGTGGTTGACGATGCGGCCATTGCAGTGTTTCCTGAAACGGATCGCGGTAAACAACATCAAGAGCCCGGCGCTGAAATTCAGAATGTAGATACGCACCAGCAGGTTCGGCGTCACGAAGGAGAAGTAATGCATGCCGGCCAGCACCAGCACGAACATCGACGCATGCGTCACCAGTCGCAGGTGAAGCCCGGCCCTGCGCATCACACCTTCCGCCAACAGTTGAATGCTCAACGCATAAAACGTCGCCGATACAAGGGCGTTTAATCGCCATTCATCCGGCAGGTGGCAGATCTGCACGGCGGAGCCGAGTGCGAAAGCAACAAACGAAGCGGCAAGAAGGCGCAGATAACGCAGTCGTCGATCATAGAACCATGCACACGCAAAACCGAACGCAAAGACGGCCGTGATGCCTGGAATGATCAATTGAATGAGTTGATTGGGCGTTATCTGAACGGACATTTAGCTCGTTCTCCGGTGCCGGCTACGACACCGACGTGCCTACGAGTTCGCGTTGCGAGGTCCCATTCTAAAGGCGCTGCAACCGTCGGGAGAACGTGCAGATGCGAAGACAACCGTTCGTCTTCCGGTTGACTTCTGCATGCCCCTCCGGCAAACGACATGGCTGGCCATTCACCGGGCTCGACTTGCCGCATGCGGCTATCGACCGGTCACTTCTAGCGATACGTCCACGATTTCCGGCTCGTAGACGCTTGCAAGCGCAGTCCGGGGAATCCATCGAAGGTCATGTGATCGCCGCCCGGCAGCCTGGCCGCGGCGCGTGCATCGAAGTGCGTTCTTCCTCCGGCGTAGGACTCGCAGCTCCGCCCTATTCGTTCTCGTCGAAGTATTGAAGTGGCCTTTGCCTGGCGGACGTCTGCCGACCGACCTACGCCAAAGCCTACGCCGAAGTACATCGCACCTATTTGACGACTTCGTGTCGCTTTCTTACTACAATTAGAACGAAGGTGTCCGAGTCGCAGTTGCTCGACCGGAACGCCGTCACTGAGTAGCGCACGTTCCGCACAATCCCATTCGATGTCAATTCCATGGGGGAACCCAGACGGGAAAGAATTTCCGCCGGGTCACGCGAGGTCGATACCGTCACCGATACCGATACCGGAAATTCCAGGCGGCAATCGTCAGCTTTGAGAACGCTGGATCGGAGAATTGAGGTGCGCCTGGTTGAACGATCGCGAACGCGAAGTATTCGAGGACCGCTCATGCGGAAACACGGTCACCGATACCATCACGCACCTTCCAGTACGGCCCGGTAGAGCCTGCCGGAAGCTACGCGCCGCCTCGAACCCCGAAAGCTTCCCCCCAACGAAGCGGGCGCTTTCGAAGCACCGCATACGCCGCAATTAAAAAATCATTGCGGCAAATTCTTGCCCCGACACGCTAAATATTTGTGATGCCGGGGCTGTACCTCGCCGGGGTCAATCTCGTAGAGGTCGGCTGCAATTTCGACGTCAACATCGCACTTTGGGCGGCCCCATGTCGGCCTCAGCACCACCAGCCGTCAGGAACGCTTACATTTTCCAGGTTTGTCTTGCATCGGTGCGTTTGCGTATCGTCCCGGTCCGAGCCGCGACGATGTCTACTGCTACGATGCCAGAATGCGAATGGCTCACGAAGCGGGCCGCTCGCCTTTGGGAATTTGCCGCTTTCCAGCGCCCGTGTTCTCCGGCGGCAGAAGGTTAGAAACCGGACGAGCGTCAGCCCACTCCCGGACCTCGTGTTCGAGCCATCCCACTCTGCGGCCCGATAGTAGCCGCGGTTCAGGGAAGCTTTTCTCCCGAACCAGCTTCTGTACAGTCGCCGGCGACAAGGAAAGCGCCTCGGCCACTTCTTTCAGAGACAAACAGATTTTCATCGTCGTTTCCACCTTCTGTCTGTTGTCCTTAACTCCCTATTCGCACGACACTGCTCTCAGTAAAGCGTTTTTCCGAATTTAATGGATGGGATCGAGTCGGGCAAATCTCCTTGGGAGAACAGAATTGCGTTTCTCAGTGCATCGATTGCGCAACGGCTTTCTCACGGGTTCCCCCGGCGCCCTATGCAAAGTCATACCGAGCTGAAAGTCACCAGCGGCATAATTCCTGACGTTGATTTTTCTTATTTATCGTTCCGTGAAGCGTATCTAGCAAGCACGCTCTCGGGTCCTGAATCATGTCGCGCTTCTCATCCAGCTCACTCTCTTGTCCAGCTTGCCGCCTGCCGCCCGTTTCTGAAGTCGTGCCCAGCACCGATACCGGTGAGCAACGCGCCGTCCGTGGTTGGGCCGGTATCCCTCGGAGAGCACGCCCCCTTCCTGAATTCGAAGCTCGCACATCGCAGACTTATCGGTTTGCCAGCGCGGCGCGCTGCACGAACGTGCGCCGACAGACGCCACCGGCCTATGAGCGCCCGCAGGAAACGTGGTTGACCAAATCTGGTTGATCAAGTGTGGATTGATGCTAGAATTGATGCATAAACGCATCAAAAATGGAGCAATGCTATGCGAACCACCGTTACAATCGACGACGCGCTCTATCAGGAAGCTTTGGAACTTGCCGACCCGGGGACGGACAAGGCCGACCTGTTCCGGTCGGCGATGCAGACTTTCGTCCGCGTCCAGGCTGCTAAACGCCTTGCCGCGCTCGGCGGAACCGTCCCTGAAATGTCGGACATCCCACGGCGCCGCCCCAAGGCTGACAGAGAGTGAACAACGTACTGATCGACACGTCTGTGTGGGTAGACCATTTCCGCCGACGCAGCGAAACTCTCGTTCATCTGATCACCACCGATCAGGCGCTTACCCACCCGCTCGTGCTCGTTGAACTCGCCTGCGGTACCCCGCCAGCGCCGCGGGCCCGCTCGCTTCACGACATCGGCCTGCTGCGGCATGTCCAGCAGGCGACATGGAGCGAGGTCATGCAGTTCATCGAAAGAGAGCAACTGTATGGTCAGGGTTGTGGCGGCGTCGACCTGACGCTGCTGGCCTCGACCTTGATGACCCCGGGGGCCCAGATTTGGACACTGGACAAGCGGCTCGCCACGCTCGCTCGCCGGCTCGGCGTTGGCTACGGGAGCAAGGCGCATTGAATGTTCGTCCGTCAACGACTTTGCTCACGCGCTTACTGCCACGCCGGGCGTGCTCTAGCGCAAAAGTTGACTGCTCCATAGTGGGGTCTCGTGTGCGTTTCACGAATGTAGGTCGAACTCTTCTTTGGGCAAGCTTAGCAATGCATCCGGGCAACACGTCGCACAGCCAGCACTTCAGGCAGAACTTCCCCCGCCATTCAGAACTCCGTCTCTGTAACCACGCGCAGCCGGCGGCTTGATGGCCAATCGTCACCCCAACTGCTGATAGAATCAATCGCACGGAAAACATGCGTCGGAGCACGGCTGATCATGGAGTACTGAGTCAGTTACAAGCACAGTCTGGCAAGCGCCCCCGACGACTTTATTGCGCGCGTCGCCTCTCAGGTAGTCGACGACATTCCCGGGAATATTCCGCGTGCCCTGCTCCCCGAATTCATCGCAGATCTGATCCTGAAACGATCATCCCGGATCGGTAGGATCCGTGACCTGAGGATACTGTAGCGCTACCCGACCAGACGCAATGCTAGTCGGCCTGTTCACACCACACTGCTGTTTTCGGGGCGTTGCAGCGTTGACGCGGTTAACGTGCTGCACAGTATGCTAGACCGAGTCGTCCATGCTCACCTTCGCCTGAAGTTTCCCGCAAACATTGCTTTGGCGCTGGACGGCGCCCTGCCTGCACCGTATTTTCGGTAGCCGCGTCGCGGAAAGCCGGGCATGGCGTCGACAGACAGAAGCCGTTTGCGGGCGTAACCGAATGCCCGGCTCATCCACGGGGCGCCTTGTCGCCTGTCGTTCGGCCTTTGCCAGCGCTCGCTGGTCAGGCGCCGTGCATCTGCTACATGCCGTTCTGCTGTCATTGGCGATCCGTTGCAGATGAATGTCGGTCCGGAAGTATGAACGAGTCTTGACGACCCACTCCGGCCAGACAACTTGCTCCAAACCGGTCAGTCAGCCAATTTCAAGTTTGCGGGCTGGAATGCCAGTAAGCGGCCGATGGCGACCTCACCCAATCGGCCATTTTGAGACGTCCGACGGAGCCGCATAGATTGTTAGCAATGCAATATCTGTCTGAACGACCTACTTGCATTCGACATCGAAGTAACGGATGCCGACGCATTGGCGCCGTTCGCTACTCGCGCGTGCTCCTCCGGTAGGTGCACTCTGAAAGCTCGCGCCTGTCTGGACGGTGCCGGCTTCCCTAACTCGGGAGAAGGCCGGCCTGACGGTAGTTCCGGACTACCGAATCATAAATCGTGATGTCAGAACGGCTTCTCGCCATGAGCTGAGCGCCAGCAATAGCCGCATAGATGGCGCGAGCCCGTTCTTCACTCTCTTCTTTTGCCACCCCGCCGGCTGCGATGAGCACTTTCGCCAGCCAACTGATGTTGACATCGGCGAACGTCTGAACTTCCTTCTTCACTGTGTCTGGCAGGTCGTCGTACTCGGCAGCCATGAAACTGCACAAGCACATGCGATTGCCATTCTGAAGCGCCGACCGGAAGGTATCAGGGTATTCGCGCAAACATACGATCGGGTCGCCCGACGCGGCCAATCTGGCGGCAAGCATCGCGGAGAACTGCTCCCAATAGCGTTTCGCCACCTCGGCTCCCAGGTCGGCCTTGGAGGGAAAGTGATGATAGACGCTGGCAGCTTTGATGCCGACTTCTGCCGCGATGTCACGAAAATTCAGGCCGCCGTAGCCGTGGGCACCGGCGACCCTGGTCGCGGCAGCGAGGATTTGCTCTCTTGAATTCGAGCCACCGTCACTTTTCACAACAAGACCCCTCAGTAAAAATAGTGTTGACAGGCCGAATTCTATCCGATAAATTGCAACCTACCAAGTGGCAGGTAGATTTATTTGCTTGAAGGGCCACACCAACGTCAGTTGGTTTTTTTGATCGCTGCGAGACTACCATGTGGCAGGTAGATAACTGCGGCAGCAAAGACTCTTTTCGAATCTTTAGGAGCCGCACCATGTCTTCGAAACTTCAACTCTTCACTTCGCCTTCGGCCTTCCCCAACCCGCAACGCCTGCGGCTGTTCATGTACGAAAAGGGCATTGCCGCGCAGTTTGACGAGACCATCTACGACATGACGCCGGTCGGCGAACAGCGTGGCTGGCGTCACCTGAAAATGAATCCGTGGGGCGAAACGCCGACGCTTCAGCTTGCTGATGGTGGCTTTATTTCAGAAACAGCCGCCGTCGTTCGATACCTCGACCAGAGCTATCCGGGTCGAAAAATCATGGGCGAGACCCCGCTAGAGCAAGGCTTGGACAACATGTGGGACAACCGCATTTGGGTACACATCCTGTACCGAATTGTCACCGCCTTCCATGTGTTGCACAGTGGGCTCGGCTTCAAGCTCGAACTGACGAAGAATGAGGCATGGGGCGAGCATTGCCGCAAGGAAGCATTGGCCCACGCCGCGCTGGTCAACAAGCATCTGTCAGACGGCCGCGCATGGTTGCTCGGCGGCCAGGAACCGACCTTCGCAGACATCACGCTGGCAACCGCAATAGCGTTCTCGAAGTTCCCGGTGAACGCCACTCCGCTCGACGAGCGTTTCGAATTTCTTGATGCCTACTGGAAGCGTTGGCAACAACGCCCGAGCTTCAAGGCCGCCTACGCCGACCGCCAAAGTGGCATTCCGGAGCTCGATAACGCTCCGGTGTGAACGCCGGAGAACAGTTAAAACTTCCTGCTGAAGGTCAACAACCTTCCTCTCGCCGCTTCGATGTATTGCCTTTTTGACCGGGCAAAACGGTAGATGACATAGAACGCCCCTAAGCCTTGGCTGCGGGCGTTTTCCTCTTCCAGCGCAACCGAGTCGGCCTGTCTCTTTGGTGGACGGCTGCCCTCTACGCTCGCGGCCGCCTCCTGACGCTCGCAACTGAGTGCTCTCACCGGTGCTATCGATGGGGCCGTTAAAGGTCGCGACAAATGTCCAGATCCAATGAACAACGTTAGATTGTAAGCGGCCAGCAAACACATCTTGACGAATTGAACTAGCGGATAGCAACGGCTGGCTGCCAGCGATGAGGCAGCAAGGCTGCGATATCGCTAGCCCTGTGGGTTGGCAGTCGCGTCAGGATGTCTTTCAGATAGGCGTGTGGTTCGTGCCCATTCAGTTGCGCTGAACGTAGCAAACTCATGATGGCTGCGGCTCGTTGGCCGGCTCGAAGCGAACCGGCGAACAACCAGTTCGCCCTTCCGATGGCCCACGGACGTATCTGATTTTCGACCCAATTGTTATCTATAGGCACGTGGCCGTCATCGAGATAGCGGGTCAACGCTTCCCATCGTTTAAGACTGTAATCCAGCGCTCTGGCAATCGCCGAACCTTCCGAGACCAGCTTGCGCTGTGCCATCATCCATTCGTAAAGTGCGTCACAGACCGGTTTGGCCCGACTCTGTCGAAGCTTGTGGCGCTCCTCAGCTTGCAGCACTGCAGCGTCGCGCTCGATGTCGTAAAGCGCAGCGAAGAACGGCAGCGCCTGCGCGGCGATCTGGCTGCTGTGATTGGCGTGCAGATCGAAGAACTTGCGTCTCGCGTGGGCCGCACATCCAATTTCAGTGATGCCCTGCTGGAATCCAGCCTTGTACCCACTATAGTCGTCGCATACCAGTTTGCCGTGCCAGCCAGCGAGGAACGCGCGAGCATGTTCGCCTGCACGGCTGTCGGCGAAGTCGTAGACCACGGCGCGCAGCTCACTGTAGTGCGTCGGTGTATACGCCCACAGATAAGCGCAATGTGTCTTGCCTTTGCCGGGACTGAGCATCTGTACCGGCGTCTCATCCGCATGCAGCACACCCTGCTGCAGGATTTCTTCATGCAGCGCGTCGACCAGCGGTTGTAGCTGCACGCCGCACGTACCGACCCATGCGCCCAAAGTCGAGCGCGGTATCGCGACGCCCGCTCTCGCAAAGATATGCTCCTGACGATACAGGGGAAGGTGGTCAGCGTACTTGGCAACCAGCACTGACGCCAGCAGCCCCGAGGTCGGAATGCCCTTGTCGATGACGTGCGCAGGCACCGCGGCCTGCATCAGTGTTTCGCAGTTTCTGCACACCCACTTGCCACGGATATGCCGCTCAACGGTGAACACGCCCGGCGTGTAGTCCAGCTTCTCGCTGATGTCCTCACCGATACGCACGCGCTCGCAGCCACACTGGCATACGGTGCTATGCGGCTCATGGCGAATCTCTGTGCGCGGCAATTGCGCCGGCAGCGCTGCACGCTTCGGTTGCTGGGGTAGAGGCTCGGCTGTGGCTTGTGGCTGAAGTTGGTCGAGCTCAACTTCAATGGCGGCGAGATCTGCGTCAATCGCCTCATCCAGCAGGTTCATCTGATCGCTGCTGAGCTGCTCGCTGCGCCTGCCAAACTGATGGCGTCTGAGAATCGATATCTCGTGGGTCAACTGGTCGATGCGGGTCTGACGGTACCGTAGCTCCCGGTCCTTCTCACCGACCTCCCGGGTCCTCTCCTCAATCTCCCTGTCCCGGTCCTCGACGCGCGCAATCAGTCGTGTGGCGAGCGCACGCAACTGTTCCGGGCTAAGAGCGTTGAGGTCGGCTGGCAGGTCCATGCAGACGAGTCTGCCAGAACCTCGGAGGGCGCGAAAGCGCAACCGTTTACATCCCGGGCATTTTCAAACGACACGGATTACACCGTCCGCGCCGATACGCTGCCACGGCAAACCCACCACTAGACCGGCCAGCTGTTCCTGCGTGAGCGCGTGTTGCTTTGGCTCGCTACCAGCGCGCGGCCAGACGAACTGCCCCTCGTTGAGCCGCCGTGCGGCAAGCCAGATGCCGATCCCGTCGTGAACCAGCACCTTCAGGCGGTTGGCTCGCCGGTTGGCGAACAGGTAAGCATGGTGCGGATGCGCGGCGCCAAACACGGTGATCACCCGACCCAGTGCCGTATCAAAGCCGGCCCGCATGTCCAGCGGGTCAACTGCCAGCCACACCTGGTCAATGCGGATCATGCAAGCCACTCGCGCAGCCAGGCAGCGCATTGCGCTGCCTCCGAGCTTGGCCAGCTAACCGTTATCGACTGGTCTGCGCGACGAACCTCGACGCGAATCTCCGCTGTACGCCTGCTTCGCGTCTCAAGAGGCAACGGTACGAATTCCGGTGCCGTCGCCGCTGTCAATGGCGCTGCCACGTCGCGACGCGCCACCAGCACACATTCGTTCGTTTCGGCCTGGTCGACCCACCGTCGAAGCAGATTCGCGTTCAGCTTGTGGCGCAATGCGATGGCCGCGAGCGATACCCCGGGCCCCTGGCAAGCTGCCACTACCTGAGCCTTGAACTCGACGCTGTAGCGCCGACGTCGTCGACGGCCAAGCGTCGCTCCTTCTTCAATAGTGTTCACGTGTCCACCTATTTAAGTGCACACGATGCTCCCAAGACTTTCAACGCAACTCAAGATGAGATGACCGGGCGCTTACGTTAGATTTATGTGAATTATGTGAATATCGACAGACAGGCCAGCGTTCTGTAATTCCTGGCATTTGCCCGCCGTCGGAGCGACCGAATCCACTTTCCCAAGTGCGACGTGGAATGGCAGATTCCAATGGCCGCTATCGAGAATCGCGAAGGTCCGCATCGGCTCGGGCAGCGTCAGCCCGCTCTTCAGTTTCATCGCCGGAAAGCGGCCAGTGGAATCTCGCGGCCTAGGAGCGGACAGTCGCCAGCGCGTACTTCCGACCCACTTCGGCCACATCGATCCAACGGCGCGAACGGCCGTTGAGAAGGTACGAACGGACCGCGAGTGGGTTCGACGACGAGCGTCGGCGGCGACCGTGGTAGTGGTTCGCTCGCGCTGAATAACGCCACAATAGGCACTTTCGGACTGGTCGAAGGGGCAGAGAAACCGCCGTCCGAGCCGCGGCCGGAAAGTTTTTGGGATCTGCGCCAGTTCGCCACGTCATGGGTACACGCCGGTCGACGATTGCACCAACATTTCGTGTTCCGGCAAGCGGCGCAGCCGCGTTAGCTACCCGCTGTTCCAAGTACTCCGGGCGACGGAAGCGCTCCTGAAGATCCCGATCGAGCGCATCGCGCTGGCTGGAATATAGGTGCAGCTGGCGTCCTGCCCTGACAGGACCGCGCTCGTTCATGACTTCATCGAAAACCAGCCATGCACGCGGCGGCATCTACTCAATTGGTCATTTTGAACTCGAAGTGCCCCGGAGACGCGAAGCGTCTAGGCGTGCTGGTCAAAACACTCGACGAGCATATCAGTTAGGACCCGGACCTTCGCTGATGGGTTAAGACCGGGCGGGCGCACGACATATATACCCGCGGTCGGCGGTGGGAAACGACACATGACCGGCACGAGCGCGCCGGAAGCAACGTATTGATCCGTTACGCCGTCGGGGAGCCATGCGAGGCCGAGCCCAGCCGCTGCGGCGGAAGCAATAGCGATGGCGTTATCAGCCTTGAAACGTCCCCGCGGATGAACGGTTATGACATTGTCGCCATCCATAAACCGCCAGCTTTCCGTTCCCTGCATTAAAGCCTGGTGACCGTGAAGCTCGTCCGGTGTTTCAGGTGCGCCGTGCGTTTTGACATAGTCGGGGCTTGCGACGAGCTTTCCGTAGATAGGTCCAACGCGCTTCGCGATGAGGTTTGAATCCTGAAGGTAGCCGATCCGAATCGCACAGTCATAGCCCTCCCCAATCAGATCGACCATGCGGTCACTGTAGCAGGTGTGAATGTGCAGCAGCGGGTGACGGCGGGCCATTTCTGCCAGAACAGGTGATAAATGAGTCGGGCCGAACGTGAGGGGTGCTGCGATCCGCAAGCGGCCGCGCAGGTGGCCGGCTGGTGAAATCGTCTCCCTGGCAGCGTCGATCTCGGCAACGACGCGGGCGGCGTGGTCGCGAAAGGCTGTGCCCGCTTCAGTCAGAGCAGCGCCACGGGTTGTCCTTGCCAGGAGCTGGACGCCAAGCTCTGATTCAAGCCGCAAAAGTCTCCGGCTAACGATGGATTTTGAGACTCCCAAACGGCGCGCAGCGGGCGAAACGCCGCCCGAGTCCGCGACCTCAACAAACGTCTGAAGTTCTTCGATGTCCAATTCCGCGTTCCACTTGGCGCGACAGCGCGTCGCCAAATTATAGTCTAGCGTCGCGAAATAGAGAATGCCAACATCCGATTGACCGCTGCTTGTCGGCGAGTCTCAAACGAACACCCCATCATTTTCTTAAACACCGAGGATTTTTATGGCATTTCGCAATGGCCTCAATTCGCTCCTCCGCCCGCAAGATTCAGTACTCGTCTTGATCGACCACCAGCCATACCAACTCGCTAACCTGAACAGCCACGATCCCCAATCCGTTGTGAACGCCTCGACTGCTTTGGCAAAGTCGGCCAAGCTCTTTGGCGTTCCGACCATCCTCACGAGCGTCGTGGCCGCGCGAGGCGGTTTGCTCTTTCCGCAGATCACCGACGTTTTCCCGGGCCAAGAGGTGATCGACCGAACTCTCATTAACACTTGGGAAGACAAGAAAGTCGTGGACGCCGTTGCAGCGACGGGCCGCAAGCAACTGGTCATCGCCGGTCTGTGGACCGAAATTTGTGTGGCAATGCCGGTCATCCAGGCGCTCGGCGAAGGCTGGGATACGACGGTCATCACAGATGCATCAGGCGGTACATCTGTGGAGGCGCACCAGGTCGCTATCCAGCGCATGATCGCGGCTGGCGCGAACATGATGACGTGGCTGGCGCTGGCCGCCGAGTGGCAACGCGACTGGGCTCGTACCGAAACTGCGGGCGCGATGACTGAAGTGTTGGGCCAGCACGCTGCCGGTAGCGGCATTGCCTATTTCTGGGAGCAGCAGCTTCTCAACACGCCAGTTTCCGCCTGAGTCCCGAAACCGCCAGACCATATCGACGCTTGCCAGTTCGCATTTGTCCTCTAAGCCGCCACCCGTCAAGGGCTTGTAAGGGGCAACGCCTCTTACGAAGTGATCCCGATCTCAGGAATCAATCTCTTCTTGAACGAGGCGCGAGAGTAGCGACGCTATCTGCTCTACTGGCAGAACGAATTTCGGGTGGCCGCCCGCGATAGCACTGGCGGGCATCTCGGCCGCCCGTGCATCCAAAGGATCCTGAACAACACCAACGCCTCCGGCCGCGGTGATTGCACTAAGCCCATTCGAGCCGTCGTGAGCGCGGCCGCTCAACACGACCCCGATCGCGCCAGTGCCAAAAACTTGGGCGACCGACTCAAACAGCTTGTCGATAGACGGACGTACAAATTGCACCTTGGGACCGCAGTCAGATCCCAGGTGGCATGGGTCGCGGACGATCATGTGGCAATCGGGTGGCGCAATGAAGATGCACCCGTTCTTAAGTGTATCGCCGTCCTCGCCGTACCTGACTGGCAGAGAAGTAGAGCGGCTGACGATCGCGGCAAGCAGGCGGGGGCTGGACGGTGCCGTATGCAATACAATCAACAGGGCCGCTGGGAAATCTTGTGCCAAACCCGACACGAGAGTAGATAGTGCATCGAGTCCACCAGTAGACGCGCCAATAGCCACGATATTACGGTTTGCCATCCCACTCCCTCATTGAGATTGCCCCGACGTCTGAATCGATCCCCTAATTACGCGACTTGGTTGAGCAAACCGTTTAAAACCGCGAGTGCTCCATCATCGGGCTAGATGGGTAGTCAGGTCGACCAAAAGAGTTAGAGCTTGGCCTTTCTGCGCATTGGCCATCAGACTCCCGTCCTCCAGATGTCGGTGTATCTCCGATTCATCCGCTTTTCCTCATGGTATGAACGGGCGTGCGCATTTTTTGTTCCAGAAAGCGGCCTTGCGATTATCATCAGTTAGAGGCTGGCCCGTGTTCAAACCGCCGCACAATGCATGTCGAGGGTCGGCCTCGACAATACTCGCGGTTTTGCGCCAAGCCGGTATTTCGACTTCTTTGGACGACTTTGGCTGCGGCTATTCAAACCTCGCGTATCTGGTGCGGTTGCCTATCAACACGCTGAAGATCGATAAAGCACTCGTGTGGGCGCTTGGCAATGAACCCAATGCGGTAGCAATCATACGGGCCGTGATCACGCTGGCGCATGCTGTAGGCATGGCCACCGTTGCCGAAGGCGTCGAAACAGAGCAGCAGCGGGGACGGTCGCCAGGGAGGGCTGCGATGTAGTCCAAGGCTATCTCATCAGTCGCCAGCTTCCTGCTGCCGAGTTCCGCGCGTTCGTTCGCGGATGGCACTGACCAGGTCTCCGGCGCATCGATCCGCGCCGCGATAGGGGCTCCAGCTGGCCACTCGTTGCCATTCAGCAGATACGTAAGGCAAGCACAGTGCCCTGCCGGTCGAGCAACGGGCAAGCGGCCTTCTGGATCAGGAGAGGCATGCTGCGCGAAATGAGTCCGACGCTGTGCTTCAATGAAATAGCTACCCGCGAACTGAAAGCCGCAGGCGTCGTGGCGCAAGCCGTCAAAGTGTCGTTGACATGACCAAGCGTCCCGAAGAGATCGCGTTGATGGCGGAGTCAGGCCAGTTGCTCGCGGACGTATTTGGCTATCCACATGAAATGTGCCTGATCGGCATCTCCACCTTGCAGTCAGCGATCTGGTCGATAGCTTTATCGTGAGCGAGCGCAATGCCCGGCCGGCAAGCAAAGGTCAGTACGGCTAGCCGTGACCCAAAAAGGGAAAGGACTCCCAACTGACGGCCGTATGCCGCGCAATTGGAAAAGGCATCTTCAATGGCTGATTGCTGATCGTCAACGGACCTCCACTGAGCAATCTTGAAGGGCCGAAACTGGCCGATCACTGACGGCTGTTTCGGCGATTGATGCGCTCTCAACACTGACGGCGGCTTTGGCTGGACGGTTTCCCGCAACGGCAGCGGACAGACCTCAGCGTGCATCGCTTCGACTGTGTAGATTTGCATTGCACGTCGTATGCGGTCTTTAAGAACGCCGCTCTTAGGTCACTGGAAGCGAGGGCGGAGTTCCATCGTTAAGAAGTTGACGAGTTAGCCATCTTGATTTGTCTTTACACCGGGTGCTGATGTCAATCTGTGAATCAGCCGCTCGATGGAAGGGTGTCCTTCGTCGACCGCTTACTGCACGTCACCCGGTCCGCATATTCCGTCAGCGGCACGACTTGAGCAGAACACTTTCGTCGTCATGCCTGTGAACGCGCTTCATGAGCGGATCGCAGCTATCGACGGTGCACAGAACATCGGCGACTTCGATGGCTGCGCCAAGTCCATCTACGATGACCTCAGCTTCCGAACCGGCCGCTCCGCACTGCATATCAGCCGGCTGGTATGCAGTGCCTGAGCCCAGCGGCTACCCATGCCGCAAACCGTCTACATCGGTCGAATGCGCCAGTTCCTTTTGGGCCTCGAGCATGGTGAGACGCTCAGTCAGGGCTTTATGAACGAGTGCGTACGCGTCACTCCCCAACGTCAGCCGCTTCGGCGCTGGCTGCTGGTCCGCCGATGCGATGATCGCCGAAGCAACCTTGCGTGGATCGCCCGGAAACATGGCGAGGCCGGCTGTCGCCGTCATGCGGCGAAATTCTTCTGCAGGCGTCTTGTCATACACGTCCAATGCCTGCGCCATGTCCGCGCTCGATGAGGCGAAACTGGTGCGCGATGCGCCAGGTTCGACCAGCGTCACTTCGATGCCAAACGGGGCGATCTCCGGCCTCGTACCTTCGAAAAAGCCCTCAATGCCCCACTTGGTGGCGGCGTAGACGCCCATGGTCGGGTACGCCGCCTGGCCGACTGACGACGAAATCTGGATGATTCGACCGCCACCTTGCCGCCGCAGGTTGGGGATCGCCGCACGCGCAACCTGAATCGAACCAAGCAGATTCGTATCGAGCTGCCGCTCGATCTGCGCGTCTCCGACTTCTTCGGCGGCGCCGAACAAGGCATAGCCCGCGTTGCTTACGACGACGTCGATACGCGCCAGCTCCGAAAACGCGCGGTCGATGACCCTACGCACCGCTGAGCTGTCCGTGACATCAAGGATGCCGACCCAAAGACGTTCGCCATATTGCGCGGCAAGGTCCTCGAGAGCATTGGGTTTGCGAACCGTCGCCGCGACGCGGTCGCCGCGCTGGAGAAGGAGCTCTGCAAGCTCGCGTCCAAAACCGCTACTTGCACCTGTGATGAACCATGTCTTCGACATTAGATTGTCCTCTGTATGGTTAAGTCGTTCCCGCCGTCAGTCTGCCGCTTGCAAAGCTGACCTGCCGCAGGGCTACGTTTGAGATCGCAACGCAAGGTACTGTCGATTCGAACCGCACAGTCGACGAAACAGCCAGAAAAGCGATCATTCAAGCGAAGATGCCGTCCCATTGTCGACCTTCATCTGCGCAAGACTGCGACGCAGCACGGCCACATTTTTCGGCCCGTTCAAGACGCTGAACTGATGCTGCGCCTCGCGCCAGAGCGGCGCCGCCCGTTCAAAAAGACCCGCTCCCTCCGGGGTGAGTTCGACGATTCGAATGCGACCGTCCGTGGGAGACGGCCGCATCGTCACAAAACCATCGCGCTCCAGAAAACCGATCATCTTTCCCATCGCGGTCCGTTCGATGTCGAGGCGTTCGGCCAGGGCATTGACCGAGGCGCTCCGCTGTTCATTCAAGGTCGCCAGGATAAGAAATTGCGTGATGCGAAGGCCGGATGGCTGGAGACAGGCGTCGTAAAGACGCGAGATCTGACGTGCCGCCTTCCTCACCGCAAAGCAGTTGCATTGATCGACCCCGATGGGTTGGTTTTCCGGCGGCATCTCGTTTCCTCCTCAACGTTAGTTAAATTGCCCACGCTCTTTGCGCGTTCGTCAGGCGAAAGCGCTGCGATACTTCTCAATGAAAGCTGGGACGGAAAGCGCCGGCGTGCCGGTGATCTTCTCGACGGCATCGTTAGTACCCTGAAACACCCCTTCCCGATAGTGCTGCGCGACTTCGACAAGGTGCTGCACAAGGAACGGAGGGAACTTGTACACCTGCTCCATCTGTCGCTTGAAATCTTCTATCGATGTCGGAACGTATTCGATCGCCACGCCGAGCACCTCGCTCATCGCTGCAGCGATTTCCGTATGGTTCATCTCCACCGGGCCGTGGAGAGTGTAAGTCTTGCCGCCATGGCCTGCGGGATTCGCCAGAATGTGGGCAATAACCCGTCCCTGGTCGTCGGTGCTGATCGGGGCATGGCGGCCGTTCGCAAAGGGAAAATCAATCTTCTTTCTGGCCCAGATTTCCTTCGCGAAATGCGGGTAGACGAGCCAATCCGCAAAGAAGGTGGGCCGCAGATGCGTCGTAGGCACACCCGACCAGTCGAAGACCTGCTCCGAAATCCAGTGGTCCTGTGCCGCATGGCTGGTCGACTCTCGCCGCGCCGAAATCTGCGACATGTTAACGATCGCAGTGACGCCAGCTTCCTTCGCTGCCTGCGCGAAATAGGCTGCAGCGCCAAGAATCCCAGGTGCGATCGGGTGAAGGAAGTAGGCGGAACTGACACCCTCCATAGCCGCACGGATGTCATCGATGTTGGAGAAATCGCCGACGGCGATTTCAACGCCACGCGCCCTCAGCGCCGCTGCCCGCTCGTCGTCCGAGCGCACGTAAGCGCGTACACGCCTGCCCATCCGGAGCAGTTCGTCGATGGCCGCACCGCCGGTACGGCCGGTTGCTCCGCTTACAAGAATGGTCGTTTCGTTCATGATCTTGATCCTTTGAAATTAAGAGCATATGCTCCTTGCAGTCAATATAGAAGCATATGCTCCTAGTTGCAAGTTCTTTTTGACGCTGACGGCTCGGCAGGCAATTTTCGGGTGGAATCGTAAGACCTTGCCGTTCTTGAATGAGAGCCGCGCTAGGACGCTCCCCTGCCACGAACGACGCCGGGCAGCGCGTGGATCCTCGTGAACCAGGCATTGAGCAACGGCAATCCAGGCCAGTCGATTTCATACCGCACTGCAAAGGCGCTCGTGTAGGCCCCGATGTCGACGAGTGTGAAGCCGTCGCCCGCCATGTATGGGGCGTCACTGAGGAATCGTTCGGCCTGAACGAGAGCCTCGAGCGAGCGGCCGGCTAAAAATCCGGCGCTGTGTTCGTCACCTTCCCGTGTCAGGGAAAAAGCGCTGCGGTTGGGTGCGATAACTTCAGTGACGAAATAGAACAGGCGCTCGAAAAACAGGCCTGCTGCCGGGCCCGAATCAGGTATTAGCCTTTTGCGAGATCGACTCGCTGCATACAGCATGATCGCGTTTGACTGGGCGAGGATGAAATCCGCCTGCGCCAGGGCAATGGCCGCTCTTCGGCTGTTGCCTGTTTGCGCTCCGTGAAGACGGACTGCTGCCACGAGCGGATCTCCCACAACGTTCAGGGCCAGCGCCTTAGTTCATAAGCGCGCCCTTCCAACATCAACTGACACCGTGGCCGAGCGCGAAAGAGAGGAGCGCAGAAACGCGCTTCGCGCGCCACATCTGTCGTGTCCCAGGCAGAGTGCGCGCTAGCGACGCGTGATGTCAGCTTTCAAACGGAGCATGATTTATCAGATCGCACACGTTCGGAATGTCGAAACCATGTACGTGGCGACGCCCGATATCGGCGATGCCAGTGCCCACAGTCGTATGGGGTTTCTTTCTCGCAACTTCAGCCAACGCTTCGGTAAACGCCGCTTTAAATCCGAGACGGGGGTAAAGCGCGAGCGTGTCATCGATGAGTGAGGGCGTGACTTCGTCCAGAAAGAGTCCAAAGACGTCGAGATGGGCGCCCATATAGACGAGAGCGATTTCTGGCTGCTTGCGGTCGGCGAGGCCACCAGCAGAGTGAAGCGCGATTGCGTCCCACACGAGTTCGGTTTTCGATTCCGGGTAGCCATGGGCCAGCAAAAGGCGGCTGGCCGCATCGGCGCCGTCTACTTCAAAGCGTTGGTCTGCGGCAAATTCATCCGTAAGGCCCAGATCGTGAAGCAGGGACGCGAGGTACACCGCTTCGCGATCGTATTTCAGACCTCGCCTCCTGCCGAGGAATTCGGCGAACCACCATGTCCGATGCACGTGATGCATCATCGGTGTGGAATGGACCCTTTCGACGAGCGAAGCGGCTTTGGCGGCGATGTCCGAGTCCGGAGCACTAACTCCTCCGACAATCACAGGTTCACGCATGGCATGCCCTCCGGACATGTGAAGTTGCATAGCAGGTCCAGTCTAGATAGTTGGAGGACGGCGGAAATGACAGTTTCTGGGCGATTCGTGCCACAATTGCTGCCTATGCATGAACATGCGAATGCGCCTCTATGAGCAAACGGACGAAGCCGCTCGACCCGCCTGCAGGCGCAACGGCCAAGCGGGTTGTGATATTGGGCTTGCCTCCGGTGGACGCGCTCGACGTGATCGGCCCAGCGGAAGTATTCGCGTGGGCGAATCAGTTGCACGGCGGCAAAACTGCCCCCTATGCACTCGAACTGGTCTGCGCGGCTGCCAATGTGCATCTGGAGAGCGAAACAGGCATTGGGCTCATGGGGCATCGCACTCTCGAACAGGAGCGTAGTGCGAACAAACCGATCGACACGCTGCTCGTGACTGCGGGCTCCAGGACATTCGATCAGCTTGATCAGACAGCCATAGAGTGGATCCGAATGCGTTCGCAGACAGTACGGCGCGTGTGCTCGATATGTGTCGGAGCGTTTGCCCTGGCTGCTGCAGGCGTTCTGGACGGACGCAGGGCGACGACTCATTGGGGCATGGCACGGCGCCTGGCGGAGCACTATCCCAAGGTACAGGTTGATCCGGATCCGATCTGGGTGAAAGACGGCAATGTGTACACGTCGGCGGGCATATCGTCGGGAATAGACCTCGCGCTTTCCCTTGTGAGCGAAGACCTGGGAAATGACTTCGCTTTGGAGATTGCCAAAAATCTGGTCCTGTTTTTACGCCGTCCCGGAGGACAGGCGCAGTTTAGCGTCGCACTTCAGTCACAGCGTACGCATAATTCAAGTCTGGACGAATTGTGCCTCTGGATCGGTGAGCATCTGCATATGGACCTTACGGTCGAGATACTGGCAACCCGCCTGTCAACCAGCGTCAGGACGCTGATGCGCATCTTCCATCGAGAATTGCAGACCACTCCCTCGAGATACGTCGAACGCGTCCGGCTCGAATCGGTCTGTCGTTCGCTTGAACTCGGGGAGCGATCGATGGAAGAGATCTGTCGTCGGAGCGGGTATCACAGCGTCGACGTCCTAAGGAAGGCATTTGCACGCCGCTTCGGGGTAAGCCCAAAAGATTACGCGCGGCGGTTCGCGACAAGCAGCGAGCTATCTCAGGTCGGCTAGCATTGGCCGGTTGAGCATGAAGGTGCTTAGTTCTGCGCAGAGCATACTGCGGAATCGGCGCTCGTAGCCTGCTGTATGGCCCGATCTGATAGCTACCCCGCAGGTAATCGTTCCCGCGAGCACGCGAGTGCTGCCGCGACAACTCCGCTATGCAAACGCTCACGGGGTTAATGTCGGTCAGCAAACAGGCAGAAGCAGCGGGCATCGACATCGAAGGCGAGCTTCTTCCAGGAGGATCAACCGGTCGCCAACGTGCAGGCGTTCGCCGCCTTTCTCACGTCGGCCGCATAAGCCGAGCGGATAGCCTATGCGAAGCCTCCCTTATGCGACACCCCACACGTACTCGACTATCTGGGCCGCTACACCCGACCCACCGACGCTTGGCTATCTGGTCATGCTCTAGCAATTCGTCGTTCAGGTTTCGCCAGCCGGCGAGTGTACGATCGCTGTCACGTGGAGAGTTCGGGCAATCCGGAAGCCAAGCTCTCTGTACAGGCGAATAGCAGGAGTATTCGTCGTGAACACGTGCAAGAACGGGATGCGGTCGTGTTGCTGAATCGATGCCGATACATGCTCCACCAGCAGTCGTCCCAACCCCTTACCACGCCAGTCCGGATGCGTACATACGGCGCTGACCTCCACGTGCCTGCCCGCGGCCATGCGCTCTCCCGCCATGGCCACAAGTCGCCCTTTCTCGCGAATACCGAAGAAGTTGCCCAACTCATTCGTGCGCGAATTGAAAGGACCCGGTCGAGTAATCTCGACCAGCTGCAACATGTCCGAAACGTCGTCGGGTCCAAGGCGGACAACTCGGGCGTCGGAAGACTGCCGAAATTTTTTTTCTGCAATCATCTGGTGGCCGTTGGCGTCGAGCGTCACAGCGTAGCCAGAAGGTATCTCTGGTTTCATCGCAGTAAAGAGGATAAGGCTCTGACCGGGCGGCAACATGGCTGCGATTTGGGCGACGCTCTCTGCACTATATTCACGCGCAGCGCCAAAGGGCGCAAATTCTCGCCGGTATCTCGCGCCGCCTTTAAAACGTTCGACACACTCCTGCGGCGCTTCCGACAAAGACGCCCAGACTACGTTGGCAAGATACTCATCGGATTCGATATCTGCTGCTCCGACTACGTCAGTTTTAGGTGGCTCCATGGCGTACTCTTGAGGTTTGATGGATTTTTTGATTCGGTCGGTATCTTTGATACGGCTTGCATCCGCTCAAAGGCAGCGGCGCGCTCCAGAGTAGAACGCTGAAGGGCGTCGGCCGCTCGGTCGATCTCAAAGAGGCCTCACACGATGACTCAACGCCTGGCACCTTCAGTAGCTCGATCGATCTTTCCTTTCTGAATCAACGTCCGAACATGTCACCAGCCCTCAGAACGAGCCGGATGCAGCCCCGCCAGTAGCTTTCCGCAGTCGCCCGAGTACCTCTCACTCCAATTTGGCCTCGTTTGGCTGAAAGTGGATGACGGTTTTAGGGGCACGGCGCGAAATATGCCACCGTCAATGCCGGCCTCGCGGCCATCGGGACGACCGCTGAGTGACCAGAATCAGACCCCTGAGAAGATAGATGGGCCCGGCAGGCAGCGCTTTGCCGGACCGTCACGCCCGCTTGTTTATGCTGGCTTCCGGGCTGGAATGTCCCGCACTACTTCAGTCAACTCGCCGGTATCAATGTTGTAGAACAAGCCATAGAGATTGAAATGTTTCGGCACACCTGGGCTAGCGCGAAGTAGCTCAACGTCGTATTTGAGCGATTTCTCGTAATCCTCAATGCAGAGGCTATCGTGATCGTACGACTTCGAGATATCCGCGCCATGATCGTGATGGAACGCGTCGATAATGCCATCCGCGGTGAAGGCCGTCGCGCCGCAGAAAGAGTGGTGTACCACGACGACATTCTGCATCCGGAAGAGAAACTCCATTGTCGAAACCGATTGCAGCGCGGCGACAGCCCGGCCACCCGCGTTAGATACGGTAAACAAGGTCGCCGTATGTCCGACCCGGCTGCCATGTTCGTCGATGATGTTCTCGCCGGGGTAAATCTCCCCAAAATGCTCGGCAACCTTCTTCGGAATTTCGCTTGCCCGAGGATCGAAGCAGTAGACCACGATCGTCTTCATCGGGATGAACGTGGGTATCAGGTCGCGGATAGTGGATGCGTCGTACCAAGGCTGCTTCCTGAATTGGAAATCATTGAAGTTCGGCATATATTTGCTCCAGTTACCTGCTTCTCAGTGTGTGGTGAAGGCAGTCGTACCCTCTTGTGTATCGATAATCTCCATGCTCCGCGTTTGCTGCAATTCGATCGCACGCACAACGCAGCCGACGCGCGCCTTTGCGACCGTGCAAACGTCAAGGTCGCTACCGCGGCAAGCGCAAGAAACGGCAAAATCGTTGCGTTCACTACCGACCAGCCGAAGCGCGCCAGCATCTGTCCCGCGCCCAGCGATCGAGCGTGGTGGCATCGGATCGTATTGATAGGGCTGCTGAGGCCCCAATCGTCGCATTAACGGCATTGGCTGAAATGACAATTTCGCGTCAGTTCCTGCCTACTGCTCCCGGCGTCTTGTCTACACCGCGGCCTTCTTCGCTCAACAGATTTCTGCAATTTTTCGCCACTTCGTCATAGCCCACGACAGATGCTGGCGAACATCATGGGATCCTTGAGAAGAGGCGCCGTCCCGGGGGACACGGCGATCCAGATCCCCATGACGCACAAGAAGGAAGCAATCGGAGTTGCCAGCTTCTGGCCCTTCGGCAGGACTTTTTCGGCGAACATGAACAGCGTCAGCAACGCCATCCAGGTCAGGCTCATTGCGCCGACAGCGAACATCACTGCCATGAGCGCCCAGCAACAACCGACACAAACCAGTCCATGCCGGAAGCCCATCGTGACAGCACCGAAATTGCCTTCCCGCCAGTAGCGCGCGAAAAACGAGAGAGGCGTGCGGCATCCCGTCAGGCAAACCTGCTTCAGGGACGAGACCTGAAAAAGGCCCGCAATGATCAGCACCGAGCCGGCCAGCGACGGTCCTGCGCGATTCCACGCGATCATCTCCGGGCTGACTGCCCGAATGGCCAGGTCCAGAAGATAGGCCCCAAGGCCGTAGGCGACCCAGGCTATGCCGTAGCCGGCGACAAAGCTGGTCATGACGCTCGGACGCGCGGCGGATGCCCTGTCGCGCGACCTGAGCACCGCAGCGAACGCTGCAATGTAGTTGAGTTCGGACGGTAGCATCATTGCGGTCAGCATCACCACCCAGCCTGCGAGAAAGACCGGCAGATTGTGCAGCGGCGTTCCCGGCCCTTCGTCCATGCCGCCCATGAGCACTAGCGCGCAGAGCCAGGCCGAAAGGCTGAGTGCCAGGACAGCCATCGTCCAGCCGAGGGCCGGCTGTCCCCGTCCCAGAGCGGACGCTGCAGATCGCGAAGCGGACAGTACGGCTCTCATGGCGCGTCCGGTCCATGCCAGTTGAACGGGATATGCTTGCTGGCCTGACCGGCCGGGATGTTCTGATCAAAGCCGAACGCCTTCCAGCGGCCCGCCACGCTCTTGCCCCAGGTCACCGGGGCGTCGGTCGGACCGACCTCGCTCCCCGGCGGGTTGTAGCTCTGGAGACGTTTCGTCGGATCGGAGGTCGGGCCGCTCATGGCCCTGCCGCTCGCCTCGACCTTGTCTTCGACCGCCACGCTCCACCGTTCGAGCGCACTGTCGACCTCGACTGAAATGTTGGCAAACTCGACGCCCTTGATTCCGCTCACATGTGTCGGCACGAACTGCTTCATCCACCCCCCGGCCTGGCCGGTGAAGATCGCCACCAGCGCCTGCCGCTGGTCCTCGTCGGCTGCGGCGTCGAAGAACACGCCGGGGTTCAGCATCGCGCCGTCCCAGAGATTCCCGGTAAATCCGGCAATCAGGACAACCTTAAGGCCCGCCATCGGCGTCGCGCCGTAGTGCCCCTCATTGATCCTGTAGGCCCATAGCACCTCGCAATGATTATTGGTTGGAGGCTGGGCGAAGGTGCAAGGACACGGCGAATTGCACGAGCACACGTCGAACCACTCACCGGCGATCTGCCATTCTGGAATTACATCTGTGTTTTCAGATATCTGGTCTGTCATTGCCTGCCCTTCTGGCTGGTCCGAGAAATTGTCTGGACATCATGAGCCTGACGCCTGATCATCATCAGTGGCGAAATCGACATTAACCAAGGCAATATCGACATATGGCGTCACGTCCTCCAATCGAAATCGGCATCGTCGAATTTCCAGGCGCGCAGCTTGCAGCCATACATGGCTTGATTGATTTATTTGAGGTTGCAGAGCGGTTCGCCGCGCAGCATCACAAAGAGCAAACGGCCTTCCTTAGGGTGAGCCAATGGCGTCCTGATGCGCCGGGCAAAGCTCCAGTCAGAAGCCACAACATTGCCAGGGACGCTAACAGATCACCCGCAGTGCTCATATTGCCGCCGCGCCTTGGCGGACCGCTGTCACGGGAAGACGCAGTGCCATTCGTTGACTGGCTGCTGAGCCATCATCGTGCAGGGGCAACGCTCGCCTCCATCTGCGGAGGCGCGTTTCTGCTGGGTGAAACTGGCCTTCTGGCCGGACGATCGGCGACGACGCATTGGGCTCATGCAGAGATATTCCGGCAGCGGTTTCCCGATGCACGTCTGGATACCGACAAGCTCGTCATCGATGACGGCGATATCATCTGCGCCGGGGGAATGATGGCGTGGATTGACCTTGGTTTAAAACTGGTCGACCGTTTTCTAGGGCCGACCATCATGGCCGAGACTGCGCGCTTTTTACTGGTGGATCCTCCCGGCCGCGAGCAACGCTACTACAGCGTTTTTTCTCCCAACCTGACCCATGGCGATGCCGCCGTACTGAAAGTCCAACATTGGCTTCAGGCCACCGGCGCCAAAGATATGGCTCTCGCATCGCTCGTCTCGCGAGCCGGATTGGAAGAACGGACCTTCCTGCGGCGATTTCGAAAGGCGACCGGCCTGACAGCCATCGACTACTGTCAGAGGCTACGCGTTGGAAAGGCGCGCGAGATGCTCCAGTTCAGTAATTTGCCTGCGGAGACAATTGCCTGGGAGGTCGGTTACGGCGACGCGGGGGCGTTCCGCAAGATTTTCAACAGGGTTACAGGGCTCACACCGGGCGAATATCGTCGACGATTTAGCGTAAACCGACTCTAGAGCCGGGGATCCATAAACGGGATTCACGGCACGGGATGTAATTCGCTTTCCCGTGATCGGGAAGAAGTGGCTTGTCACAGGGTCGCGGAACGGGATCATCGCGACGCCGACCCGCGCTCGGCGTTCGCCGCATTCATATCCTGGACGGACATCGGCCTGGCTGGCACCGCAATGATGAACGGTGTCCCATAAAGGCGATACCGCCAAAGCGATCAACTACGCACTGAATCAGTGGGCGGCGCTCACACTCTACGTCGATGACGGCAGCGTGGAAATCGACAACAACGCCGCTGAACGCGCTTTACGTGCCGTCGCTCTCGGCCGAAAAAACTTCCCGCACTTCGGCTCCCACAGCGGCCGCGAACGCGGGGCCGCAATCTACACTCTGGTACCGCTAAAATGAATGGCCTTGATCCCGAGGCCTACCTGCGCCACGTCATCGGTCGCATCGCCGAGCATCCGTCAATCGCGTCGACGAGCTGTTGCCATGGGTCGTCGCCGATCAGCTTCACCACGACACCGCCTGAACTCAAGGTTGCGTTTAACTGCTCGGTATCAACATGCTGTCAAGAACGGTCGCGGTCGGACGGTTACGGAGAACGAGGCGAATCGCGTCGTTCTCCAACATACTGAACCGCGCAGCCGACCCTTCACGGACCACCGCGCTTAGCCGGAGCCCCTACCGCCCGAGCAGTTCCGTTCTTCAACCCACAACGGTCCCGCAGGACCGCGCACACTCAACGGCAGCTTCCAGGCAACGACGACCATTCGGGCGATCATGTTGGTCGGCGGTTCATCGGCCATTGCGGTCGTTCAAGGCCCGGGCGTGGTCGGGCGGCTGCTCGCCGCCTTCCGGCCGTTCGCACATCGCCAGTCTCGAGTGACTGATCATGCCCGCCGCCAATGCGTACTCGCGACTCTGAACCGCCCTTCGACCCGGGTTCGCCTTATAGCAGCTTCCGAGATTGAGCCGACGCTCGAGCATCCACGCGAGAGCGCGGATCAATGACCGTAGTAGGCCCACGTTAAGCGGTCATTGACTTGCCCGCTCTGGCGTTAGCTGTTCCTCGCGTACCTTCAGTAGCGGACCGACGCCATTCGCGCGCTCAGCACTTCCCTTGCGATCGTGCTTTCTCCGCAGCCGATTGTCGTCCAGAATGAATGTTCACTGCGCGAAGCGGCAGATCAAGCGTATCCGTGTTGCCCGGCCATGCAGGGGTTGGACGCCGTCCTTAAAGCGGGGGAAGGCCATGCTTGACGATTCGCGTCCCGACCGAATCAGGCCAGTCACTGTCCGTCATCGCTGGACGGTTCTGGTCGCGAGCACGGGTGGCGCGCTCGAAGTCTTCGACTTCGTGATCTACGGGTTTTTTGCCCAAAATATCGGCGCGGAATTCTTTCCGCGACAAATGGGCGTATCGGGGCAGACGCTGTCGTTCACGGTGCTGGCGGCAGGCTACCTCTCAAGGCCTCTCGGAGGCATCGTCCTCGGTCATTTCGGCGACAAATATGGCCGGCGCATCGTGTTCATA
This sequence comes from Paraburkholderia sp. GV068, assembly GCF_003058125.1. NCBI lineage: Bacteria > Pseudomonadati > Pseudomonadota > Betaproteobacteria > Burkholderiales > Burkholderiaceae > Paraburkholderia > Paraburkholderia sp. GV068. The sequence continues at coordinate 282,985 of NZ_QBUB01000006.1, forward strand.
TCGTCGGCGATGATCGCGGCCGTCTCCACGCTCCTGATTGGAATGCTTCCTTCATATGCCGTCTGGGGCGCGACTGCCTCGGTCCTTCTTTTAGCGTTACGGCTCGTTCAGGGGTTGTGTCTGGGCGGCGAACTGCCCGGCGCTGTCATCTATGCCGTAGAGACCGCACGCGGGAGGCCGGGGTTCATCTGCGGCATCGTCTTCGTCGCGGTCAATCTTGCGTTGTTGCTGGCCACGACCGTGAACATGGTGGTGCAAAGCATGCTCGCCACCGACCGGATCAGCGCCTCGGGATGGCGCATCGGCTTCCTTATTGGCGGCATGGTTGGCCTGTTGAGTTTCGCGCTGCGCCGTACGCTTGCGGAAACCGATGAGTACGCGCAGGCCATCGGCGCTCGACACCGTGAACCGCTGGCCGTGCTGTTTCGCAGCCATCTCAGGCCGGTCGCCGCAGGTGTTGCCGCGTGCTCGCTGGTGGGTGCATCGAGTGGCATGTTCATCGGATTCATGCCAAGTTATCTGCAAGGACTTCACTACGAAGCACGGGAAATTGGGAGCGCGCAGATCCTTTATCTGATTGCTGTCGCGGCTTGCATTCTCATCACGTCCTATGTCGGCGACCTGTTGCCGCGATACTACGTGTTCAGAGCGGGGACCGTCCTGTCGGCTCTGCTCACGCCGATCTTCTTCATCGCGGCCGCCCGTTATCACGTGAACCTGACCGCCTGGTTCATCCTGGCCGGTACGGTGACTTCACTGGCAAACGGAGTCTATGCGTGCGCAATCGCCGAAATGTTTCCCGTCGACGTCAGATTCAGCGGCCTCGCGACCGCCATGAACCTCGGATTGGCTGCCTCGCTCGGTCTCACTCCCCTCGCCGCTCACATCGCCGCTTCAAATGCTCACTGGAATCCCGGGCTGCCGCTCGTCGCGTGTGCCGCGTTCGCATTCGCCGCCTCCTTCGGAATGCGTCGCGTCCCGCGGCGAGGCGATAGCGACGAGGCAAGCAGGCGCTCCCGCCGCGAGGAGCGCGCATGAGTTCTCAAGACGGCATCAGGATTGCGGATGTGGAGCTCGACATCCAGCGCTACGAATTGCGTCGCGGCGGCGAGATGGTGCGACTCGAGCGGCTGCCAATGGAACTGCTGATGCTGATGGCGTCGCGTCACGGGCAACTGGTCACCCGTACCGAGATCGTGAGGGCGCTCTGGGGCACGAACACGTATCGCGAAACCGACAACAGCATCAATACGGCGATCCGCAAGATCCGCGTCGCGCTGGGCGAGGACCCCGAAAGTCCCAGGTACCTCGTGACTGTGAAAGGCAAAGGCTATCGGCTCGACGGCATCCGGCTCCCGAACCGTGAGGCGCCGACGGCTACTGCGCCGGCCCTTCGCGTGCTGGTACTGCCGTTTGAGAACAAGACGGACGATGCCAGCCTCGACGGTTTCTGTTCCGCCCTCGCAGACGAGACTTCGGCCAACATCGGCATTCTCTACCCGGAACAGATTCTGGTCATCGCCAGGACGACCGCTGCACGCTATCGGCGGTCGGAAAAGAGCATCTCCGAGATCGCACATGAGCTAACCGTCGATTATGTGCTCGAAGGCGCGCTGACGCGTGAGGGCGCAAGAATCCGCATTCTGGCGCAACTGATACGCTCTTTCGATCAGGTCCAGATCTGGAGCCGCGCGCACGAACCGATCGCAAAAGGCGCGCTTGATATTCAGAAAGAAGTGGGCGCCGCGTTAGCTCAAGAGGTGTCTCCGGCGCTCGCGGAGCAACAGCAGCACCGGCTGGCGAGGCGCCTGCCCGTCGATCCTTCGGCGCACGATGCATATCTGCGCGGGCGCTATTACTGGACCCGGCGAGTTCACTTCGACGCGGGGTTTGCTGCCCACCACGGACTGAGCGACGAAGACTTCATTCGCGCGCATGGCTACTTCGAAACCGCCGTCAACCTCGACCCGACTTATGCGCTCGGCTACGTCGGCCTGTCGAACATTTTCGGATCGACCGCGACGCACGGATTTTACGCGCCGTCGCAAGGCTATCCGAAGGCACGCGAGGCGGCACTGCGAGCACTCGAACTAGATCCGAACCTGCCTGAGGCCCATCAGGCGCTCGCCGGCGTGCACTACTTCTACGACTGGGACTGGCACCGGGCCGAGGAGGAATTTCTCGAAGCGTTGCGGCTCAACCCGAGCCATGCCGAAACGAGCCGCCTGTACGCGAGGCTTCTGATCGTGCTCGGACGAGAAGCCGAAGGACGGGCGCAGTTCGAGCTTGCCGAAAAGGTCGACCCGCTCGGCTTCGAAGGATCGCGGCTCCTCGGTCTCGTACAGTCGGGCAGATACGACGAAGTCATCGGCGAATATCTTAAGGCCGGGCATGGCAACCGGTCGCCGCTGATCTATCAGTTGCTGGCAACCGCCTTCGAGGTTCGCGGCCAGTACGAAGAAGCGATCGACGCCACGATCGATGCGCTCACGCGCTGCAACGAATTCACACGGGCATCGACGATTCGAACCGTGTGGGATTCGGGCGGCTATGCGAAGGTCCTGCAATGGTATTTGCAAGACCTGATGGCGCGGCGTCAGCGGAGCTATACGTCCCCCTTCCTGTTCGCCGAGATCTACGCGAGGCTCGGCCAGCAGGACGAGATGTTCCATTGGCTCGGTGTGGCACTTGCCGAGCATTCGCCGCGCCTGTGCGAACTGCGCACGAGCGCATGGTTTCATCGCTATCGATCGATGGGACGGTTCAGGGAGGTGGAAAGACGTATCGGCTATTAGGATGGCTATCGCATGCCACCGGCGTCATCGATAACGCACCGACTCTGTCTTTTTATCGCGCTGGATTGGGAACTGAACCTGGTCTTCTGAGCCCGATTTCCCCGTTGCCCGCACGAGTTAACGATTTCTTCAGATGCCGTCGATGGCCCTGTTCGCGGTCTAGCCGCAGCATGGCCATAGCGATGCCGGCACGAGGCTTCCTGTGCTGAAGAGCAGCCGTCCGGGACCGCCTCCGAGGCCAGTCATGCTCTGACCGTGCAGTTCACCTTTGCAGGAGTAAATGGACATGAAGACAATCCGAATTGCTGCCGCTTGCGCGCTTGTCGCCCTCGTCACGGGGCAGTCGTGGGCGCAGGACAAGATGACAACGTCGCAGGCCGAACCGGCTGCCCAGGACGTCGGAGGCGTTGCCGATACGCCCAAAGGAGAGGCGGGGCACGCCATGGCTTCTACGCGGCAATCTGCCGATGTTTCCGGCCATTGGCCGCAAGCAGACCAAAGCCGTGTATCCAGTAGTCCGTTCAGCCACCACTGAACCGCCTTCGTGCTTGCGATGGTGAACTTGAGGCAGGGACTTACGTGCTCGCTCTGCACACCGGCACGGCGCACGCCCGCCTCATCCCACCAGGCAATGGCCCCCTGCGCGCCGTGATGTTTCGCGCCTGATCTGGGCGACAAGGAGCTTATCGTGAAGATCAAACAATTCAGCATTCTGTCAGCAACCGCCGTGGCACTGCTCTTACTCAATGGCGCCGCGCAGGCTGACGGTCCGGGTGGACACGACGGACGCGGCGGCTCACGCGGCCTGTGTTCGAACGCAACGCTCAGAGGACCGTATGCATTCACCGGTCACGGAGAAATCATAGGCTTGATAGGACCGAACAATAAAGTTGCTCCCTATGCCTCCACGTCGATTCTTGATGACGTCGCCCTCGTGACGTTCGATGGCACAGGCGGCTTTTCGCGCACCGACTTCGGCATGATCGGCGGGCTGCCAAAAGGAGGCCTGACGACCTTCAATCCAAACCAGAATGGAACATACACAGTCAACTCCGATTGCACCGGCACCATGAAAATCGTCTATACCGCTGGAGGAGCGGTGCCGGCGGGTGTCGAAACTGACCTGAACATGGTTGTCGCTGCGGACGGGACGCTCGTCGAATCCGTGGTCTATAGGGCAGTCACCGTCTCAGGCGCGAGCGGGGACGGCTCGGTAACGTGCCCGCAGTATTGCGAGCAGGCCGTGCAAGAAAGTTTCGAGGGGAAGAAGATCGTTGTCTACGGCTTCCGCTAATCGGGTTCAACGGGCTGACGCTCGCGGAGGCGCTGCCATGAGCGGCGCCAAGCCCGACGTTGGGCGCAGAGGGTCGGTCCTTTACTTCCCGTACCGTCTGCCTGCGCGATAGGGTCACTTCCCCGACCGGTCGCAATACGGAGGCCGCCACCCGTGCTCGCAATCCGGTGGAAATCGACGCCATCAGTATGATCTGCACTGCACTGGGAGTCCGAGCGCCGATCACATGACCACGAGCGTGAGTCTGTTCTTGAGGCGCAGCGGACGTTCGAGCGTCGACGTGAAGGTCTTGCTGAACGTCTCTTTGGGGCCCCGATTGTGTCAAAACGCAATTTTTGACACATTAAAATGGCTCATCCCACAGCGGAGGATGAGCGAGATGAAGCGGTTCGTTCAAGGCGACAGTCGTACACAGAGCTTTCTCCTCCCTGAAGCACTCGATGACTACGTGACGGACACCAATCCCGTGCGCGTAGTCGACGTTTTTGTAGACGAGCTTGATCTTCAGACACTTGGGTTTGCAGGTGTCGAGCCAGCGCTAACGGGTCGGCCTTCGTATCATCCGGAGGTGATGCTCAAGATCTATATTTACGGCTATCTGAACCGTATTCAATCCAGTCGTCGCCTTGAACGCGAGGCTCAGCGCAACGTCGAGCTGATGTGGCTCACGGGTCGCCTCGCCCCGGACTTCAAGACCATTGCGCGGTTCCGCAAAGACAATGGCAAAGCAATCCGCAGCGTCTGTCGTCAGTTCGTCATGCTCTGCCAGCGTCTTGAGCTGTTCGCAGAAGCGTTCGTTGCGATAGACGGCAGCAAGTTCAAGGCGGTGAACAATCGCGACCGCAACTTCACGAGCGCCAAGCTCGAACGACGCATGCGCGATATTGAATCAAGTATCGCCCGCTATCTCGAGGCTATGGACACGGCGGATCGTCAGGAGCCTGCAATCGCGAAGGCCAGAGCAGAGCGACTACAGGACAAGATTGCAGCCTTGAAGGAACAGATGCAAAGCCTCAAGGCAATTGAGGTCAAGCTGAGCGAAGCACCCGACCGACAGGTGTCGCTCACTGACCCGGATGCCCGTTCGATGAAGACGCGCGGGACTGGAGTCGTCGGCTACAACGTCCAGACGGCGGTAGACACGAAGCACCATCTGATCGTCGCACACGTCGTGACCAATGACGGCATTGATCGTGATCAGCTGGCGTCGATGGCGAAGCTTGCCCGTACAGAGATGGGCGTCGGCAAGCTGACTGCAGTTGCAGACCGTGGCTACTACAAGAGCAAGGAGATACTCGCATGCCATCAGGCTGGAATAACCGTATTCGTTCCAAAGACGGTGACATCGAGCGCAACGGCTCATGGCCGCTTCGGCAAGGAAGACTTCATTTACAACGCAAAGACTAACGAATATAGGTGCCCCGCAGGCGAGCGGCTCATATGGCGATTCTGAACGATTGAGCGCGGCCTGAAGATCAGCAAGTACTGGAGTTCGAATTGCCAGCAATGTTCGCTAAAAGGGGAATGCACACCGGGGCCCAACGTCGCGTAGCGCGCTGGGAGCACGAAGCTGTTCTCGATGAGATGCAGGTACGGCTTGATCATGTGCCCGAGATGATGCGTATCCGGAGACAGACTGTCGAGCACCCGTTCGGCACGATCAAGGCATGGATGGGCGCCACTCATTTCCTGACACGAACCATTGAACGGGTGAGTACTGAGATGAGCTTGCACGTGTTGGCGTACAACATGAAGCGGGTAATCAAAGTACTCGGTTCAGAAGCGCTTACGAGTGCGATGCGGGCGTGATGCCCGTACGGGCTTGTTTGATCCTTCGCAATCTGGACGACTGTGATTTGACCTTCGGCTTGCCCCGTCGACACGCCTCCGTCAGCGCCGGGACAGGTGTCGTCTATTCCCACGAATTGCGCGTTTTGACACAATCTGGGCCGAAACCGGAAGTCCGGGGCGCACTGCTTCGCGGGTCACCTGCCAGCAACAATTTCCCACCCTTCACCGCCCTCCAAGGTCTGAAACACTACATGGCCGGTCACTGCTGACAGGAGGTCGCCCCGCTCGCGTAACTGCCAGCGTGTCAGCCGCCTCGTTGTCACGGATATTCTGAGCACGCCGCAAATCTGGTGATGCCGGATAGCTCGCAACAACGTTAGGCCCCGGCCGGGCGACGCTGGGTTATTTTCTGGCATGAAGCGGACAAGGTAACTAATATTCTGACTGTGGCTTAGCCACGCTTAAAGCGGTTCCGGTCGGATGGCGGGAGCCGTTGCATCCACTCGACCTTCCGCGGAAGGGGGTTGTATGGCACCTTCGTCTTTCCGTCGTCCTGTACGACGCGCGCCAGATTTCCGACACTCGCCGCGGCGCATCGCGCCCCGCATCGGTATCTCCTTCGCTGGGTTGTTGTTGGGGCACGCGGCGCTTGCCGGTGGCGTCCTCCCGCAAGGCGGCCACTACACTGCCGGCGCAGGGACCATCGCAAGCCAGGGCGCCGCCCTCGTCGTCACGCAACCTGGTTCGACCCGTGGTGTGATCGACTGGAACAGCTTCTCGATTGGCAAAGGCAACACCGTCACGTTCGACAACGATGGAGGCGCAACGCTCAATCGCGTGACGGGTAGCTCGCCTTCGGCGCTCCTGGGCAACCTGAACGCGACGGGCAGTGTGTATCTGATTAACCCGCAAGGCATCGTGGTGGGCCGCAGCGGCGTCATCAGTACGGGCGGACGATTCGTGGCTTCGACGCTCGACCTACCGAATAGCGCATTCTTGAATGGCGGAACGCTCACGCTCGCGGGAACATCGAGCGGGAAGGTGGTGAATCTTGGCAAGATCAGCTCGACGGGTGGCGATGTCTTTCTTATCGCACACGATGCCGTAGTGAATGCCGGCTCCGTCAGCGCACAGAACGGCACGGCGGAATACGTCACCGGTCAGCAAGTGGTGTTGTACGAATCGTCGAACAGCAGACAGGTATTCGTGCAGATCAGCAGCAAAGGCACCGTGGTCGATCGCGGCATCACGCAGGCCGCGCAGATCAAGCTCGAAGCAGCCGACGGCAATATTTATGCACTCGCCGGCAGTGGCTCGCGTATCCGGGCGACCGGGACAGCTATGCGCGACGGTCACATCTGGCTGGTTGCCGGCGATGGTCACGTCATGCAGCAAGGCACGCTGGACGCAACGAATGCCGATGGTCGCGGCGGCACTGTGGATACGCTCGCGAACTCGCTCACCTTGGCGAGCGACGCCACCGTGCGGGCGGGATCGTGGAACGTGTCAACGCCGAACTTCACTGTCGATAACGCCGCTGCGGGTGCGTTCGTGCGCAGCCTGAACGCGGGCACAACCGTCGACGCAACCGCAACCGGTACGAACGGCGCAAGCGGCGACATGACCGTTGCGTCGAATCTCAGCTGGCAAGGTCCAGCGTCATTATCGCTGGTGGCTTTTCGCAACGTGACGATTGCCCCCGCCACTACGATTAAAAACACCGGCAGCGGCAATCTGAGCTTGCGGGCGGACGCGGCGAGCATCGACAACGCGGGCGGCGTCGCCAACCACGGCACGATCGACTGGTCGGATAGCACGGGATTTGTCAGTTCGTTATATGACATGAACGGCAGCTATGCGGCGGGAAACAGCCTTTCAAACCAGGCGTGGACCGCGCCGCCAGACAGCGCTCTCGTCACTCAGGTCACGGCCTATAAGCTCGTCAATTCGCTAACCGATCTTGAGGACGTCGGACTCGACCTGTCAGGCACCTACGCCCTTGGAAGAGATGTGAATGCGCAGCCACCGTCCGGAAGCGCTAACGCCCCCATTGGCAGTTTTCCGTCACACCCTTTCACCGGGCAATTCGACGGCATGGGGCACACAATTTCGAACCTGGAAATTGTGGACTCCTCTTCCGAGATTCATCCAGGCGTCGGCCTGTTCAGCGAGATTGGAACGGCGGGCGTCGTGCGCAACCTGAGCGTACAAGGCAGCATCAGCGGCAGTAGCTCGCTGAACGGTGGCGACTACGGCGTTCTGGCGGGCATCAACGACGGCGGCACTATTGCCTCGGTGCATACCAGCGGCAAAGTGATAACCGCGTCAGGCAACTCGGTTGGCGGCCTCGTTGGGTGGTCCAATGGCGCGATAAGGCGGTCTTCGAGCAATGCAGACGTCCAATCCGGAGCTTCTTTTACTGGAGGCTTGGTGGGATACAACGCCGCAGTAATCAGTCAGTCGTTTGCTTCGGGGAGCGTCACTGGAAGTGAAATAGGAGTAGGCGGGCTCGTTGGGGTCAATGCGAATACGATCACACAGTCCTACTCGACCGGCCCAGTCACTGTTCCTGTCCAGTGTTTCTGTGCCGGGGCACTGGTTGGCCAGAATCTCTACAGCGTGATCGAACAGTCTTTTGCAACCGGTCGGGTGCAAGCGCCGGGAGGTGGCGGGGGCATCGCCGGCTACAACCTTGGGCCAGTGTCGATAGCCAGTGACGTCTACTGGGATACGCAGACGACCGGCGCCAGCGTCGCCGTGCTTGGCGTGGCCGGCAACTCGCAACCGGGCAACGCACGAGGTCTGACCACTGCCCAGATGAGCGTACCGTCGAGCTTTGGCCCGACGTACGATTTCAGCCCCAACGGGGTTTGGTTGATACCCTCGGGAGGAACGCATCCTGTGTTGCGCTGGCAACTAGCGCACTGAATCTGAGTAGGGCTTTTTATGCCCGTGGTTGCTTCAGATGCAGATACCGAAATGACGTCAGGGATGCCGATCAGGTACGCAGGGCCCGGCTGTGGGTTGACCGTCCTCCAGCGCGAAGCGACAGTGTCGATCTTCACCCTGGCTCGCGGTCAACCTTCATTCGATGAACTCGCGCTGGCGCCAAGGATGTCAATTAAAGTCAATGCTCTACGGCGCAACGGGCTCCCTGGAACTGAACGACGTGCTGTCAGCAGTCGCTTCTGGCCGCATCAATGAGGCGGTGCTGCTGTTGGGCGTAGTTTTCATCGTCGCAGGCATCGCATTCAAGCTGGGCATCGCGCCGTTCCACATGTGGGTGCCGGACGTCTATCAGGGCGCGCCGACCGCAATGACGCTTTTCGTCGGGGGCGGTCCAAAGCTTGCGGCGTTCGCGTGGGGCCTGCGCTTCCTTGTTATGGGCCTGCTGCCGCTCGCCGTCGACTGGCAGAGAATGCTCGTGATCCTGGCTGCGCTTTCGATGATCGTCGGCAGCATTACCGGTGTGGTCCAGCTTAACGTCAAGCGGATGCTCGCGTACTCGGCCATTTCTAACATGGGGTTTCTGTTGCTTGGACTGCTGGCGGGAGTCGTCGACGGAACGGCCGGACAGGAGGCCAGCGCATACGGTTCGGCTATGTTTTACAGCATCGCGTATCTCATTACGACGACGGGGACATTCGGCGTAATCATGCTGCTAGCTCGCCGCAATTTCGAGGCGGATACGCTACAGGACTTCAAGGGTCTGAACCAACGTAGCCCCGTGTTCGCGTTCGTAATGATGGTGATGATGTTCTCCCTCGCCGGCATACCGCCGACCGTCGGATTCTACGCGAAGCTCGCCGTACTCGAAGCCACGATGAACGCAGACCTTACATGGCTCGCGGTGCTGGCCGTGATCACCTCGCTGATTAGTGCGTACTACTACCTGCGCATCGTCAAACTCATGTACTTTGATGCACCGCAGGACACATCTCCGCTCATGGCCGGCGCCTGCAACCGCACGCTCCTCGCGCTGAACGGCGTTGCGGTGCTGGCGCTTGGCATCGTTCCGGGCCCGCTAATGACGGCCTGCCTACAGGCCGTTTCGCAGACATTGCCGCGATGAACACCGGTGTCGGCTTCGTTCCGCATGCGGCAGCGGAAACGAGAACCCGAGGCCCAGGCGCTGATGGACAATAGTCCGCGAGATAGCACCAAAGGCCAATTGTCCTGGCTCAGCGCCCGGGCTAGCATTCAAGAACTGACCCAAGCTGCGGGTGGCCGAGAGGAAGGTAGCTGAGATGGGACATCGGGGCGCACGAGAGACGCCTGATAACCGAGATCGAAACACGTCCAAGCGTCCGCCGGCGTTTTACCGTGGCGAGAAGGCGCCGATGAAGCCTGGGCGCCGACGGCTTCTCTTCATCGCGGCGGTACTGCTGCTTGTCGTGCTTGGCTGGGGGTTGGCCACCGTACTAAAGCCCGCCTTCCAACGCACGATTGTCATCACAACCGGAGCGGACGGGGGCATCTATCGAGGGTTCGCAGATCGGTACGCAAACCTCCTGAAGCGTGATGGCATCACGCTAGACATCCGCAGTTCTTCCGGATCGGTCGAAAACTATCAGCGACTAACGGATCCCCACAGCGCTTACGAAGTGGGCTTTATCCAGTCCGGCACAACCATCGCCAAAGAACACGACAATCTGCAGACCATCGCCGCAGTGTCGTATGAGCCGATCTGGGTGTTTTATCGTGGCGACGTCACCGTCAACCGGCTCGCACAGCTACGAGGCAAACGGATCGCGATAGGGATTCCTGGCAGCGGGCTGCTTAACGTAGCGCACGTCCTGCTCACGTATAGCGGCGTATCCAGCGACAACTCGACACTGCGAGAACTGGACGCAGTCAAAGCGTACGAGGGACTGCGAAACGGCCAACTGGACGCGGGCTTCTTTATTGGCAGGCCGGATGCATCGATGCAAACGAGCTTACTAAACAGTAATCTGAAGCTGATGAGCTTTGCCCAGGCTGATGCATTGGTGCAAAAGTTTCCCTCGCTTTCCAAGATCGTTTTCCCGCGTGCCTCTACCAGCATTGTCAACGACCTGCCTCAAACTGATGTCACTCTTCTGGCAGCGACCGCACTGTTCGTGTCAAAAGATACCCTGCACCCTGCGCTCGTTTACCTTCTGCTGGAGGCGGCCAGGACTGTCCATGGCGGCGAAGACTACTTCACGCCGCTCGGCGCGTTTCCAAACCTGAACACTGATGAGTTTCCGGTTTCCGACGAGAGCGCGCGTTACTTCAAATCTGGCCGCCCCTTCTTGCAGCGCTACCTACCGTTCTGGCTGGCGAGTTTTGTCGAACGGCGCCTGCTGATCCTGCTTCCCTTCGTGGCCGTGCTGGTGGGTTTGCTGCAGGCTGTGCCGGGCATGGTCGAGGCCCGCATCAAAAACCGGCTTGTCCTCTGGTATCGCGCAATCAACTCGCTCGAAGATGAGATCTGGCGGAATCCGCAACCGACTCCCGCACAGATCGCGCAATGGAGAGACGAAATCGACAAGATCGACGAGCACGCCTGCCGCATGCGGATTCCGAAGCGCTATTTCACCGATGTCTACGCGCTTAAGCAGGCCATTGGCGTCGTGCGGGCCCGGATTTTCCATGTCGCCGGAAAACCGGAGTAATAGCCGGATCACGCGCCAGCGGCATTCGTCGTGATCCTTTCGCGCTATCCCCAGGATTCGTTTCCGCCGATGCAGCGGAGTCAGACCTTCTGTTTGCAATACGAGGGGGCGAACGCTCCCGTCAGACACTTATGGCGGGAAATGCAAAGACGTCTGGTCGGCGCAGCGCGCCGCGTGAGGTGGCTCGTATGTCCCATGTCAGAGCGCCGTCGCCCTGGCGTTTTTCAAAGCCTGTAGACAGTAAAAAGCCGCCAGTGTAACCGTCACTGATTGAACCAGCGGTACTGCAAAGAAAGAGACACAGTCTGGAAATCGCTCCCGACGCGCGTTATCAGCCCATGCGACCATGCGAGCTTCGCTGACCAGTGCGAAGCAAGCGGGATCGATAATGTCACGCCGTACCGCACGCTGCTCTGGAGGTCGTGGTTTTCTACACCGTCTACGCTTGTCCGACCTCCCGAGAAGTACGTCAGGTCAGCGGAGAGCCACAATCCAGGACGCCACGTATAGCCGCTATGCCACTGAAGAACGGGTATGGGCGCCTGGCTACGCTGATGTCCTCCGAAAAATTGATTGTTGTCTGTGAACAGCCATACACCGGCCGCACCCTCCACGAACCAATCCCCCAAGGGTTGAGACAGTCCGAGTTCCGGCCTGAACGCCCAACGGTTCGATCCGACGTTTATCAAACGGGACGGCACATACTGGCCGGTCGGCGCGATCACTGTCAGGCTCGCGCCTAGCGTAGTGGTAGCTTGACGACGTGCAAATTCCTCCGGCGGAAGCGCAGGGCCACCTAACACGTTCGCTGCGAATCTGAACGCCGCGTCGCCCATCCCAGACCGCCACGCGGTCCCGGGTACGCCTTGTACATTGCCGCTCAAATCGGCATTGTTGTAGGGTACCGCCAGCGCGAAGCTCGCGGCATGTCCCGCAATTCCGAAGGTGTGCGAATAGCCCAGTAGATACGTGTTGATTTTGGCGCTAACGTCGGTGACCGGCAGCGTGGGATCTAGCGACATCCCGCCGGTTGATCGGGCATAGCTTGCTACTATGAAATTGGTACCTGTGGGAGCCGCCGAATAGGCGCGCGGCTCCATTTCCTGCGCGCAACTCAGCGTAGGCCATAACAGAACAACTGCAGCGGTCGCATGCTGGAGCCATTTGCCATTGCCAGTTGCCGTGGGCACGCGACTAGCTGCTGTGAGTCGAGCCGGATCCGCGCGACGCGACTTGATCGATACCGCCTGCGGGGCCATGAGTCATCACCACATGACTGGAAGTGTTCTGGTAGTCGATGTCAGAGGGCGTTACACGGCGCAAACGCGACAGCGGACCCATGCACCACTGGCACTCGCCGCCCGACTGTGCGGCATATACTCCTTTGCCATGTAGCCGACGATGTGGTCGTGCAAGTGCGTGCCCGATCGCGCGAGTAGCGAACACGGTCAAAGATACCCTCCCACCGAAGCAGACGTCTATCGCCCATCGGATCACGGAGAACACCAGTTACATGCTTAGTTGCAGCGCTCTGCAAGTCGACAGTGGGGATAGGAGACGTCGTCGTGAGCCACAGAGCGTAAACCGAGCGGGATCGCTCCAACGTCCCATCCTTCATGCAACACCGGGCTTCAATCCGGTGTCAGCATGATTCCCCCCGTTTCATCGCAGGCGCCGTGAAGCATCCGCCTGCGCGGCCATATCTGGTCCGTCTCACCTAGGTTTGACGTACTGCGCCGGTTCAGGAAAGGCGGAGTCTGCCAGATCATCAAGTAACGGCTTTAATGTGTCCAACGTCAAGACCGGTTGCCTTGCAACCTGGGTCAGCCGCTCGCCTGTCCCAATCCGTACTCTCTCTCCCAACAACTCATCTGTGACACTGTCTGTTCCCTCGGCTTCGATGACTATAAAGGCCCGTTGAGGCGTACCTGTCGCGGTCCTCAGTGCCATAGTCGCCACAAACACCATGGGTACAAAATGGTACGGCTTGAGGCCCTCGCTCTGCGATGCGACGCTGGTAAATCCGGCGCGAAGACGCAGAACCCCCGGCGCGGGCCGATCCACCATCCTGAACCGCTGACCGAGTGATTGCTTCAGTGTGTCATTTGAATAGGCGAGGATCTGTTGCAACGTCTCGGCGCTCACTTGGTCGTTCGGTCTCGGCTCCGGATAGAAAACCAGCGGGTCGAGCAATATCGCGTTGTAGTTGGCCCGCGTGAGCCTGGGACTGACCCAGGCCCGAATGGTCCTGCCCTGGCTGTCAGTGGTCTGCGTCAGACGAAAATAATCCCTTAGGAAACCAGAGTTCTCCGGCGCGTTGGAATCGGACCCAGAACTTCACCCTGACCCAAGTCCGCCCGCGCACGCTCCCAGTATTACGGCGACCATGACGGCGCCTATCTTGCCCGATAACGCGTTCTTCATTCTCACCTCCTCAGTGTCGTGCAACCACCGTCATAAAAGAGCGGCGAAGGCGTGTATAGCTGAATTCGCGCCTCGCGCGGCGTCAATCGCGCCGATGCTAACCGCGCTGCAATCCCGTCCTCTCCGATGAGCAACAACTGTTGGCACGGAGGCTTGGCCCCCGGATGCATCGGCCACCAGTGGACCATAGGTCACAAACGCATACGCCGATATCGGACGAAGGTCCCATATCAGCACCTGAGTGCATCCGTCGTTGCAAATCGCGGCCCGGTGAAAGCGCGATCGGCGCATGACCGGCTATAGTTGGTCAACGCTGACCGTTTTCGACCAGGCGCAATGTCGTGCGCTGTTTGTAATCATTGGCAGCTTCACGAGACATGAGAGATACCGCGTACGGAGTCGATTGCAGTGAAAGTTGACGTCTGCCGATACTGGCACGCGAACTTCGGGGAACGTGACTTGTGGCTGCCCTTCCCGCGCGGACGCGTGAATGCCTAGCTCGTACGAACAGCCACCCACCTGGGCGAACGAACGGCCGTTACACCGTCGGGATCCGTCATCGGGCTCATGCCGGGTCGAAGGTCTGCAATGGGTGCGGCAGCGTCAGCCCGCTCTTCAGTTTCATCGCGGAAAGCGGTCAGTGGAATCTCGCCGCCCGGGAGCGGACAGTCGTCAGCGCGTACTTCCGACCCACTTGAGCCGTTCCACCCGGCGCCACCTCGACGGCAGCTCCCAAGGTACATCGGCCACTCGCGCGCCGTTGCACTTACGCTCTAGTGCGCATCGCTATCGGTATGGCGCTCGCGTGGTGTCATTACCGGTACGATCGCAGTCGCGGCAGTGCGTGGATTTGCTATCACGTCGACTCGGCCAGCGCCATACCGCCTGTTTGGAGTCATAGGCGGAGATGTCTCCCGGTGGCTTTCAGTTCCGATTCGGCCCAACGCCCAACGCCTCTGCCTTGCGCACCAGCTCCGCAAGCGAGCGCGCGTGCATCTTCTTCATCGCCTGTCCGCGGTGGATCTTGACCGTGATTTCGCTTAGGTCCAGTTCAGACGCGATCTGCTTGTTCATTAACCCCGACACGACGAACGCCATCACTTCCCGTTCTCGCGGCGTCAGCGATTCGTAGCAGGCCCGCAGATCGGCGACGGAGCGGCTCGACGTTCGCCGTTTCTCATCGAGGGCAAGCGCGTTCTCGACGGCATCGAGCATGTCCTGGTCGCGAAACGGCTTGGCGAGGAAGTCTTGTGCGCCTGCCTTCATCGCTTTGACGGTCATCGCGATATCGCCGTGCGCGGTCATAAAAACGATCGGCAGGCCAAGTTCGCTTGCCGCGATCTGCTCCTGCACCGCCAGTCCGCTCTGCCCTTTAAGACGCACGTCGAGGATCAGACAGCTAGCCACGTCCGGCATCTCGCACGCGAGGAACTCTTGCGCCGATGCGAACGTCTGCACGGCAAGTCCCACCGAGCGCAGTAACATGCTGACGGCATCGCGCATCGAGTCGTCATCCTCGACGACATAGACCATCGCATTGCTGGCAGACTTGTCGAGCGGGGTGCTCATGGCATCTCTCCCTGTCAACGGGCAGAATCAACTGCAACGACGCACCGCGTTGCGCGGCGGGCTCGGCCCAAGATGCGGCCGCAATGCGCCTCGACGATCGACCGGCAGATCGACAGACCCATGCCCATACTATCGGCCCTGGTCGTGAAGAAGGCGTTGAATATTTGCCCGCGCTGTCCTCGCTAATGCCCGGCCCTGAATCTTCGACGCCCCCATGTGCTTGATGATCGCTGAGCAGCCCCATGGCGCGCGGGAGGTTGCCGTGCGCCCGCGCGACGAGCAGCACGACAACGACATAAAATACGGCGATCGCGATGTCAAGCGGCGTGAGTGCATCAATCAGGAAACCCCCAGCGCAAGGGCACCGGCAAGCGCCCATGCTATTCGCGCATCGTGGCGCGGGGTATCGGCCGACTCGTGCTGCTGGCCGCGCGGATCGGCCGGACTAAGCGGTGCAGGCATAGGTAGTCGAATTGGCGTTGACTTGACGAAGACGTGCGCTCAGCGGGCACCGGTATCGAACCGTTGCGGCAACATACGCAGGCATTCGGATACGACGGCCCCATCCACCGGCTTGCCGACAAAACACAGTGCGCCGCCGTCGAGCGCCTGCCTTCGCACTGCGTCGGATACGAACGCGGTGACGAAGATGATTGGCAACGCGAGACCCAGCTCGCGCAGCCGCCGCTGCAACTGCAGGCCGGTCATGCCAGGCATCTGCACGTCGCTAATGATGCACGCAACTTCGTCAAAATGCCTGCATTCCAGAAACGATTCCGCAGACGAATACAGATGCACATTCCAGCCGAGCGAGCGCAACAGGCTCGACGTGGCGGCGCCAACCGATTCGTCGTCGTCGATGACTGAGACTAATGGAGGGAAGTTCAAGCGCGTGTCCTCGATCATATGCTGTCGGCGCGGCCCGCACATCCGGTCCGCTCGTGTGGTGCCAATCTTAGAGAGCGTGACGGGCGCGGCAAGTCATATGTGCGTATAGCTTCTTCCGACCGCTGCCAGGCGGGTCATACGTTGGTATGGCGGCGTCATGCGCCGCAGCGTTGCAGCTGACCGAAGGTTTCGATGAGCGTCGTGGACGCGCCTCATCGAATGCACGCACGGTCATCCGAAAGTACACGCGGAACCAACACCAGGATGCCTGCTCGCGCGCCTTCGTACGATGGCCCGGCAAGCCACGCCCGACTACATTTCATTCACGGCTGGACCAACGACACGGTCAGCCGCATAAAGCATCGCCTGACGCATGACAGGTGCTTCAAGGCCCAGCTGATTCGTTCAATCATCCAAGGAGTTTGATCATGAAGAAAATCTTCGTTTGTCTCGCAGTCGCCGCAAGCGCACTCGCCGCGCCCGCTTTGAGCTTCGCACAGTCCAGCGAGCCGGTCACGCGCGCCGAAGTCCGCGCCGATCTGGTGCAGCTCGAACACGCGGGTTACAAGTCGGCGCTTGCAAGCGATGCCTACTACCCTAACGACATCCAGGCTGCGGAAGCAAAAGTCGCTGCACAACAGGGGAGCGGCGGTTTCGGCGGCGCGCAGCAGCGCACCTCGTCGGGCGCGCCAGCGCGCATGTCGATGACAACATCGACCTGCGTCGGTCCCGCGGGTTTCTGCTCGCCCTACTTCGGAAGCTGATTGTCGCGGCCGGGCGGCCGAGCCATCCCGGCCCATTCCACCTCTCTTATCCGATGACGGAGTCACTTGTGAAATTTCTCTCGCATCTATCGATTGCGCTCGCAGTCGCCGCTGGTTTTTCCTTGCCCGCGATGGCCGCCACGCCCGCTTCTGAACCTGGTCCTGCGCCAGCCAAAAATATCGTTCTCGTCCATGGCGCGTGGGTCGACGGCTCTGGCTGGAAACCGGTCTACGACATCCTCGTGAAGGACGGCTATCACGTCAGTCTCGTGCAGGAACCGTTGACCTCGCTGGCGGACGATGTGGCGGCCACCCGCCGCGTACTGGACCTGCAGCAAGGTCCGACGATACTTGTCGGTCATAGTTATGGCGGTTCGGTCATCACCGAAGCCGGCGTGCATCCGAACGTGGTCGGCCTGGTCTATGTCGCGGCGCATGCGCCTGCGGTCGGGGAAGATGAAAGCGCGCTCGGCAAACGCATGCCGAGCTACACGTCGAAGCAATCGGACACCATCGAGAAGACTGCCGATGGCTACACCTATCTGAATCCCGCTGTATTCCCGGAAGACTTCGCGGCCGATCTGCCACCGGCGGAAGCGAAGTTCGAATCGCACGCGCAGATGCTTACGGCCGCGAATGTCTTTTCGACACCGTTGACTGCTGCGGCGTGGACATACAAACCGAGCTGGGGCATCGTCGCGGGCGACGACAAGATCATCAGTCCCGGCCTGGAGCGCTGGTACTACGAGCGGGCACATAGCCACACGACGGTGATTCCCGGCGCAAGTCATTCCGTGTATGAATCGCGTCCGCGGCAGGTTGCTGCAGTCATTGAGGAGGCAGCGCGGCATGCGCGGCCATGAGCGACGCCCCACCATGGCCATGAAAGCCGTGCGCGTGCGGATCGACGCGATAGACGTCGCGTCGACCGTTATCGAGCCAGGTAGAAATCCATGGGGATAAGCTCAACGGCCCATCCGCCTTCTTCACCCAGAGTGGCGGCCGGGTGCATGGACGCGATGCGCAACGCCTCGTCAAGGCTATCCGCTTCGATGATAAACAGGCCGCCCACGACTTCCTTCGACTCGGTGTACGGTCCATCGGTCACTTGCGTTTTGCCACTGCGCGGGCGAAGTGTCCTCCAGCCGTCCAGATCGCCAAGCGACGCGGAAATCAGAACCTTGCCGGTAGCACGCATCTTCTCGTCCAACGCGGGGCATCGGCTCACCAGTTCCTTGACGTCGTCCGATGGCATTGCGGAAAACCCTTCGGGGGTGAAGTAGGCCAAGCCGAGGTATTTCATAGAAGATCCTTTGCGTGGGTATGTACTGACGACGAAGCTGATGATCGGAAATCGACAATGCTTTCGCAAAATTTCGTGGCAGGTTCTGCCAACCTCGCCGCTCCGGGTCGATGGCGAATTTTTTAGTCAAGGCGATTCGCTGCGCGTACTCTTCCGAAGGACTTCAGAGGTCGGCCTCGGTCGAAACCGGAAAATTCGGCCTGAGCCCGCCAGTCACCGGCTCGGCCTCGCCGCGAATTTCCCTTGTCGGCCCACAATCGCCTTTCGACCCAAATGCGAAAGCAACGGCAGGTTGCAAGCTGCAATGGCCAGTCGCGCGGCGTCTCGGCCGGCAAATAGTCGGTCTTTGCCGACTTTGGGTAACGTCCACGATGATTTACCATTACGCTCCTGCGTTCTTGGGCTTCCCACCATGGAACTCCGGCACCTCCGCTATTTCGTTGCCGTCGCCGAGTTGCGCAGCGTACGCGCTGCGTCTGAACAACTGCACGTGACGCAGCCTGCGATCTCGCGGCAAATCCAGGACCTCGAAGAAGCCATCGGGGCGGCGTTGTTCGATCGCACACCACGCGGCCTGGTGCTCACATCCGCGGGCAAAGCCTACCTGGCAGAAGCGCGCGAGATACTGGACCGTGTCGACGCTGCCAATCGCCTCCCCCGCCAGATCGCCTCGGGCTTGCGTGGACATTTGCGGGTCGGTTTCGTCGAAAACGCAGCATGGAGCGGCGTGGTCTCGCGTGCATTACGCGAATTCGAACAGGCCGTGGCGGATGTGAGACTCGAACTGCTACCGATGAACACACCGGAACAACTCGAATCGATTGCGGCCGGGCAGCTCAACGGTGGCTTCTGCTATCGCGTGGGAGTGCTGCCCGAAGGGATCTCGAGCGTGCGCGTGCTGGAACAGAATGTCGTGCTGGCCGTCCCCGAAGCGTGGCCGCTCGGCAAAGAGGGAGCCGTCGTAACCGCTGCGCTTCGGGACACCCCATTTATCGCATTTCCGCGTCGCGTTTATCCCGCGTACTACGATCGATTGCTCAGCGCTTGCGCCGAGCGCGGCCTCACACTCGACATCCGGCAGGAGGCCAGCACCGAAACGGCGATTTTATCGCTCGTGACCGCGGGCATGGGAGGCGCGATTGTGAATGCCGCGAATCGCGATCGGCCGCCAGCGCGCGTGCGTTTCGTCGATCTGCAGGATCTTTCGGTGCCGTTGCCACTCGAATTCTGCTTCCTCGCAAACGGAGGAAACCCGGCCCTGGAGCGGTTCGTCGATCAGTTGCGGCAGGCGGCGCCCTAACGTGCCGCGTCAATGGGGGAAGCCGTAGACAGTGATGCTCCGGAGGCATCACCCGCAGCAGAAAACGGCATTGGGCATGCGCTTTAGCGTCGGCGATAGTAAAGGCAACCGGGGCGCCGCCTCGATCTCTACGGATCGCACCATGTCAAATCTTCCATCCCTTCTCGCCACTGACGTGGATTTCGAGCGCACGGGTTTTCAGACCGGCACGCTCAGGCTCCCCTGGTCGCACGATCGCTCGGCGTACGGCTACGTTCCGATCCCGCTTGCCGTGCTCAACGCCGACGCCGGCACCGGCCCCACGGTGCTGCTGACGGGCGGCAATCACGGCGATGAATACGAAGGTCCTGTCGCGCTCATGAAGCTGTTGCAGCGACTACCTTCGATGACAATACGCGGCCGTCTCATCGTGATTCCCGCTCTGAATTTCCCGGCTTTCATCAACGGCACGCGTACCTCCCCCATCGATCGCGGCAATCTGAACCGGATGTTCCCTGGCGCACGCAACGGGCAACCGACCGAGATGATCGCGCACTACGTCGAAACGGAACTTCTTCCGCGCGCCGATATCGTGATTGACTTCCACGCGGGAGGTGCATCGTTCGAACACGCCCCTACGCTTCTTGCATCCCCACCGGGCGACGGCGAGCGGCGTGAGCTCTATCTTGATCTTGTCCGCGCGTTCGGTGCGCCGAACACGATGATCATGGATCTGCTTGGCGAAGACCGCACATTCGCGGCGGCGGCCGAACGCCACGGAAGGCTCTTTCTTTGCGGTGAATTTGGCGGCCACGCGGGCTGCGACGCGGCCAACCTCGCGATTGTCGAAAGCGGGCTGCACCGGGTACTGCACCGGCTAGGTGTCGTGCCGGAAAACGATCCGTTGCCCGCTGGCCAAACGCGCTTTCTTCGCGTGGAAGGCGCGCGCCACTACGTGTATTCACCGCTTGCCGGCGTATTCGAGCCCGCCTTCGCGCTTGGCGATCGCGTTCGAGAAGGACAGGTCGCGGGGCGGCTGTTCGATCCGCACCGGCCATGGAAGGCGCCGAAGGAGATTCGGTTTCGTGCGGACGCCACAGTGGTTTGCATGCGCACATTTGCGCGCGTGGAACCCGGCGACTGCATCGCGCTGCTGGCGGCGGATACCCGCGCCGATTAAGCACCGAACAGGCACAACCAGAACGGTGCGTTTCTATCCCCCGACTCATCGTGCGGAGACAATGTATGAGCGCTCACCCTCGTTTGGCACAGCCGACCAGGGACGCTGCCCCGCCTGCTTCCGGCGACGTGCGTCCGGCCTATGTCGTAACCCTGTTTTTCATCTGCTTCGCGTTCTCCTATCTGGATCGGCAGGTCGTCAGCATTCTCGTGCAGCCAATCAAGCAGTCACTTGTGCTCACCGATACGCAAATTGGCCTGCTACAGGGTCTTTCATTCACGATGTGCTACGCAACGGCGGGCGTTTTCGTCGCGCGGCTCGTCGATCGAGCCAACCGCGTCAAGCTGATTGCCGCTTGCGTTGCAATCTGGGCGATCTCGACAATGGCGTGCGGCTTCGCTTCGAGCTTCCCCGAACTGCTGGTGGCCCGCGCAGGCACCGCGATTGCCGAGGCGGCGTTGAGCCCCGCGGCTTTGTCGATCTTCAGCGACATCTATACCCCGCGCCGCGTGGCGCGCGCGAGCAGTGTATTCATGCTCGGGCCGTATGTAGGAGGCGGCGTCGCATTGTTCGGCGGCGGCACGCTGCTGTCCGCGGCACATGGTTCTGGCAGTACATGGCTCGCTGCCCATGGCGTGGAGCCGTGGCAAGCCGTGTTCGTCGCGGTCGGATTGCCCGGGCTCGCATTGGCCCCGATGGTGGCATTGACGGTTCGCGAACCTGTCCGACTGGAAACGCTCGCTCATGCGAAACAGGCGAGAGACGTCATGCCGTCCCTGCGTGACGTTCTGGTCGAACTGTTCCTGCGCAATCGCTTCTGCCTGCCTTACTTCGCGGCATATGTGGCGCTTATCACGCTGTTCTATTCGCACGCTGCGTGGTTTCCGACCTTATTGATGCGGCATTTCCATCTTGCACCGAAAATGGTTGGCCAATTGGCCGCTCCCGCGTACATGATCGGCGGCATGCTCGGCGTTGCGTGCGCAGGCATACTCGCGTCACGGGTCACGGACGAAAGCGCATTGCGCAAGGTATTGGGCTTTTCCGCCGGCGCGGTTGCCACGCTCGTGCCTACCGCGATTGCAATGCCGCTCGTGAGCGATAGCACGACGGCGGTCGTGCTCTACGGCGCGTGCGCGTTCACTGCGAGCATTGCGATGGGCCTTGCGCCTGTGCCGTTGCAGATCGCCGTGCCGAACCGCATGCGCGGCCGCTCGCTCGCGCTTCTCGTGTTCATGACCAATGCGATCAGCGGCGGTGTGGGGCCTTTGGCGGTTGGTGCTCTCAATGAGCACCTCGGACACGGAGGCGACAGCCTCGGCGTGGCACTGGCCCTGACCGGCGGCTTGTCCGCGCTGATCGGCGCAGCGCTCTACGCGGTCGCCATGCGGCGTGTGCCCGTTGTTCACGCTGCGCCTACACGGGTTGCAGAATGAATGGCTTCGTAGCTAACGATAAGCGAGTAGTGCCATGAACGATACTTCCATCACCTTTCGCGTGGGCGGGGCAACGATCACCCGGGTCGACGAAACAGCCTTCCCGCTGACTCCCGAGGTCTTGTTCCCCGACTGGGACGCCGAAGGCGAACGCGTAATGGAAACGCACTTTTCGACGGCGAGCGTCGACCTCGCGAATCGACGGATATGGTTGAAAACACACTTGTGGGTCGTCGAACTGGATGGTCTGACTGTCGTCGTCGACGCTGGGATCGGCAATGGCAAGGCCCGGCCGTTCAGCGCACTTTTCGACAGGCTCGACAACCCCGTGCTCGAGCGTTTCGAAGCGGCGGGTTTCCGACGCGAGCAGGTGGACTACGTGCTCCTCACACACTTGCATGTCGATCACGTCGGATGGAACACGCACTGGCAAAACAACCACTGGGCGCCGGTTTTTCCGAACGCCACGTATGTATTCGGCCGACGCGAGCGCGACTACTTCGATACCCCAGGCGGGGAGCCGCGCCGCATGGTGTTCGAGGACAGTGTGTTGCCAATCATTGAAGCGCAGCAGGCCCGCGTGGTGCAGGACGCCGTGGAGGACATCGTCGAAGGTATTCGTTGTCTGCCTACGCCGGGTCACAGCGTCGGGCACATGGCGATCGAAATTCACTCGCAAGGACACACGGCGCTGTTCTCCGGCGACGTGATGCATAGCCCGCTGCAGGTCTATCGTCCTCAGTGGAATTCGACGTTCTGCGTGGACCAGCCGCTAGCGCGAGCCTCACGACAATGGCTGCTCAATCATGCAGCGAAAACATGCGCGATCGTCTTTCCTGCGCATTTTCCCGAGACGTCGGTTGGTACGGTGCAGGAGGGGCCGCACGGCTTCGACTGGCAGTACCTGAATGGCACAAAGTCGGGGGAAGATTGAGGACGTCGTCGACAGCTTCTGATGCGATCGGGGTTCGCGTCGGAGCGTTCGCGCAGCACCCCGCAAGTCGGGGAGCCTGCATGACAGACTGTGCGCCACCACCGAAAGAAGAATTCAACCGATCTCATCGGACCGTAGCCAATCGCGCTCGGCTGGGTGTCGCAACTACAGGTCCGCTATTTGACGTGAACTGTCATGCATCTGGGTGCGTGGCTAAGTTAGCGAACGGCCATTCCTGACCGGACCTCGTCTCACGATGAACGTCCGTAGGTGACGCTAGCAGTCTGTGGTCCGAAGGGACGACACACGACCGCTGCAGGTCAATGGACGGACGTTGCAAAGCACGCGACTGCGCCGACGCTAAGCCGTCGGAACTCCAGTCCTCGCTGCCGACCCCGGTGATGGACGAAAAAGAATCCCCGGATGATAGCGATTCTTGATTACTTTCAGCCACGCATATGATCGAGAGACCCGCAAACGCGGCGGCCCGTCCGCACCCACAATCATCAAGGCCAACGCGTCCGCAACGTTCCGATTAATGGCGCACTGACGTGCTACTCATTTCCCTCCGCATGAGCGCGCGCAAGTCCTCTGTCGACATACAGATCCACGGCCCGAAGCTAGGCGGCCTCCATAAACCTCTGCCAGGATGACCGCGTTGAGCTGGTTCGAGAAGCGTCGCGGGCACCGTGCCGACTCCATTCGGCACCGAGCGGTCGGAGGCGGAACCTCACGATCAACGCGCACGTCGAAGTACAGGTTGTACCGATGCGGGCCGCGAGCCGGGCTCGACAGGGATAACTCTCGGACAAGCAAACCAATTTCCGCAAGTCAGCCGTCCGCGCGCGGATGTCGTAACCTATTCAAAAAGGAGTGATATGACGGACTGGAACAAAGTCGTTTTGCAGAAAGCGAATGCTGCGGTAAGTGCCGGTGATATCGAGGGCTTCCTCGCATTTTGTGCAGACGGTATCGAATGGACGACGGTGGGCGTCGGAAGCCTCCACGGAAAGGAGGCAGTTCGCAAATGGATGGCGAAAGAGTACGTGACGCCGCCGCAGTTCACGGTTCAAAGTCTTATTGGTGACGGCGACTTTGTGGTGGCGGTCGGCGAAATCACATCGTCAGCGGAGGACGGAAGACAAATAAAAAACGCGTACTGTGACGTCTGGCGGTTTGACGGCGGCAAGATGGTCGAGCTGAATGCGTTCGTCGTTGAAATTCCATGAGACATTGCGAGCCATGTATCTAAACGCTCTGCGCTTCAAAGCGAGCGGGCGGCAACTTGCCGTCTCCTCCTGCGTGGTCTGTGAGGCGTTAACTGATGCAAACGGTCCGAGCAATTTCGCGCTGCATTAACAATCTTTGCTCCGAAGCCAGACGCGGATGGCTTTGATACGCAGCAGCCCTAGGTCCGGCAACTCGGTGAACGACTTACGACGGTGCGTGCCAATTCTGCGCTTTGTCATTCGTCGTTAGGAGGGCAAGGTTTGCAGAATGGTGGATCGTCACGATGCCTCGTTTGTCCATCCTGATCTCGAGAGCCGGTCAGGCATTGTTCCGATTTCATGCCACGAGGTATTTCATGCTTAAAGAGAGCGACGTATCTACACGGCTGCCGGCGCAAGACCTCGCACGAGCACGGGCGTTTTATTCGCCGAAGCTCGGTCTGGAGCCAGTCGAAGAACGGCCCGGCGGGCTCCGTTATAGGTGCGGAAGTGGATACTTCACACTGTTTGAGTCGACCGGATCGGCCTCTGGCGCGCACACGCAAATGGGCTGGGAAGTCGGCGACATAGAGGCGACCGTTGCTGAACTGCGACAGCGAGGCGTGACGTTCGAGGAATACGACCTTCCTGATTTAAAGACGGTCAACGGCATCGCGCTGATACAAGGCAATTATCCATCGAGGGCAGCGTCGGGCGAAAAAGGCGAGTGGTTCCGGGATAGCGAAGGTAACCTCTTGGGCATCGGACAAGTGGTCCCATAGCACGCCGATCGCATCGTCGCGGCGCAAAGGGCGGGTATCAGAGGTCAAACGGTCATATCGGGCCCCTTCCGTGGAGCCGTCTTCCGCTAGAGCCGATGTTCATCGGTGACAAACGCCTCTAGTCTGAGATCCCAGATCATAGTTCTCAGTCGACGTCCACCGCCGGTGGTGGCAGTCTGGATGGTCGGTTGTCGAGTCGGCTCGCCCACTGCAACGCTGACCGAAGCCTACATTGCGGCGATGCTTCTGCCGTATTCCAGTGCCTCGACCAATACCTCGAGTTCCCGCCGCGTTTCGTCGAGCGCCCGGCGCAGCTGAGCAATCTGCTGATTCGCGCTCAACGGTTCCATGCTGCCGGCCAGACCCTGGCTTGTCGGCGCATCGGGCTGATCGTCGCGTGACAAGCACGCTTTCCAGCCGGAAAGTACGCTGCCAAGCAAGCCAAAGCCGCGGACATTGTCAGCCCGCAACCCGCCGCGCACGACATGGCGATTGTCAATGCCGTTGCGTTCCGCGCGCTCATCAAACGCGAGGTGGCGACTCGGTGCGGCGTGAAACCGGCCAAACATCATTGAACTGCTCCTGTGAAAATGAGAAGCCAACCGGGCGGGCACTGACGCGCAAGCTTCTGCATTGCGGGATATCAATCTCGACCCCGCCGAACAAGCGCCGGTCATACAAGATGACCGGCCTTACTTGAACTGATACAGATAGCCCAGCCGCGCCGCGGGAACGAAACGCCGGCCTATGAGCGGGCTATCGGAAATCCCGCTGCCGAGATGCGTGACGAGCAAATCGAGGCTGACGGACTGCTGCTGCGCGATCTGGTAGGCGACGCGCGTGCCGATGGTGGCATTCAGCGTGGATTTTCCTTCGTACGCGGGTCGCCCCACACGTGCCTCAGGCTGGGTCACGCCGTAGTAGTAGTCGACATATTTGTCGTTCAGCCACCTGAGGTCCGCGTGAGGCTCGATCGTCAATTTTCCTGACTCGAACGCTTTTCTGAACTCCAGGGTCGCCTGCTGCCCCTTGTTTCCGCCGATAAGGTAACTGGCGCTCAGTGTTCCGAATCCGGTACGCCATCCGAGTGCCGGGCCGTACCAGAAGGTGATACTCGTCCGGTTCTCCATGCCGTTCAGAATCGGTGCATCGGATCCTTTATATCCCTCCAGAATGCCCACCTTGCCACGCAAGGCGAAGGTGATGCCATCCCATTGCCCGACTTTCAGATCGAGCGTCGTCGCGTAGGCACTGATCCATTTGTTGTCCACGTAGAAAAGCGGAATCGGCGTGATCCTCGCACTGTCGCCCTTATACGGCGACGGTTCGATACCGACGGCGGCGCCCAGCCCCCAGTGAGTGACATTGGTGGCATTGCTGAGGACAGTGAAGCCGGATCCTTCGGGGTTGCTGGCGTTCTGTGCGCGAGCGCTGCCAGCACTGAGGACAAGTGAAGCCGCAGCCAGCAGGGCCCTGTATTCACGGCGACGGTTTTTTCTCGTGACATGCGCCAATTCGGCGCCTCGGCGCTGCGCCGTTTTCGATGATATTGCCATTCAGAAATCTCCAGTCGGGGAGCCCGAGATTACGCAGGAGATTCAACGGCATGATGTGCGTTTTTTTACGGCGCCGATACAATGTGTCGCCCTTGAAATACCGGAACGCACAGCTGACATAAATCTCGGGACCGCCCCGGTTAGCATCTGGAAATGACTTATATGCCGCACGTACTGGTGGTTGACGACGAGGAGGACATCCGGTCCTTGCTGACGGGTTTTTTTCGCAAGCATGGCCACGAGGTGAGCATTGCGACCGACGGACATAGCCTGTTCGCGGCACTCGACGCTCAGCACGTCGATATCGTCATTCTGGACGTCATGTTGCCGGGCGAGGACGGGTTTAGCCTCTGCCGGCGCATACGCGCAACGTCGAAGGTGCCGGTGATCATGCTCACCGCAGTGGCGGATCACGTCGATCGCGTAGTGGGTCTCGAGATGGGCGCCGACGACTATCTGGTGAAGCCATTCGATGCGAGGGAACTGCTCGCACGAGTAAAGGCTGTGCTGCGCCGGACGACGCAGACTGGCGCGGCGGCGACGCGCACAGAGACGAGGCCTGTACTTTCGTTTGCCGGGTGGCGTCTGGATATTGCCCGGCGCGAACTGCGCTCCGCGGACAACACACTGATCATCCTTTCGAGTAGCGAGTTCGATCTTCTGCTCGTGTTTGCGGAGCACGCTCAACGGGTGCTGACGCGCGATCAACTGCTGGATCTCACGCGCGGATCGGCGCATGAGGTCTATGACCGCAGCATCGACGTGCAGGTCGGCCGTTTGCGTCGCAAACTCGACACTGACGCGCAAACGCCTTCCGTGATTCGCACGGTTCGTGGCGGCGGCTATATGTTCACGCCGGCGGTGCGACGCGGATGAACGTACGATTGCGTGCGCCGGATACCATAGGCTGGCGAATTTCGCTGACGGTCGGCGCAGCCATCATCGGCGTGCTCGGCCTCGCCATGCTCTTTAGTCATCTTGCCGGCCCGACGGCGAGAGAGACGGCATTGCTGGACAGGGCCGACGACATCGTGCGCATGATGGACGCGGCTTCGACGATCGATCGCCCGCGGCTGGCCCGCGCGGTGCGCATTGAATCTAACCGGGCTGAATGGTATCCAGCCCCCTCACCGGTTGCCCGCGGCCTCGCTGTGGCGCAACCGCCCGATCGGGATTCAGATCTGGCCAGATGGTTTGTGACCGAAGGCCGCCAGCGTCCGCGCGTATTTTTCAGCTCGGACGATCCGCTCGCCACCAGCATCCGGTTCGATCGCGGAAGATCTTCTCGCACCTATTTTCTTGCAGTGGAACTGGGTGACGGCAGCTGGGTGGTATTCATCGCCACGCAACGCGACTGGGGGCTGCCGCAACCGCGGCAGATAGCCGTGGCACTCGGATGCGTTGCGTTGTCGATTCTCGCCGCGTCCGTGCTTGCCACTTATTTTCTCGCCAAGCCGATCAGGCAGTTCGCGGAAGACTTGCGCCGCATCGGCGGCGACCCGCGCGCCGGCCCCGTCCGCGAATCCGGACCTGGAGAACTGCGCGCGGCAATTGCGGCGTTCAACGCATTGCAGGCGCAGGTGCGCAAATTTGTCGAGGACCGAACGCTGATGCTCGCCGCCATGTCTCATGATCTGCGCACACCGCTCACCAAGATCCGGCTGCGTGGCGAGTTTATCGAGGACGACGATCAACGGGCGCGCCTCTTTCGCGACGTCGACGACCTGCAGGCAATGGCGGACTCGGCGCTTTCCTTTTTCAGGGACGACTATAAGGACGAGGACGCGACGGTTTTCGATTTCGCCGGCTTGTTGCGCACCGTTACCGACGACTATGGTGACCAGGGTCAGCCCGTCTTTTACTCCGGCCCCGATCGCATCGCGTTCAACGGACGTCCATTTTCATTGAGGCGGGCCTGCATGAACCTCGTCGACAATGCGTTGAAGTACGGCAACAGCGCGGAACTGCAACTGATCCATTCGGCAACGCAACTCGTTGTCGAAATCAGCGATCAGGGCCCCGGCATCCCCACTCACGCGCTCGAACAGGTGTTCACGCCGTTCTTTCGCCTGGAGCAATCGCGAAACCGCGGCACCGGAGGGATGGGTTTGGGACTGACATCGGCGCGAGCTGTCGTTCGGGCTCATGGCGGCGACATCGCGCTTCGCAACCGTGAGCGCGGAGGATTGCAGGTCAGGGTGACGTTGCCACTGGTATCCGAACGGCTACCCGAAACGCTTCAGATTGGCACTTCTTGACGCCCCGACATAGCTGAGCCTTCAATGCTTCGAGCCTCCGACTACCGCCTCGCGCCGCGCTAAGAAAGATTGACCGCAAGACCGGTTTGACGGAACTGCACTGACAATTGGCGACTGGCGGTATCGGAGCGATGAACATTGTTGTCGTGGCCGTGCAACCGCCGAACACAAAGTGGCTATATCTATCGCGACCAGGTGCGATGGGCTATGGGTTCGTGGACGAAGCCGCATTTGTTTTTTGGCAGGACGATCGAGCGATCGCTTTTTCTGAACGTCCTAAAGAACAAGCTCGATAAAACGTTCAGCAACGATTCCATGCTCCATGAGATGCATAGCTATGTTCAACATAATCTTCTTGCATTGCACTCGATCAAAGCCCAGCGACTGAACCGACAACTCGTCGAACATTATCAACTGACATCGCGCCAGCTTGAGGTAGTCGACTTCATTTCCCGCGGACTTTCCAACAATGAGATTTGCCACGAGACCCGAATCGAGCTGGTGGCCGTCAAAACACACGTTGGAAACGTTCTCGCAAAGCTCGGATTGAATACGCGATCGCAAGTCGCGGCCTTTCTGCACTCCATTCAGGTTTCCAAGGCGATGCGCAGTCATCCCGCGTCGCATTTCACGCGCCCCCTTGGGCGCGCAGTCAGTGTTAGATGGCACATCCCTCCCCCGCAAACTCTCAATCCTCGCCGTCGCGGCTTGGCTTTCTTGGCGGCCTGACCTTCTCGACCAGCCGAACGGAAATACGAGCAATTTTTGCCAGGACAGTGTTATTGCCGACTGTGGCTCTGACTGGGTCCGTTGCGTCGTCACTTGGCGTCGCACGCCCCGTTGTGGTCGACTCGCTGATGTGCGAGTCAAAGCATAGATGCGCCACGACCTGTCCCGGCCTGAAGTATGTGGTATGCCAATCAAGATCCGCCCTAACGGCCCGCACTTGGGAGCGCGAATTCGCGTTGCAGCCGGAGTCTGCAGCCGAGTCGACCGGAGAACGTTGTTCGGACAATCGTCTAGGTGGCTTTCGCACGGTTCGGGACAAAATTGGGGTTTCAGTATTGAAAGCCGACTTGCGACGTCACGCTCGGAGAACACCTGCTTGTTTCATACGGATCGATATGCGTGTCCGTGAACCGGTCAGCCATCCGATGTCGGAGATTGCGGCGTTTGTGGCGCAGATGAAATCAGCGTTCGGCGAGCAGGAAATCAACGAGGCGATTCGCCGTGGCAAGGCTGGGGAGCCGACGTTTTACGCCGCCGAAAACGGTCATACCTTTGGGACAGAGAGTCCGCTCACCGCAAATGCATGGCAAGTCGCCGAAGTCATTCGGGACCGCCACTATTGCGCAGGCTGCGACGGTGGATGCATGCATCAGCCGATGCGTTGCAAAGAGTGGCAGCAGCGAGAAGCAGGCAACGGGAAATCGTGAGAAAACCTGGACTTGCGTTACTGACCGCGGCATTTGCGCCGACGGCTTTCGGAGCCGGCACCTATTTGGAACTGTGGAATCCGCCTGAGGCGCGCGACTGCCCCGCACCGGGTGGGTACCGCACACAGGCTCGCAGTACGACGCCACGTGGCCTTGCACGCGAAGAAGACGCATTCGCCGCGCACGTTAGCAACTGCTCCACGGCTCGTGGCGAAGCAAGGCATTGCGCAAAAGACCTTGCACAACGAAGAACCGGATATGTCTTACGTTCCGCGGCAAACTGCGCCGGAAGGCAACGTCCTTCGCGTGAGAGGCCACGCGGCATCCGCTCAAGTCGTCCCCTAATGCAATCGCAGAAGTACCGCGGCTATGACGTACGGGGGCACGCCATCGTTGAGCAAAATGGCGGCAACCATCAGCCAGAACGTTATGCAGCGAGCGGGACCATCCCCCATGGCGGCAAGCTAGTTCAGGTGTCGGGCGTCTTGGGGACATTGAACGTGAGGAGGACGCTTAGCTTGCTGGCCTCGATTGGGCCCGCGCCTGGGTCGATGCACATGGGTAGCCGATGACATGGCACACATAGCTTGCGCACATCAACCCTGCTATGTCGCAGACGCTGGCCGAAATGTGATGTTATTCAGATGGCGGTGACTCCGCTTCCCTTGCAACTTGCCAAGTGGCGATCGGCAGCACACGACCTAAAAGGGAACAGCCGCCCTTCTCTGAAGCGGTCATTCGCGGAAAGGCGAGCTTCTGGTTCAGCCTGCTCCCAGGCTACCGATCCTTGGAGCGTCCCTCATGAACCCCCAATCTCTCGTAGACGATAGCGAAGCAGTCCCCCAGTTCCTGTTGAAGATGATCACGCATCGCGGCCGCGGTCGCGTCAAAGCGCTCGTACTCGTACGCGTCCCACGGTCCGGGGTCTGGAGGGTATTCCCAGTTGAGCGATAGGTCATGCCACGCAGTCATTTCCGCAAGCTTTCTGCGCGTCTCGTCAGCCAGCGGCAGCGACTCCTCAATCGGACCCACCCCGTATGCGCTGCGAGTAGCGTCGTCTCCCACCCAAATACAACCACCGCCCCACTCGAACATGAGTCTGAGTCGATATTTTTCGGTCATCGCAAGCGTCCGTGTCCGGGGCAAGTACCGGGTCTGTGGAAGGTCGATTGTAACGATCTAGTCACCGCTGTTGATTGTCTCCCAGTGACCGTTCGCGACTAGTTGGTGATGTTGTCGCGTATCGACGCTTCGTCTTTCGGTACCCAGTAGCCGCCGCTACCGTGATACGTTTCGGCGTGCAACCAAAAAGCTTCATTGCAATGCAGGCAGCGAAAATGGCACTCGACGTAGTCGTCCCATGCGGCACCCGCCGCGAGTTTGTCGAATGAGACGGAGACGAAAGGGCTGTCGGGAATTACTTCTACAACTGTTCTATCAGCGATGTTCTCCGCTGCAATCTGTATCGCTTTGTGTAGCTCGCGAGGACGCCTGATCGCATATCGAACGCATAGGTCCTCGCATCGAGCGCATGCCACAGAAGACTCCTCCTGGATTCGTACCCGTCATTGACTGGATGGCCAGGCTAATGTCGATATAGGCGACGAACCGAATTGTCGACGATTCATTCGTCGATGTCGAACGGCCGTTCCTGGCCGCCTTGAGGCAAAACCACTGCTAGTTAGCTCGCCGGAAACCGGCCATTGCGCGGGGGCGGACGAGATCTTGGGCATTGAAATCGGATGGCGACCTCGACCGACCACTTGTGGCCCTTCTCTCTCCGCCACAGCGGCCGCTTGACGAAGCAAATTCCACCTTGCACAGACCGGTGAAAGGCAATTCCGCATCGTCCAAACCTTAGCTCGTACCCTTACCGTCCAACCTTCCGCTGCGCCATGTACGCCAGATAAGCGACGATCAGATCGATCTCGCGATCGCTCAGTTGGTCCCGGGGGAACGCGGGCATGGTCCGGCCCGGCCAGTCTCGAACCGATGCCGGATTGCGAATATAGCGGCGCAATGCCGCGGGCTGGAAGTACTCGACTGGATTCATCGGCACATTGAGGTCGGGGCCGGTGTCCGCGCTGCCCGCATGGTTGAGCCGATGACAGGCGAGACACTGAGTAATGAACAGGCTTTGCCCCGCGCGGATCGGATCGGTTGCTGGCAGCGCCGGATCGACGGCGAGCACGGGCCAACGCGCGGATGGAGATGGTTGCGTAGTAAGCTGCGCGATCTGGTAAGGCCACTGCTCGCTGCGGACGGATTCCGCTTCCCTGCCGACCCAGACCAGGTAGAACGGTCCTGCGCTCACCGGCTTACCCGGCAGCTTCGGCCATGGTTGCGCTGGGTCCTCGACCGCAAGCCATGCGACGGCTGTCGCAGGATCACGGTTGCGCACGAGGTCCATCGGCAGTTGCGCGGCGAAGCCGTCGGTTGCACGTGCCTCGAGCACGCTGTCCGCCGGTAACGCTGCGGCGTCGACCAGGTCGGCCAGCGGCACTGCGCGGTAGGTCGTCGACGTACCGTAGGCGACATCTCGCGGAATGCGAATCTCGGCAGCATCCGGACGCCCCAGCAACACCCCTTGGCTAAACGACTGGGTCTTGCCGCCTATCGTAAATTCGATCATGGGCTGCGCGGCCGCGCAATGCCCGATCACGCCAAGCGCCAGCAGCAAAACCGCAAACTTCACGCGTTTCGACATTTGTCCTCCGTGCATTATTGTTGCCGACGACGTCGGCTGCTATATCGCCGAAGCCGTCGGGACAGACAAGCCGCCAATTCATTCGGCATCGGTGAGCGGATTATGTCAGCGGTCGCGAATCGTCGTTAGTGCGGGCGGGCTGTCTGTGCAAACCGATGGGCGCATAGAGTCGTGAGATCGAATCCCGCAAAGGGTGCTATCTTGCCTTCCCGCCTCGCATGACATCACAGCAACCACAATCGCTCTACGTTCGCTGACTGCACGCGGCCCACTCCGGTCAGACAACTTGCTCCAAACCGGTCAGTCAGCCAATTTCAAGTTTGCGGACTGGAATGCCAGTAAGCGGCCGTCGGCGACCTCACCCGATCGGCCACGAGCAGCCTTTCGCCGGCATCCATGAACGGCCATTCGACGGACCGTTCAACCTTCGGTAAGGGACGTCGACGCAGCCGCAGCTTGGCGACGCCCCCAGTTACCCGGCTAGCTTGAATATCAACACATCGAGTCCGACTCCCCGGCGTCGGACTGCTTAATCAGGAAGTCGTTGTAGCTTCTGTTCCGGATCCAGGACGGCGCGCGTCCACGGCCGCTCCAAGTTGCACCGGTGACCGGATCCTGATATTTCATCTGAAGCGGTCTGGTGTTGTAGGTGCCTCGCCGATCAATGCGTAACTGGTTAGGCACAAGGTTGAAGAAGTTCATGACCTGGCGGACGTGCTCGATAGCAGCTCTCTGCTCCTGCTGCCAGGCGGCGGATATCCGCTTATCGAGTTGTGCGAGTTGCTGCTTCAACACCTCTACCCTGCTGCTCATGTTCTCGTTCCGTAATACATGATCAAGTTTTCGCATCGCTTCCCGTCTTTGCGGCCGTCCCGGACGAGCTTCTCGGCCACCCCTCGTCCTGCTCCCGTAGGGACTTTCCAAGGCGAGCAAATGCCCAACAGTTCACATATCAAGTGAAATATGAAATGCAATCGTAATACTATCCAGTTGAATTCCAAATATCAACTGATATCCTCGTCGTCATGAAAACGACGTCCACTCCCGCGCGGCTAAGCCGCGAAGAAAGTCAATTGCAGACCAGGACACATTTGCTTGCTACGGCGAAGCGGCTGTTTGTCGAGCGAGGTTTCAGCGGTACGTCTCTCAGGGATATTGCGGCCGAGGCAGGCTATACGCAGGGCGCTTTCTATTCGAACTTCGCGAGCAAGGAAGAGTTGTTCGTGGAACTGATGCGAGAGCGGTCGAGGACGCAAGTGAGCGACATCAGCCGGACGCTGAGCGACCCGTCTGCGTCCGCCGACGACATATTGAGCGCGCTTGAAGTCTGGGCGAAGACACTTGATGCAGAGCCCGAATGGTCTGTGTTGGGCGTTGAATTCAAGCTTCAGGGACGCCGCAATCCCGCTTTTGCAACGGCCTCACAGGCGTTGCTGGATGCTCATCGTGATGGCCTTGCCTATTGTATCGGGCACATTTTCGCCAGGTTGGGAAGAGTGCCGCCCGAACCGCCGACCGTACTGGCTGCAGCCTTCATGGGCCTCTCACAGGGCCTCGCGCTGCAGCGCTCAATGCTGGCGGAGGTGCCCATTGGACATATGATCATGGTCTTCCTACGCGGTTTGTTAGCCGCAGCGCCCCCTGTGCGCTGATCTTCAGGGGTTGAGGATGATAGTGGCGCGGGCTCGGCTCGACGATGCTGGCGAGCCTACCCAGGAGAGCCCCGACAGGCACAGACTTTTCGAGGCTCTCCGGTCGCAGTGTCAGTTCATGTCGCGTCTGACTGAACGGCTCAGATGGGCCGGGCAGCGTCAGCCCGCTCTTCAGTTTCATCCCCGGAAAGCGGCCAGTGGAATATCGCGGCCCGGGAGTGGACAGTCGTCAGCGCCTACTTCGCACCCATCTCCGGTACTCGGACGGATGTTTGTGAGCGCCTCAGACACGCCCCATTGCGGTCGTTCGTGCGAATATTTCTTGGAGGGTGATCCGAAGCATTCGCTCCCGAACCCGGTATCGCCACAGGCGAACTTGATAGGCCTCACCCAGCGGTACTGCG
This sequence comes from Paraburkholderia sp. GV068, assembly GCF_003058125.1. Lineage (NCBI taxonomy): Bacteria > Pseudomonadati > Pseudomonadota > Betaproteobacteria > Burkholderiales > Burkholderiaceae > Paraburkholderia > Paraburkholderia sp. GV068. Next base: position 318,281 of record NZ_QBUB01000006.1, read on the forward strand.
TCAATACTCAGGCCGACGCAATGGTTAGAGCGGCAATGTCTCGTTGGTGTTGACCGCATTGAGCAGTCTCACAACGACTTCTCGCGTTTCACCGAGTTCGCGCAGCCGAGCGTCCAGCTTTTCGATTTCGCCGCGCAGCAATGCGCGCGCCTCTACGCATGGATGAAACACCGGTTTCTCACCAAGTACGCAAGGCAGCAACAGGCGGATACTGCTGATCTTCAATCCTGCTGCGGTGAGCGTGCGGATGCGCTGTGCGCCGTGTACTTCGTCGGAACCGTAATCGCGGTATCCCGAATCGGTCCTCTTCGGATTGAGCAGACCTTCGTGTTCGTAATACCGCAGCATCCGCTCACTGACGCCGGTGCGGCGAGCCAGTTCTCCGATACGCATGACGACTCCCGAAAGATGCGCTTGACCTTGACAGCGATGTCAAAGTTTAACCTCTTTCGACCGGCCGGATTGTCCGCCGCCCGATTCGTCAGCGAGCCCTTATGACACCATCCAATGACACGTTTGACGGAACGTTTCCGTTTTCGCCGCGCTTCAGCGATGTTGCCGGTTTTCGCATGCACTACGTTGATGAGGGGCCCGCGGATGGCGAGGTCGTCATGTGCATTCATGGGGAACCGACGTGGGGCTATCTGTTTCGTGATCTGATCGCGGCACTCGCGGGCAACTACCGTGTGATCGCTCCCGACCACATGGGCTTTGGCAAAAGCGAAACGCCGGAGCATCGGACGTACTGGCTACAGGATCATATCGACAACATTGAAAAGTTCGTGCTTGCCCTGGATCTAAATGACATTACCCTGGTCATGCATGACTTCGGCGGCCCCGTCGGTATGGGACTCGCCGCACGGCATCCCGGCCGCATTCGCCGAATCGTCAGCACGAACGGCCCGACGCCGTTCGGTCAAAGTACGTTATTCAAGCGGCTGAACGCGAATGCCGCAGTTTCGCCGTGGTTTCAATGGGTACTCCGCGCCGATTCGCAGGGCCGTCTGGAATCCGTGCTGGACGAACTCGGCTTCAATATCCTGAGCACCCTGAATCTCAACGGCTTCGAAAACCACGCGCGTATTAACGATACGTGGCTGCGTGCCTACGGCTCGCGATTCGCTGTGCCGGCCGACAGTGCCGGCGCGGTTGGCTGGGCAAAGGGCTTCGCGATAGGCGCGCATCGTTTCGAAGTGCCAGACTCGACCGCGCTCGACTCTATCCGTTCAAAGCCGGCACTCGCCATTTGGGGCGAGGCCGATCGCACGCTGGCAGCTGAACACTTTCTACCCCTGTTCAGCGAAATCTTTCCGATGGCGCCGATTCACCGACTCGCGGGAGTCGGCCATTACAGCTTCGAGGATGCACCGGGAGAGATCGCCGAGCTGATCGCTGGATTCCTGAAGGCCCGCTAACTCGGGCTCAGCCGGTTCTCACGACCAGCTTGCTGCGTCCGTGTACGAGTGCTTCCATTCTTCTCGGCAATCTAGCCCGGATTGAGTGTCGCAAGGTCCAAGGAGAACGGCCAATCGCTCGCGCATTGTCAAAGTCTGCTCCTGGCCGCGTTGAGGCAATACCACTGCCAATTTGCTCGCTTGAAACCGGCCATTGCGCGGGGACGGACGAGACCTTGGGTATTCAAATTGGATGGCAACCTCGACCGACCGCTTGTGGCCGAACTGAGCCCGATGGCGTTCGGCTCGGGTCGACCCAGAGCGGACCTTCGCATCGGCAATCGCCTTGCCTGAAAGCCGTCATTCGGTTGTTCACTCAAACCGCGTTGCCGGAGCCTACATGGTGCCATCGGTTGCCTCGAGATCCGTCCTCGCAATACTCAAAATGCCAACTCGAGCCAGCTCCTGTCACAATGCGCTCGACAACAACAAAGGGGGCAGCGCGTGGCAACACTGACGCAGGTACACACAGTTCAAGAACCAGAAGCGCTACACGTTGTATTTGTTCATGGCCTCGGGGGTGAGGCGCAATCAACTTGGATGCACAACCCGCGGGACCACACGACACTTTGGCCCAACTGGATTGGCGAAGCGGTCGGGTGCCATGTTTGGGTCGCTGGTTATGGTGCTGCACTTTCAGGCTGGACTGATGCAGCCATGCATCTGACCGATCTCGGCGAAGCCTTGTTCGCCGCACTTCAAGCGGAACCGAGCCTGCATGGCCGCAGGTTGGTGTTGATAGGCCACAGCCTTGGTGGGTTGGTTATCAAATCAGGAATGACTCAAGCAGCGGCGCTTGGCGACCCGCGACGGATGACGGTGCTTGACACAGTTACGGGCGTCGTGTTCGTAGGAACTCCCCACCAGGGTTCCAGTCTGGCGACGGTGGCAGACAAACTACGCCTCATGCTAAGGACAAACCCTCAGGTCACCAACATGGCCAGCGATGATGCTTGGCTGAAGTTGCTGAACGGGCAATTTCGGCACCTCCAAGCACAGCGCAACTTTGGGGTGCGCGTATTCTTCGAGACCAAAGGCGTTTTTCTCGGTCGGAAAATATTTGGTCTCTCAATTGGGCGGCGACAGCTGATTGTTGATCGCAACAGCAGCGATCCCGGCATCGTCGGCGTCGTACCCACCGGAATCGACGGTGATCACATCGGCATCGCAAAACCCAAGTCACGCCAGGAGCTTGCACACAAAGCGTTGGTCGATTTTTTGACCGGCGTGTCCGACGCTCCATCCGCAGCCCATCCAGTGACCGAGTCCTCGCGCGCCGCTTGGCCTGAGCCCAATGATCTTCGGACACGCTTGCGCAATGCGTCAGCGGCATTGCTGAGCTGGCCAAGCACGTTGCCTGACGGCACATGGCTCCCGCGACCCGAGCTGGACGCACTCAATACCAATCTCGACGCTGCGGCGGCAAGTACGCACTTTTTGTTAGGCGATCCCGGATGCGGCAAGTCGTCCCTATTGGTTCGGCTGGCTCAGGAAAAGCAGGCCGCCGGATGGATAGTTCTGGCTATCAAAGCCGACCGTCTACCTCCTGACTTGCATGATCGAGAAGCGCTCACGCAGCATTTGAACCTCGGCGCAGATACCGCGGCAGTCTTGCGGCAGCTTGCCGAAAGTGGGCCCGTGCTTGTGGTCATTGACCAAGTCGATGCGTTGGCCGATCTGGTCGTTCAACAGTCTGCGCGGTTGCGTGTTTTGCTCGATCTTGTTCAGGACCTCTCTCAAGCAGCTGACGTACATACCGTCATCTCTTGCCGAACCTTTGAGCAAAAGCATGACCCAGCCCTTCGGAATCTGGATGCCACCATTCTGACGCTGGGGTTGCCCGCCTGGTCAACAGTGTTACCGATTTTAGCTGCACGAGGCCTCCAGGCCGACATATGGAACCAAGACCTTCAACAGGTCTTACGGTCGCCTCACGCATTGGATATATTTCTATCGTTGCTTGAAGGAGTAACTGAGCCGGCGGCTCTGAAGAGCTTCCAAGGGCTATTGGAAAAGCAATGGGAGACACAAGTACTCAGTGATACCAGCGGGAACCGACGGGCCACGCTACGACATTTGGCAAAGCAAATGGCTGACCGCGAGGTGCTTGGTTTGCCATTGGCCGTAGTAGAGGACCATTTCTCGGAAATTCGGGCGCTAGCTGCAGCTGGACTGCTACGCCTAGACAATGGTCCTGGGCGGGTGGAATTTCGACATCAAACGCTGTACGAATTTGTCCGCGCGCGCAGCTTTCTGGAGGAGAGTGGCAGCCTTACCGAAAGCGTACGGGCAAAGCAAAGTAGCCTGCGCATTCGCCCCCAGTTGTGGCATGCACTCGGATACTTCCGCGGCGCGAGCCCTGAGGAGTACGGGGCAGAGATCGGGAGTCTTTGGGCGGGTGACCTGCGTCCCCATTTGAAGATGCTTTTGATCGAATTCGTGGGGCTACAGACGGCGCCACTGCCCGCCGAGAAGCGGCTAGTAGAGCAGGCGATGGCGGACAAGTGGTTTCTGCCTCGATTCATTGGAGCTGCCGTCGGAAGCCCAGGATGGTTTTCAGTTCTGGCGCCAATACACCTCCCTAGATTGATGTCGCTGGAAGACAATCAGGCCCAGGTTTTGATCCCGTTACTTCGGCAGGCGTTGCACTTTGATGCTGACGCGGCCGTTGACCTTTTGAGCCGGCACTGGCTACCCAACGAGACCCGAGACGTGTTGAGCTGGCAGGTACTGGGCATCGGAGATGTGGTGCCGCGAATAGGTTTGTGGCTGGACAGTCTCGTAACGATTGCTGGCCGAACGCCAATTTCCGACTGGGCCATAGGGCACTTGGCGGGCGTGGTGAGCGCAGCCTTTCCTGACGAGGCCCCAAGGATCGTGGCAGCATGGCTCAAACGTCAAATCGAATCAGCCAAGACTCCTCTAGATGCCGCCGCCAATGACGAGGCCGTAGCCGTCAGTGTCTCCCAGAACGTTCAGTCCATTCTTGAGGCGCGGCAGTTCCATGACATGGAGGCAATTGCTGAGTCCTCCCCAAAGGCTTTTGTTCTCTCAATATGGCCGCTGCTGATCGAAGGCTTGCGCCTATGCGCATCTGATGCGCCAAGTGTTGTGGTCGGCTATCGCCAAAGTCGCGGCTTTACCTTCCAAGAACTGGACGATGAAGAGTCTCGCCAGGAGCGTCCGCTGCTGCGCTCTATTCAGGTGGCCGTGCAAGCATGGGCCGAGTCTGATGCATCCGGTTATCTTGATTTTGCTGACGAACACGCGGAGTCCGAACTATTGTTCGTGCATCGACTTCTGTCCGTCGGCCGCGTGCGCGCTGCAAGTCACTTCCCGTTGCGCGTGTTTGACTACTTGGTCGCGGATCCTCGGCGGCTGGCGCTCGGCTCGTACACCGATGTTCATAAGGAGAGCGTCGCTCTGATCGAAGTCACGAGCCCGGTTCTCGATGACGCATGCCTTGCCCGCCTCGAATCGACGCTAATGGATTGGCGCTACTACAGAGACTGGGCGCAAGCCGATGATGACGCCAGCGTTCGACACCAAAGGCTTCAATGGGCAAGACAGCATCGCTTACGACTATTACGCGCAGTACCAATTCCGCGACGCAGCGCCGCAATGCAGAGGCTTGTCGAAGAGGAAGAGCGCGCATTTCCAGGTCTGGAGGACCATGACGTACATTTCACAGGTGCGCAGTGGATCGGAAGCCCCGTGAGCGTAGAGCAAATGGAAAAGGCTACAGACGCGGATGTTCTAAACCTGTTCCGTGAATTGACGGATGAGTCTGCATGGGACCATCCAAGGCATCACATGAAGGGAGGCGCGATCCAGGCAGGACGCGAATTGGCTAACCTCGCAAAGAAGAATTTAGCTAAGGCACTGCGAATCGTGCAAGCGCTCGAGCCAGGACGGAACGAAATTCCAGTTGCCACGGTATTACGCGAACTAGTACCGGGCGGCCTCACGGCATCGGAGTTCTATTCCTTAGTGGCTGAGCTTGAAGACAAGGGGTTCATTGGCGTCAGTTTCAGGCGTGACGCCGCATACGCAATCGCGAGCGCCGTCAGCAAAGAATCCCCCGCTCCAGATGCATTGATCGACCGCATGGAGCGCTGGTTGAATCCGCTCGTCCTGGAGCCCTGCGATGAAGGTGAAACCAGCGCCAAGGACAATCAGTCTTCAGTGCTGTGGGGTCGTGGTTCGCTAGCGGCATTCCCAGACGGGAACTATCCAACACTTAGCGCTCTTACGGCGTCGTGCCTATCGTCAGAGCCGCCGCGAGTTGAACGCTGGCTAGGGATTCTTGAACGGCATGCTGTTCGAGCCGAATCACAAAAAGTTTGGGAGGCACTACTTCAACGGGAGTTGTTGCGCCTTCAAATGGCGGAACCCTCACGGGCTGAATCGCTGATCGACAAGCTAGTAGAAGGAGCACCCTCCATCGTGCACAGGCCAGGCTGGTTTCACTTTGTTGCTCGTGCCTACCATTGGGCTTCGGCTGCATCAGTACAGCGATGGGTAATGCGTACCGTGGAGGACGCAAAGAGCGGCCAAGGCGCGGGCGAGTTGATTGGCTTGCGACATGCGCTATTTCCCGCAGAGAGCTGGCCGCGCGAGCTAGCTTATTCGCTTGGGAAGGACGGCTCGTCGCTGACCGCACTTGGACTGGCACAAAGCGTGGCCCACTTGTGGCATGAACCCATTTCAAGGCCGGTGGTTCACCCTCTCCTAATGCAACTGCTTGGCAGTAGCGATGAGCAGGTTCTAACTGCCCTGTCTGAAGTGTTCTTAAATGATGCCTTCATCGCTGACGCGGAAACGCGAGAGTTGCTAGACGCGTGTGCGGCTCACCCCAACGTATTAAAGAATGGCCGCGCGGAGCATCTACCTGAATTGCTGGTCAAGTTAGTAACCATCGAACCGGAGCGAGTGTGCCGTGTCGCCCATGCGTTGCTCGACACCGCAGGCGACCAGATGGGCAACATTGCCACCTCTTGGTACTTAAGCAGCGAATGGCTGCTAGATATTGCTCTGAAACTTCAAGACATGGGGAATGCGGAGCGTGCTGCCGGATCGTCGCTCTTTGAGCGCATGCTGGAGTTCAACATGCCACAGGCGAAGGAGATGACGCTGGATTTGGACAAGCGTATGCCGGTCGGCGATAGCCCGCGAGCGCCCGTGCGGCGTAGGTCGCGTACGAAACACCGTAGCCCGAAGCGGAACAGATGACTGACCAAGACGTCGCACAGCAGACCTTCCCGAGCGGCTCTTTCTGGCCGACCTCTGCCTCATCCGGTCTGCTCAGACCGACGATTCGTGTGCAGCCCGCTCCAGTTTTCCCGTTGCCCAACCATCAAGTCGCGCCCGCCACGTGCCGATATGCAGACGTGACGCCGATGCATCCGCCGTTCAAATCAAAGCACGACGGTCGCGGCGCTCGCCACCTATCAGGAGACGTTCCCCAAATGCAGTGGTTTTCCAATCTCAAACTGAGCCACAAACTCGTCGGCTCGTTGATGCTGTGCGCACTCGTGACGGCGATCGTCGGCATCGTCGGCATCCTCAAGGTTCGCGAGGTCGCGACCATGCAAACCGAAATGTACGAGCGTGAATTCGTGCCGGTGCGCAACGACGGCACCGCCGCGTGGCAGGCGGCCTCGCATTTCCGTCGTCTGTACTCGTACATCCTGAACGCCGACACGGCCGGCCGCGCCGATACGGTGCGCCTGAATCATGGCGGTGAAACGGCGATCCTGTCGGCGTTCGACTATGAACGCAAACACGCGAGCACCGCCGCGCAGAGCGCGTTGCTGAGTGATTTCGACGCCACGTGGCCGGCCTATACAAGTTCGGTCGCGAAGGTGATGGCACTTGCCGACCAGGGAGACCAGACGGGCGCCCTCGCAGAACTTCGATCGGCCACCGATCCGCTGCACGTGAAGCTGCGCACGCTAATGATCAAGCTGTCGGACCAGCGTGACGGACTGGCGCGCCAGCGCGTCGAAGAAGGCATCGATGCGGTCCGCTCGGTGACGTGGTGGATCGCGAGTTGCGCACTCGGCGGCGTCGCGGTTGCGATCGCTCTTGGCGTGCTGATGACGCGCGCCGTAGTGCGGCAAATAGGCGGCGAGCCCGCCGAAGTTGCGCGAATCGTCGAGACGATCGCGGACGGCGACCTGAGCGATCGGCTCGGCGCCGGCCACGTGCAGGAGCGCAGCATCCTCAGCGCGATCGCCCACATGCGCCAGCGGCTCGCGGCAACGATCGGCACCATGCGCGAAAGCGCGGAGTCGGTCAGCATTGCGTCACAGGAAATCGCGAGCGGCAACATCGATCTGTCCTCGCGCACGGAGGAGCAGGCGGCGTCGTTGCAGCAGACCGCGGCGAGCATGTCTGAACTCACGCAAACAGTCAGCCGCAATAACGACAACGCCCGCAACGCGAGCGAACTCGCGGCGCGGGCCGCGCAAGTCGCAGACACCGGCAATGCGGCAGTCGAAAGCATGGTGCGCACGATCGACGGGATCAGCGGCAGTTCGGCGACGATCTCGGAAATCACCGGTCTCATCGAAGGCATTGCATTCCAGACCAACATCCTTGCTTTGAACGCGGCGGTCGAAGCCGCGCGCGCGGGCGAACAAGGACGCGGTTTCGCGGTCGTCGCGAGCGAGGTGCGCAATCTCGCGCAACGCTCGGCGAGCGCCGCCAAGGAAATCAAGGAGACGATTACGGCGTCGGCGGCGATCATCGACGGCGGCACGCAGCAGGCCGGTAAGGTGAGCGCGACGATGGCAGACATCAAGGACGCGATTCATCGCGTGTCGAACATCGTAGGCGAAATCGCGGCAGCGTCCGACGAGCAGAGTCGCAGCATCCATGAGGTCGGCCGGGCGGTCGCGCAGATGGACGAGACTACGCAACAGAACGCGGCGCTGGTCGAACAGGCCGCGGCCGCCGCGCAATCGCTCGACCTGCAGGCGCGCAAGATGAAGGAGACCGTAGCGGTGTTTCGGGTTGAGCGGAGGGCGTGACAACTACGCGGTCGGCTGAGGCCGACCCACACGGGACAGTCGGTCAGCCTGAAAACCGACGTTCACCCATGCATTGTTGACGGCCTATTCGGCGCTGTCGGACGTCCCTTCGTGGCCGAGAGCGCCAGTTTCATAGATGTTTCACAGAGCTAACGTTGTAGTCTTCAACGGCAGCTTTCCCGGCGAGGCGGGCGAACGCGCACTGCCGAACAGCAGCCGTCGTCCGCCCCCCTACCTAGCCATTCGACAGGCTGCTCCGCTCAGACAGCGGACATTGGTGTTGGGGATGTTGAGTCGTTCATCGACGTTTGCGATCATCGACGCCGTGATGGAGACGACGCCGAAGTGTGGCGCTGCGCCTGCAGGCGATCAAGCGCCTCGACCGCCTCGCTCAGCATCCGTTCGATCACATCTTCCGCCGACTCAAGTGCATGAACCAACGCCGACGACTGACCCGCGTATAACGCCATCTTCTCCAACTCGCCCGTGGTGCTACGTAACGGTGAGATCGTGCTGTATTTCGGTATGGGTCCCCATTCGTCTTCGGCGATCACTTCGTGCGGCAACGCATACGGATCGTTGCCGAACGGATGATCGCGGACGTCGTCGGTCACGCTATTGGCGAGCACACGCACCGGTGAGCCGGCCGCCCAGTTGATTGCGTAGATATCCGTATGCACGGTGTCGCCCGCCCGGGCATCGACGATGCGCTGCTTGTGATAGTCATGCGCGTACGATTCGTGCGTCGCCAGAAACGCCGTCCCGCAATGCACGCCGCCCGCGCCCAACGCGAGCGCCGCCGCCAGACCCGCGCCATTGGCGATGCCGCCTGAAGCCACCACCGGCACACGCAAGCGCGACGCGATCTCGGGCAGCAGCGACATCAGCCCGGTGCGCCCCCTCACGTGCCCGCCTGCTTCCACCCCTTGCGCGATGATCCCGTCCGCGCCGGCGCGTTCCGCCGCGAGCGCATCGTCGAGCGAGCCGACCTGATAGAGCACCAGCGCGCCGCCCTGCTTTGCGCGCTGAATGATCCCTGGCACTACGTCCCAGAAGAAACACATCACCGGAACGCGCGCGCGCAGGCATGCGTCGAGTTCGGCGTCTAGCAGATCTGGCTTCGTGCCGGCGGGAATGAGGTTTACGCCGAAAGGCCGGTCGGTCGCGGCGCGCACCGCGGCGATCTCCTGCTTGATCACCGCGGGTGATTCCCGCACCATGCCGAGCAGGCCAAAGCCGCCTGCCTTCGATACCGCCGCGACCAGTTCCGCCCGCGCCGGACCGCCCATGCCCGCGCAGACGATCGGGTGAGGGCAGCCCAGCAAGCGAGTCAAGGCGGTCGTGAAAGGAGTTGCGTCCGCGTTCATGATGGCCTCCGTGGGTTCGCTTCGATCGTCGCATTTCCGACAAAGCATAATCGCGAAACGCGCTCAGGGCACGGCGTGCGAATGCTTCGGGTAAGCGGATCTTCGAACCGAAATTGCTACCCGCTTCGACGATCCACGCCAACAGAAGTCAGGCGCGACTAATGGAACTCCGCGTACGTACGGCCCCGGTGCCCCGGAAGCCGCCGTCTGAGCGGTGTTACGGCAATCGGCTGTGGTGGCGGCGGGTTCTACGCGCCACAATGCCCGGTAGCCCGCCACGAAGCGTCAGTCGCTTGTGCTTGTATACGACCGCCCCGACTTTCAGCCGTCAGTTCGACTCGCGGATCCGCCATTCACTTTAAAGCGTTGCTTGTCGGCCAAAGCCGCCGGTCGCCCGATCAGCCGCTGAGCGGCGCCTGAAGATCGCTCTACTGACACTTCCAAACCGTGCCGGCGAATGTCTCTTCTGTCTATCGACGAATGAGTCTTCCCGACCCGTTTGAGTCACTCAGTTAGCATGGGCGACGGTCTGCTGCCTCACCGATCTGAGACATTCCGCTCTGGTAGCTCGTTGGACCTTTTCAGATGGGCCTTAGAGCGATCTCTTCGAGCAAATGAAGCGGGGACTCCGGCGCACAACCCTTTTGACAATAGGCGTCGAAACCGGCTGCAATTCCTTCAGCCCTGATGGTGGATTCGTCGTGAGCGGTAAAAGCTACAATCAGGTGGCGTGCGTCGGTTCATGCTTTCGCAGTTCGCGGGCAACGGCAAATCCATCTATCTCCGGCATGTTGATGTCCAGAACGGCGATCTCCGGTATCCATGCACGCACGACGCTGATGACGGCGTGTCCGCCTTGTATAAACTGAACGTCGTATCCTGCAATGGATAGCGCCGCGCTGATCGCCGCCGCACTTGGCAGGTGATCGTCGACGACGAGTAGCCTGCGCCGCCCGGTGGCCGGCTGCGGGGGCAGCGTGCGAGGCGTCCAGCGGACGCCGCGTGGGAACAGTGCCATAGGGTGGGCGGCGACAAATGGAATGAACGCCCCCACCCAATAGATGCGAGACGCCGAACGAGTGGACCCTCGCGGGCCGACGGCATCGATGTGCCTAATTTGGACGATCATGGAGATCTTCACAGGCTAACCGGAGAGTCCGAAATGAAGTATACGACGGTCGGTGTAGATATCGCGAAGAACGTCTTCCAACTCCACTGGGTTGATGGCGAATCGGGGGAGATCGTAAGCAAACAACTCAAGCGCGCTGTCTTCCTTGAACATTTTGCGAATCGCGAAGCTTGCGTCATTGGCATGGAGGCCTGTGGAGGCGCCCATCATTGGGCACGCCGATTGATCGAAATGGGACACGAGGTCAGATTGATGCCGGCGAAGTTCGTCAAGGCCTTCGTCACCGGAAACAAGAACGATGCAGCGGACGCGCGTGCAATCTGGATGGCTACGCAAATGCCCAGCAAGGTCGTCGCAGTAAAGACCGAAGCCCAGCAGGCAGTGCTCGCGCTCCATCGGATGCGGCAACAGAAGATCAAATATCGAACGGCGCAAATGAATTGCTTACGCGGATTGCTGGCCGAATACGGCGAGGTGATGGCCAAGAGTCGCGCTGCGCTGGATAAAGCGATTCCCGGGGTGCTGGCAAAGCTGGCCGAGCGTCTACCGGCGATGCTGATCGACTCGTTACGCGAACTTTGGAGTGAGCTTGATCGACTGGACAAACAGATAGCTGACATCGAGCGACGTTTGCAAACGTGGATGAAAGAGGACAAGGCATGCAAGGCAATCGCCGCGATCCCCGGCGTTGGCCTACTGACGGCGACGGCGACTGTTGCCACGATGGGTGACGCGAAAGCATTCAGGTCGGGACGGGAGTTTGCCGCGTGGCTCGGTCTCGTACCAAAGCAGATCGGCACCGGTGGGAAGATCCAGCTGCTCGGTATAAGCCGGCGCGGCGATACGTATGTGCGGACATTGCTCATCCACGGTGCGCGCAGCGTACTCTTCCATGGCAAGCATGTCGGGTCTTGGGCCGAACAGTTGCAGAAGCGACGTCCATCAAATGTGGTTACCGTTGCACTTGCCAACAAGATGGCCCGAACAATCTGGGCAGTTCTCGCGAATGGCACGCCGTACAACCAAGCGCACTTTGTTGCACAACCGGCTTGATGACTAAAGCAACGTAGAAGATTGGAGCTTGCAGAATGACGTCGAAAGGTTGCGCTGGCAATTGAGCATGATGACAAGACAGGTCGGACCTGAACTCGCAAAGCCTGAAAGATAATTTGAGCGCGAAGCTCGTGCGACAAATGAGGAGCGAGTCAGCGGATTTCATCGGGGCCCGCAGCGTATGAGGCTGCAACGAGGCCGCATATAAAGCTGCAACCCATCCTGTCGAAGCAACGTGCAAGAAAACCTGGCGCATCGGGGGCGTTCATATAAATTATCTTGGCCGGCGCATTGACTCAAATTATTTGTTACCGAGCCGTTGTTGTTGCCTCATGTAATTTGCTACCGTCCCGACGGCTGGCGGGGGCGACTTATGGTGAGGTGACTCAGCATGGAGACACGACGTGAATTGATTGAAGCAGTCGGTGAGCGATACCGACAGTCGGGCATGCGGACCTATCTTTTAAAAACTCACACGTCTGAACGGCAGAGAAATATTTATCAGTATTGTGACGGTCAACGGCTCCCCCTCTTTATCACGGGCGCATCCTGCCGTTCAGGATAATATGCGCACGCTGGAAAATAGCGTCGACGCTCGTAGTTCTTTTTAGGAATGTATACGCGGCGCTGAACAGATGACACCGTCCACGCGACCATGGGAAATAGATGAAGAAAATCTGCTTGAGCATGATTGTGAAGAACGAGGCGCCAGTCATCGAAAGGTGCCTCACAAGCGTCAAACCATGGATCGATCATTGGGTAATCATCGATACAGGCTCTTCAGACGGTACGCAAGACATCATTCGGCACTGTATGGCGGGCATTTCCGGGACATTGCATGAGCGAGTCTGGCGGGATTTCGCGCACAACCGCAACGAAGCGCTGACACTCGCCAGGCCGCACGGCGACTACCTGTTCTTCATCGACGCCGACGAAACCCTGCAGATGGAGGCAGGTTTCGCATGGCAGCAGCTTGAAGCGGACGGTTACCAGTTCCGCTGCCAGCTCGACGAATGGCAATACCTGCGCAATGCACTTGTCGCGGCGCATCAACCCTGGCGCTGGGAAGGCGTATTGCACGAGTACCTGACTCAGGAGTCGCCTCATTCCTGGCAGATTCTGCCGGGCGCGACGATTGTCGTGTCTCGCGACGGTGCCCGTGCTCGCGATACCAACACCTATCTGCGCGACATCGAAGTGCTGGAAAAAGCGGCACGCAACGAGCCTGATAACCCTCGCTATCGGTTTTACCTCGCTCAGAGCTACCGGGATGCCGGCCGGCTGGAGGATAGCATTCGCGTGTACCGAGAGCGGTGTGGAATGGAAGGATGGGATGAAGAGCGCTGGTTCGCGCTCTTTCAGATCGCATCCCTAACTGAACTCAGTGGCGCAAATCCGAACGAAGTTCGCGAGGCGTACCTCGCGGCATATCAAGCTCGTCCGCATCGCGCTGAGCCACTCAGCCGACTCGCGGCGTATCACCGGCTGCGCGGTGAGTTCGCGTTGGCGCATCTGTTCGCGCGGCAGGCGGCTGCGATCGCGCGTCCTACGGACACGCTGTTCGTCGACGAATCGGTCTACGCCTGGCGGGCTCTGGACGAGCTGGTGGTGAGCGCGTATTACGTCGGTGCTATCGAGCAGGGGCGTATCGCGCTGCAGCGGCTCCTGCGCGAACAGAAATTCCCGCAGGAGCATCGTCAACGCATCGAGGGAAACCGACAATATTTCGGGCTGTAGAGGCTACCTTGCCGGGCGGCCTGTGCCTCGATTACGCCCTATCCAGGCTGCTTCAGCTACGCGACGGATAGGTACCGTCATTGCAGATCATGTAGGTCAGGCCGTTCGGCGTGACTGACGCCAGGTTGGGCAGCGCAAAGGTTGTTACGCCGTCTCCACCGAAGGCAGTTCCCAACAAGCTGAAAAGCGCTGGGTTCTGCGAGATGCTGAGAAGCTGGCCATTTGCAGGCACCCCCACGCCGACGGCGGCCGCCGTCAGCCAGACAGTACCGAGCGTGCAGGTGTCGCCCGTTCCCGGGGCAGCATTGCCCGGATTACCGAGTCCCGGAACCGAACCTGTGGCTCCCTGTGCTCCCGTGGCGCCGGTAGCACCGGTAGCACCCGTGGCTCCGGTCGGGCCGGTCGCGCCGGTTGGCCCCGTTGCTCCGGTTGCGCCCTGGATACCTTGCGCGCCGGTCGCGCCCGTCGGCCCCATAGCACCCGTCGCGCCGTTGGAACCCGCAGCACCGGTGGCGCCCGTCGCACCGGTCGCGCCGGTGGCTCCAACCGGCCCAACATTGCCGCTCACAAGTTGCTGGGTAATCGTCGCCAGAGTACTGTTGGTGGCCGCGAGCCGTGCGCTCAGCAACTCCAGTCCGTCGTCGTATGCATTGCCGGAAACCGCCTGAAACTGTTGATTCATGAGATCGATCGCATTGACATTCACACCGAGCTTAGCCAGCAATTGCCCGGTTTGCGCAACTGCGGTGGCAATCCGACTGCTGGCCGCACTCGCCGACGCAGCGGAGAACCCATTGAAGAACGTCTCTGTGTCGGAATTCGCCGCCGCGCCTGCCGTGACGAGTTCGGTGAACGGCGTCACGTTAATAGTTCCCGGCGAAGCAGCATAGGAATGCAGGACCAATCCCGACGAAGCCGAAACGCGAATCACACACGGCAACGTTAATCCGGCAGTTGAAACCGACCACGAACCGTCCGCCGCGGTCTGGGTTGAGGCGTGCCCGGCAACGCAATTCAGTGACACCTGACCGTTGGCAATGGGCGCGCCTGTCGCCGCGGTACCTTTCATCGACGCCGGCACAATGCCCTGACCGGTTGCCGCAGAATCCGAACCGCCGCAGCCACTGAACAATGTCGACACAGCGATCGAAAGCAAAATCGCCGTACTTTTTTTCCCCTGCATTTTTATTCCTTTGATTCGATATATGCCGCTCTTTATCTCAAGCCCGGTGTTCTCCTGGATTCAAGAAACGTCCGCAGGCGATCTGCGTCGCCCGGGCGAAGGTCGATATTGGTCCCGGGGGACTTCCGGTTTTCGATACATTGTCAGTCAGCCAAAGTGAGCGGATGCCTCCGACCAGACGCGCAACCGAGCATTGTTATTAGCCATTTCTTACTTAGACTTTCGGTTCGCCGGGGCGAGAATAATCGTATTTCTCCGCTAATTCAACGGAAAAATCACGCCTTAGAAAATTATTGGAGCGGTGAAGTCGCACGGCATTAAGACATCGTTGCGGACTCAATGAAGGCCTAAAAGTGGACTCTGATGGCAAATTCGAGGATTTGTGACACTTCGCCCGGCTTTCGACGGAAGCGTGTCCGCGATATTTACTCAAGTTGAAAGACATCGACTGCTTGCGAGCGGCCGTTGCAGAGACGGCAGCGGTCATCTAACTCCAACCTCTAATCGTCGCTTAGTGGCCGGCAGCACTCGTTCGCAGAAACCGCAGGAAAGCGCCGCCGAGGCTTCCAAGCGTCCGGGCCGCGGACGCATGTCCAACGAACACAATCTGCCATCAACGGCCTTGGCGGTCGCGCAAAGATAGTCATTCAACTGGCTGCTCCATACCGATCAACGGACCCTCAACGTGGCCATCCACTCCGCAAACTGCTGCCAGCCGAATGTTTTCTCGACAGAACTGTTTGTCTGCACGGCGCAGTGCGAACTCGAGTACCTCATGCGATGCTGCCGGTTTTCGCTCGCTGTTTCATCGCCTGCTCAAACGTTCCCCGGAGCGATGTAAGCGGTTTTCACGGTCGTATATGACGCCAGCGCGGAACAGGCGGCGCAACGGCTCAGCGCGCCGATCTCTGCTGCCGTCATCGGAGCGATGCCGACAGAACGCGTCTAACCGCTGCTGTTCGTACTCATCCTCAGCCTGGACGTTGTGTTAAACGAACTCAACACTTTCGTCAAGGAAATGGACGTGCATGGAGGCGTTCAGATCATCGTGCTGGAACATATCGAAGAGACGCATTGGGTCGACCTGGATTGGAGCGATTTCATCTTGTTGATCGCGAGCTGCGCGAGGACTATGGACTGATCCTCAGCCGACCCGCTTCTCCTGCGAAGGATTAGATGTCCTGGCCGAGTCGGTGAGCGATGCCAAACGTCTCTCCACGGATGCGATCGACCCGAACACCGTCAGCAATCCGCAACATTGCTGACATAAAACCCGGCGCGCTTCGAAGTTCGTTTTGGCCGATGAGGCGACGACGGCTCCCGGTGATCGAATGCCGGTTTGCTGAATGAACCTGCCTCCTGAATGTCCGGGCGACGCGTCGGGCGAAAATCCCTTCATGGCCGACTGTTGCCCTGCGAAAAAACTCCCAGGTCCGACGCGATCCTGCCGCACTGCCGCACTGCCGCCAAGGGGCAGCACGCATGCGGACCGGGCCCGGCGTCAATCCCGCGTTTCGTGCGCACCAGCGAGCGCCGCATCAGCGCACAGGAAGAAGGTTTCCTGCCCCTTCAGGCCACGACCTCGCACACGCCCCAGCGCGTATGCAGAATCGCGCCCGCCGGCGCCGCAGGCTCGCCGACTGATCGTGCGCGAAAAGTCACAGCATCTCCCTGACTGTGCATGAAAGGTCCAATCTCGATCACGACCAGCTCGTATTCGCGAAGCTGGATGCGCGATCCGGTAAACGCGCTGGTACGCGAACGTGCGGATACTGGAGCACGCTTTTGCGGCGCGACATCCCGGACATGCATGCTCAAACCTGCGAGCAGTTCACCATCAGCTGGCAAAGGCATGGGTCATTACCGTTTATTTTCCAGTCCGGCATTCTAGCAACGACATGGGCAGATCCGGCGTACGCCGGCAGGCCCCGGCGCACGCAGCGAGCCGTGAAGCACTGGCGACGGGACGTATCCGTAAGCACTGCGCGGTATGACATTCCGGCAAGCTGTCCCGACATCCGCCATAGCCGCAGGAACCAGTAGTCCGGAGCCGGTGACCGCGTCACCGCGAGCCTGATACGTTCACGGGCGTCCCCGCCGCTTGTGCGGCGGGCGGGCTTTCGCGCTGCGCGTCGAGCCGCATAGCGCGTCTCGACCCGGCGGGCATCAATCCCTGACGCAAAACCCCAACCGCGCCCCCCAACACGCTACCCCCAGTCAGGTGAAGGCCGCAGGCGCCCTCCACATTCGCGCTCGCCGCGCGGCGGCTCATCCCGGTCAAACCGCGACGCTTCGCATCCACCAGTCTCCTGTGTTCCCGCCCGACACCCGCGACCGTAGCCGATGGCGGGCAAACGTCAAGGGGCGAGGGACCGTGTTGCCCGCACCCCTCCCTCGCCTTTTTCCCTTGACGTTTGCCCGCCACCGGCTCCTTCAGTCGCACGGGCGCGAACTCAGGAGACTGGCGGCGGCAAAGCCACCCCCCGGGTTCCACCAGGACGAGCCCAACCCCTACAGCGGGGCGGAATCTTGGAGCCCGGTCAGCGCAACACCGATCAACCTCTTGTTGTGGAGAGTGCCATGCAACTCGCTTCCTCTTTCCGTTACGGCTCGCCAATGCTCCGCTCCGACTCCCCCCTGTCGGACGACCAGATCCGCCGTGTCGCCCCGTCCATCTTCGGGCACGGCAAGCACGAAAGCCGCTCGGAGCGCTACACCTACATCCCCACCATCGACGTGCTGCGCGGCCTGCGCAACGAAGGCTTCCAGCCCTTCATGGTCTGCCAGACCCGCGTGCGCGATCAGGCCAGGCGCGATTTCACAAAACATCTGATCCGCATGCGCCCCGCGAACGGGATTACCGGTGAGGACGTCAACGAAATCATCCTCCTCAATTCGCACGATGGGACCAGCAGCTATCAGATGCTGGGGGGCGTCTACCGGTTCGTTTGCCAGAACGGCATGGTCGCGGGCGAAACCGTCGGCGAGGTGCGCATACCCCACAAGGGCAATATCGTGCACAACGTCATCAACGGCGCGTTCGAGGTGCTCGGCGGCTTTGAGCTGATCCGCGAACAGAAGGACGGCATGCGCGCCGTGACGCTCACCCGCGACGAACAGCACACTCTCGCGGGCTCCGCCCTCGCACTGCGCTACGACCCGACCGACGCGCAGGCGCCCGCCCCGATCACCGAAAGCCAGCTTCTGAACGTGCGGCGCTTTGAGGACCGCCACGATGATCTCTGGACTGTCTTTAACCGGATTCAGGAATCGCTAACCAAAGGTGGCCTGCACGGCCGCTCGCGCAGCGGGCGCGCGATGTCCACCCGCCCCATTACCGGCATCGACCAGAACGTGAAACTGAACCGCGCGCTCTGGATGCTCGCGGACGCGATGCGCCAGATGAAGGCGTAAGCACGGCACGGGCGGCAGCCCATCGCCGCCTGATCGCCGCCCCATCGCCGCTGCTCCAGTCAGGACTCCTATCCGGGTCCAGTCCTGACGGTATCCCGCAGCACGCGACCCGGCACCTTCCTTTTCCTGTGGAGTAGATCATGCAAGCCGAAGTCAACACGCAAATGAACGACACCGCAAACGCCGCCGACGCCGACCCCGTCACAGGCGCAACGGCTAACGCCGCGCCACTGCCCGAAACCAGTTTCGGCAACGAGCAGCCGGTCGTCACCGTGCCGTACTCCGCCCTGCGGCGCTCGCCACTCAATGCCCGTACGAAACCATTGTCGGGCATTGACGCGCTCGCCACGAACATCAGGGCAAAAGGGCTGCTGCAGAACCTCATTGTTCACGAAATGAAGGGCTCCCGAGGCAAGCACCGCAAGCTTGCGGTCTGTGCCGGCCAGCGGCGGCACGCCGCGCTCGACCTGCTGTTCGGGCACAAGCACATCACCGCCGACTATCCGGTGCCGGTGCGCATCGTCAGCGAAGGCGAAGCTCTCGCCATCTCGCTCATCGAGAACAGCGAACGCGAGGGACTCGACCCGTTCGACGTGCTGCGTGCCTACCGGTTGCTGGCCGAAGAAGGCCGTAGCGTCGACTACATCGCGGCGCTGTTCTCGGCCGCGCCAATCACGGTAAAGCGACGCATGAAGCTCGCCAGCGCCTCTCCGAAACTGCTTGCGCTGCTGCGCGAGGAGGCCATCACACTCGACCAGCTTTCGGCGCTCGCGCTCACCGATGATCATGAAACGCAGGAGCGCGTCTGGTTCGATGCAAACGAGTGGCAACGCCAGCCCCACTATCTGCGTCAGGCGATCACGCGCACCGAGATCGACGCGAGCCGCAGCCGTCTGGTGCGCTTCGTCGGGCTGGACACCTACGAGGCAGCTGGCGGCTACGTGCGCCGCGATCTTTTCAGCGACGATGAAAACGCCGGATACATTGCCGATGCCGAACTGCTGCAGCGTCTCGCCGCACAGAAGCTCGACGCCGCGGCCGGGGAAGTCCGTGCCGAAGGTTGGGGCTGGACCGAAACGCGTATCGAGCGCGACGTGCTCGAACTGAACCGCTACGGCAGACTGCAACCGGTGCAGCGCGCCCTCACCGATGACGAACAGCGGGAGATGGACACGCTCACCGCACGGCACGACGCACTGGTCGAACAGCTTGACGCCCTCGGGGATGACGACGAAAACGCTTATGAGGAAGCCGAACGGCTCGAAACCGAAATCGACAGGGTGAACGCCACCCTCATCGCGCTCGAGAGCCGCA
The DNA here is from genome assembly GCF_003058125.1 of Paraburkholderia sp. GV068. Taxonomy (NCBI): domain Bacteria; kingdom Pseudomonadati; phylum Pseudomonadota; class Betaproteobacteria; order Burkholderiales; family Burkholderiaceae; genus Paraburkholderia; species Paraburkholderia sp. GV068. Next base: position 337,966 of record NZ_QBUB01000006.1, read on the forward strand.
TGCTGACGTGGGATGCGAAGCAGATGGCTGAGGCAGGCGCGTTCGTGATCCTGAACCCTCAGGGCGAACTGGTCATTGAGAGGGGTCTGGTGCGCCGCGAGAACGGCGCGGCGCTGGATGCGGCGGGCGCGACCGTGACCGGCACGCCGGAAGCAGACAGTGAACCAGACGCGGCATCACAACCGGCGCAGAAGGAAAAGCCGCCTCACAGCGCGAAGCTCTGCCAGCGCCTGACCGCGCATCGCACCGCCGCCGTTCATGCGGAACTGATCGCACAACCGTCGCTTGCACTGGCTGCTCTTCTGGAACGCGTGATTCCGGAAGTCTTTCAGGAGCGGTACAGACTCAGCTTCGCCCCGCACGCGCTGGCGCTGTCCTGCAATGGCAACCGGGACAGGCTGCTCGGCGCAGCGGACGACCTGCCCGGCAGCACCGCATGGGGCGTCATCGAGGCGCAGCGCGAGCGGTGGATCCGCGAACTGCCCTCGCGGCGCGCGGACCTCCTGCCGTGGCTGATCGAACAGGACCCCGGCACGACCCTGATGGACCTGCTCGCCTTCTGCATCGGCACCCTGCTCGACGGCATCGCGGGCGAGGAAAAGCCTAAGGCCATCAATGCGCTTGCCAGCGCGCTGAACCTCGACATGACGCGGTACTGGACGCCCACCCGCGCCTCGTATTTCGATCATGTCAGCAAGACGCGCATCGCTGAAGTCGTTGCCAGTGCCGTGTCACCGAAGGTCGCCGCCGATCTCGGCAGGATGAAGAAAGCCGACGCGGCAGCCGCCGCCGAACTGCGGCTCGCCAGGTCAGCATGGTTGCCGGAAATCCTCACTGACCGCGAAGTCCCGGTTGCCTGTCCTTACGGCATGGCCGACGACGCCGACGAGGGCGAGCAGGAGGACGAGGCGGACGAGGAGGACGAGGAGGAAGAGGAAGGCGATACGGGCGATGAAGCGCAAGAGGGGGGCGACGCGCAGCCCGATGACCACGGTCACGGCGACAGCGACGGTATCGATCGCGTCAATGGCACGGAATTCGGTGAAGGCACCCGAAGCCCGTCGCGGGTGGACGGCCCGACCGGGGCACAGGAGTCCGCTGCGACAGACCGGAAGGGTGCGCTGCCCACGTGGCCGTTCCCGACTGCCGCAACCGCTGCCACCGGCGCATCGGCGATAACGGTCACGCCACCTGACGCGTCAATGACGCACAACGCTGCGTAATCGCACGGGTTTCGCCGGTCCGCCCGGTGGAACCCGCAGACCCGGCGCGGCCCGGCAGGACTGCGCCGCATCGCTGCGTGCCGTCCCGCGTGCATATCTGGACGCAGGCAATCATGGAACAATGCATCCAGGTCATCGTGGTGGCGATGAGTGACGGCTCCGCCCAAGTCCTCACAACCCAGGTTGAAGTGACCGGCGATGACTACCCCAACGATGCGCGTTTCCCTATTGCTGTCACGTCGGCTACCAACGCCGGCTTCGTGTCTCCCGTGCTGGCCCGGAAGCGGACGAACTGGCCAGGCTGTGACGGACCTGTGGACATTCATCGCACGGCGCAATGCCATGCACCCACCCTTCGCGCGACGGCCCGAATCACCTTTCCAGTTCTCGCGCCTGTTTGTTATCCGCGCCGTTTATTAGGCCCGCCGTTTGTTATTTACGCCATAGTGTCAGCCAGACAACCATCGCTGCCGCACCGGCCAGCACTGTTAACGCGAGCGCGAGCATGGCCCGCAGCGCGCGCCAGTACCGGCGCTCCAGTGTCTGCGCCCCGGCCTGCGCCTGCCACCCCGCTTCCTGCGTCGCCCTTCCGAAAGCCGCAACAGCTCCATCAAGTTGCGCGCGCTGCCCGCGTGCCGCGATGGCGAGCGCGCCCACCAGACGATTGCCCGCCGCACGTGCGATCCGGTTAGCTGCCCGGTCCACCAGCGCATCGAGCGCGGCCTCGTTCAGCCCTGCGAGAGCGGCCTGGTAGCGCTCCTCATGCTCGTGGATCAGTTGCTCGGCAAGCCGTATCGTTTCCTTGCAGCGCGCGAGTGCATCGCGGTGCTGCGCCATCAGTGCATCGGTCGCTTCCCGCGCTTCGGCACGCATGGTGTCGAGGCCGCCCTCGCCCACTTGCCTGATGCGATCCGGCATCGACTCGTACAGGCGCGCATAGTATTCAAGCACGGCGAGCACCGACCAGAGCGCATCGTTATCGCGCAGGTTCAGCGCCGCGCACACTCGCCGCATACGTGCCAGGCTCGCCTCATCCGGGACCTCGCCCGACACATCAAGGAACAGGCGCGCAAGCGCATCGGGTGGGCGCGCACGCGGCGAGCGCATGGAAAGTCGCGGGCGTTGCCGGGGCTTCTGCGCTCCAGAAGCTCCGTCAGCCATCGGCGATGACTCCCGCAAACATTGCGTCATAGAGCGATCGCCAGCGCAGCAGTTCGGCACGCTGCCCGATGGGCAGCGTCTCTGCCGCCTTGGGCACCGACAGCCGCTGGCTGCGCAGGTCATCGGCCACGCGATCCGCAAGGTCCGGAAAATCCAGCGACTTTCCCTTTGCTTCGATCCCTTTGCGGAGGTTCGAATCCTGATAAAGCGTGAACTTGTCCGCCGTGCCGAAGTACCCATTGCGCACAACATGAGTCATCGCATCAGGAAACGTCGCACCAAACTCGCGAAGGAGTTCCAGACTGTCGCGCTGCCGGTTGATGACCCAGAATACGACGAGGCTGCGCGACAGTTCATCAAGCGTACTGGCAAGCGTTGCGCCATAGCGCGCCACACCCGCCTGATTGCGCGCCGCCGTATTGACGATTACCACCGCGTCGCGCCTGGCATCGCAGTAGTTGACGAGGCCGATCCAGCCATCCGCCTCGTCAAGATCGAACGCCGCACATTCGATCTCGCCGTGAACCGCCTTCATGACATCGGGATTGGAGGTATCGGTCTCGATCAATACGAGGCTCGCGTTGCGCCGTTGCAGGTGATCGGCCAGCGCCAGCGCAACGATGCTTTTGCCCACGCCGCCCTTGCTGCCGCCTACCAGATAGATGGAGTTGAGGTTAGTTGTCATCGCCGTCCTTTACAGGTCGTCGGTATCGGGTCTGATCGCGAATGCGAGCGAACCCTGCACCGGCACGGGTTGCGGTTTGACTTCCGCTTTTCGCCCATGCGGACGCCCTTCAGTGCGTCCGTCTGTACACCCCTGAGGGCGAAGGCTGTTCCCGCGTGACGCGCCGCCCTCCTTTCCCCGGTGCGCGCGCGTCAGTGTCGTGACAGTTCCCTTCGCTGGCGCTCCGGTCGTCGGGCCCGCCTTCTGGCCTGCGCTGTTTCCCTTTCCGGCGCTGTTTCGCTTTCCTTCGGAACGCAGCGCATACCGGATTGTGCCAGCCGTGATATCGATGCCTGCCTGCCTTGCCTGCTCCGCGATCTGCTCCAGCGTGTATCCCTTGCCTTGCGCATGACGGATCGGGGCGCGCACCTCTTTGATCGCTTCGCGAAGACTCAGGCCGCGCTCAGACTCCGGTTTTTCCGGCAGCGCATCGAGCGTCCGGGCAAACGCACTCCATTGCGATTTCATATAGACCCTGGCAACAGGCATCGCCACCTCCAGCGCACATCGGTATACACCGCCTGCGCATCATCGTGCTCACGCACAACGCACCTGTCAACGCGGTCCTTCTTGCGCCGCGAGGCGCCGCAGGAACGCCTGACGACTCTTGAGAACACGCGGGACTAACGCATTATTTTTTCGCGTGTCGTACGCTCGCAACGCTCCTACCCAGACGCATTCCGGTTCGCGGCAATTACGCTGCGGTTCGCGCTGAATCTGGACAGCTCGTCGCCACCGTTACGCACTGCGTTTGCGCCCAGACTGGACGGCCTCACGCCACAACATCACACCGTTAAGGCAACCAGCCTGCACATTCTTGTCAACTCTCAACGCACGCGGTTTGCCCAACGATTCGCCGTTTCTGCGCTGACGTCACGCACACCTTGCACCTCGTATTGCGTCCAGCACCGAACAGGTCCTGTATCCGTCGGGCGCAGGCGAAGCGTCCGGACAGTTTCCGGGCACGCAACCGGAACGCGTCGCGTTGCTCCGTCATAGCGCATTTTTAACGCGTGCTGTTCGCGCCAGGTGCAACTACCTCCACGCGCGGGATACGCACGAGGCACACCTATCTTTACGCACCTCTGTACACACGAAGTACGCAACTTTCTCGCACGCGGTTTAACCTGAAACGGAAGAGCATTACGCAGGAGGTCACGCATTTTTCCGCACCTGGGAGCGCACGGCGTTTGCCCTTTCACGGCGACCCATTACGCAGTTCCCCGCACGGCGTGACGCAGCGATCTTTACAGGGCCTGAGCCGTCATTTGCGCGAAAGCCGCGACCTCCGCGCAAAACGTTTACTCTTGGCGACAAAAAACGCAATGGAAACGAGTGATTGCAGGATAGGCTTGCGCCGGTTTTGGGCGCCATGCGACGTACTTGTACGATGCGAAACCGACAGACGGATCCAGTGCCGGCGAGAAACGCGAACTGACGAGTGGACCGGAGGTCTCGCGCAAGACGAGTTCCTATGCCACCTCGATACAATAATGAAGCCATCAAGATAAGAAGAGTTATCTTGATGGCGCGGGGAAAAGGACCGGCCGCGCTGATTTAGTGTCCGTCAACAAATATCAGGGCTGGCGAATGGCTGCTCCGGAAAGCATCACGGGCTCTTGTCGTTAAGCGTTGTTCGATGCCTGCCCTTGTCCGCAGCCCATGAGTGCACGGCGACGCATGCGGGCAGGCGTTGGACAAGGCTCGAGGGAGGAAACCGCGGAGTGAACCGACGCGGCCGGAACCTTGATCGGCTATGGGGAATAAAGCGGGCTCACCGTCAGCCTTGCCACCGGATGCTGAAGCGAACCTGGGTCGGGATGGTGTCGAAGGCGGTTTCGAAGGTGTCGACCGGGATGATGTGACGATGCCGCGAGCGGCGCAAGGGGCTGCCTGGAGCGGCAGACGTGAGTGTCTCCTGTTGGCGCTCGTTGCCGAAGAGCCGACGGTCCGAATGAAGATCCTGGTCATTTGCGCTCATACGCTGCCTCGGAATGTCGGGGGCGCGCGAATCGGATGGGTGCGCGGGAGGATCTCGATGATGATCATCGGGGCGCCGCAGTGTCTGCAGACAAAGGTCGGCGCTCTGGTATCCGCACAGGTGTCATCGCTGGCGTCAGTGACTGCTGGGGCGTGCAGCAACGCACGTATGCTCGCGAGGTTCTGCCGTCGCACCGGATTGGCAAGCAGCCCATAGTGACGGATGCGATGAAACCCGCCTGGCAGCACGTGCAGCAGGAATCGACGCATGAACTCACCGGCCTCGAGCGTCATGGTCTTGTAGCGGGTGCGCCCCCTGGCGCGGTAATCCTTCCAGTGGAAGGTCACGCCCTGCTCATCGAGCGCGATAAGTCGCCGGTTGGAGATGGCCACGCGATGCGTATAGCGCGACAGATACGCGAGTACGGCCCCGGGTCCGGCGAACGGGCGCTTCGCATACACCACCCCATTCACACGCGCGCAACGGCGCGAGCCACCGGGCGAAGGTAGCCTGATCGGCAAGCGCGGCATACTCGCCGAAGAAGCGTAGCTGACCGCGACCGTGCATTGCCGCGAGTTCTTCCAGGAAACGGCGCCGGAACAGGCGCGAGAGCACGCGCACCGGCAGGAAAAAGCCGGGCCGGCATGCGACCCACCGCTCGCCGTCAGGCGACAGGCCACCACCTGGGACGATGCCGTGCACGTGCGGATGGTGCGTCAGTGCCGAGCCCCACGTATGCAGCACCAGCGTCGCGCCGATCTGCGCGCCCAGATGCTTTGGATCGGCGGCAATGGTGCGCAGGGTTTCGGCGGCAACATGGAACAGCAGGCTCTAGAGCACCGCCTTGTTGTACCAGGCGATCGCGCTGATCGCGGCGGGCAGCGTAAAGACGACGTGGTAGTACTCGACCGGTAGCAGATCGGCCTGACGTGCCTCGAGCCACCGGTGCGCGGCGCTCGCCTGACACTTCGGGCAATGGCGGTTACGGCACGAGTTGTAGGCGACTTCGATCTGTTCGCAGCCGGAACAGCGCAACACATGTCCACCCAGTGCCGCGCTGCGGCACTGTTCAATGGCCGACATCACCTTCAGCTGTCCCAGGCTGAGCTGTGTGGTCTGTCGCCACGCGGCTCCGGGACCCGACGGCGTCGATGCGCTGCGTGAAAGGGCCACGGATGTCGCGGATGCGTACCGCTTGCTCGAACAATGGCGGCCAAAGTGCATTGTCGGCGTCGATGTTGATTATTCAGTTATTGCCCCGCATGCCTCAGCGGCTCTTCCATGGCTTGTCGACACGTGAGCGAAACTCTTTAAAGACGTGCTGTGAAAACAGCGCTATTGAACTCAATGTGTGGCAGCATCGTCCCGCGAACTGCTTTCTCGCACGACGACGTTGACGTCGGACGTCATTAGACTCAACGCGCCAGCACACCTTACGAGAATGCAAAATGGATACGATTTCGCGCATGGGAGGCAAGCTTCAGAAACTAAAGGCAGTGCTTCTTGAACTGCCGACGCCACTCCTGATTGGTTTGGGGCTGCTCCTCCTGTTCGTCGCAACGCTGCCCTCGGTCGTTTCCGTCTTGCTCTATCCTGACTCACAGATAGGCGGTCCCGATTGGAACAAGAAGCAGATTTGGCGCGTGATTTTATGGGGCTGCCTGCTCGGGCCATTACTGGAAACGGCCGTCCACCAGTGGGCCTGCCTGAGAGTCTTGGAGAAGTTTGGTGTTAAGGCCATGCTTGCAATCGCTCTATCTTCCTTTGGATTCGGCGTGGCTCACTACTACAGCGCGCATACATGCTCACGGCGTTCTTCAGCGGCGTCGTTCTCGCGACGGTGTTTGTCATAGAGAGGAAGAGGCGCGGCTATCCGTTCCTCGCCACCCTAGCGGTACATGCGCTTAAGAACTGGATTGCTTCCTCATACCTGCTCTTGATGTAAAAGACAGGCCGCCGTAACCTTGAACGAATTCTTGAAGCGCAGCCGCGCATAAGTCGATGGTTCGGATACGAGGATAGCCCGCTAGCGTGCCCTCGCTCGTCGTTGACATGCCCGCACCGGCGATCCCACTAGCCGTGGGGAGGCTATGGCGGAAAGCTTGCCTTTCAGGTTCTCCCGTGTGGAAGCCAAGATGCAGAGCTAGCTAGCGGCAGCACGTCCAACGCCATGGGCACGGACGAATCCAGAAAGTCGGACCAGCGCGTCCGCAGGCCGTCCTGGACATCGAAGATATGCACCCATTGAGATTTGAAGAATTCGCCTGTCGACTCCGTTGCCGACGCAACGAAGCCGATTACGACAATCTGCTCACCCATGTCGATGAAGTCATCGGGCTGAAAGCTGGTGATTCTTTCCAGGGAGAAAAGGTCACCAAAATACTTCTGCACGTCTACCGGCGTACGGCATACGATGCCGTGCGGGCGACTTGCCGGCCCAACTATTCTCCATTCGATGCCCGCTGGAATGAGCGCGACGAGCGGGCAAGCATCGCCCCGAGCAAGTGCCTCGTAAGCGTCAGTGACGACCCTCATCGCGATTCGCATATTGGTCTCCCTAAAGGCGATTGCTAAAGCAGTGAAGGTCCGCTGACAGGATACGCCGCGCTGCTCGATACCTATGCGTCGAATGATAGGGCGTGTTGCGCCACGATTCACGCTGCAGCGCAGTTGCCTCCTCGCAGCGCGTCGACGGTCACGCCTATGCGCCACGATGACGGACATCAAGGGGCAGTCACCGGAGCCCCCATGTTCAGTGCCGGGACGCGGCAAACCGACTGCTATCGGTCTGGCGCCGGGCGTCGCAATGGATTTGCATGGACGGCCTGACTTCATCATCGAATCGCTCATGTCGTTTCCTTGACCTTACGCCGTTCCGTCCTACACTGGTCTTCATCCGTCAAAAAAAACGAATGTTTAATGAGAGCGGACTCTGGATGGGACATGCACGCGCGGTCTGAACTGCTGATTTTTCTCGTGATATCGCATCTTTTTACGAAGCACATCACCGGTCGCTGCATGACTGTCGCGCATACGGTCGAGTCAGCCCAAAGCTGGGCGAGAAAGAATTCGCGCGACGGAGACCTGCTTAGTCGTGTGAGGCTTGCATGCTGGGCACAAAACGTCGCCGAGTGCATCAGCTCTGAGACCGGCGTTGCGCTGAGTGCCAATTTCTTCGCGTCGATGTTTGATAGCAGACTTCGTCTTGACTTCGCGGCTCCGACGACGAGGAGCATCTATCGTACGTGCCAACGCCACCTGCTCTCGATATCAACAATGAACTAGCCGGAGCAATTGTCGGTCGCCGGTCGATTTATAAGGCGTTGGCAATTTCTGCTGTGAACGGTCTTCGATTTGAATCGAGGCTGTGCGCGACACCTCAGCCTTGAGTACGTCAGGTGTGCCATCGTTGCTATCGGTGCTGGAATTCTTCGCGCCTCCGCGCTGATTGCCAGCAGTCGAAGGAACCGTTGGTCAAGTGCCAGTGGAGCATTAAAGCGTTAAGCGTCTTACGTTCATTCGAGCCTTGCTCCTGCCGCTTTGCCCAGCTCTGTGCATTGTGCCGCCTCGGCCTATCGCGCGCCTCCAAAAGAGCGGCAGTGGTGGACGCGAACGCAGCTCATCTCGCCCATGCGCCCTCGCCAGTAATTCGTTGTTACTACTCTCGCACCGCCGTTTCACATGTGTCCGCCGCCCGCTCCTAAACTCCGAACCGTAGTGACTGACATAGCACTCGAATGTGCGAGGAGTGGGAAAATGAACAAGAAGATTCTCGGCGCAGCATTGGGCCTTGCAGTGCTTGCAGCCTCAAGCGCAGCATCAGCACACGTCGACGTAGCTATCGGGCTGGGTGTTCCCGGAGCCGTGTATGTGCCGGGGGAACCGGTGTATGCACCGCCTCCTGTCGCGTACGGCCCCGCACCCGTGGCAGTCGCTTATGGCGATGACTGGCGAGCTCGCGAATGGCGGGAACGCCGTGAGTGGCGCGAGCGAGAGTGGCGCCGTCACGAGTGGCGTGAACACGAGTGGCGCGAGCGTCATGGATGGCGCGGCTATTGAAGCGACGCAATAAGGCGCCACATTCCGTCAATCGAAACTCTGAGCGTATTCGAATGAACTCTAGCTTGATAAGAACCAGCTTGATTGCAACGACGCTTGCCTTCGCAATGGCAGGCACGGCGAACGCTGCAGGATGCCTGAAAGGTGCTGTCGTCGGCGGGGTCGCCGGACACTACGCTGGCCACCATGCTGTGGTCGGTGCGGTCGGGGGCTGCATGGTCGGTAGGCACCTCGCGAAGCAGCACGCTCAAGAGCAGGCTCAACAGCAAGCCGCACACGGTCAGGCAGCACAGGCGCAATAAAACGGCGCCGGCTCGATATCCCCGGTGGAATCAGGAAACCGCTGGTCCACCGGGAAACTGACAACTACGACTAGGTCGTCAACTCGGCGCCAGAGTCGACTGCGGACACCGGAGCGGCCGCGGTTACGCTCTTCTGCGGTGTCGCTTTCGCCAAAGGTTTTTTGGCCGAGGCTTTGTTCGCCGACACCTTCGCGCTCGCGGACTTCTTGGCAACAGTTTTCTTCGCCGTCGGGGCTTTCTTGGCAGCAGCCTTTTGCACCGGCTTTTTGCCCGCCGCGGCCGCACCCTCAATCAAAAATTTGCTGCGGTCCTTGACGTTAGCAATCCAAGCCGGCGGCCGTGCACGTCCGCTCCAGGTCGCGCCAGTCTTGGGGTCACGATAGAGCGCCGGCTGCGGCCCGCGCACATAGTTCCCGACGACTTTTGTTCGGCTTGCACTCTTCGAGGCCGCCTTCTTGACGGCAGCCTTTGCTTTGCCCGCACTCTCCTTGTTCGCAGCTACCGTCGCTTGCGCACTACCGGCAATCAGAAATTTACTACGGTCCCTGACTTTAGCAATCCACGCCGGCGGCCGAGCATGACCACTCCACGTCTCTCCGGTCTTCGGATTGATGTACTTGGGGGGCAACTTGCCCTTAGTCTTGCTGGTTGCTTGCGCCGCGCTATTCGCAGCCTTGGCGCCCGGCTTAGGTCCACGCTTCTTGCCGCCACTGCGCGCGTCAATGTCAGCAGTCGTTAGACCGTGTTCTGCCATCAAGCTCTTAATCTTCTCGATAACAGCACTCGACTTTTTCGCGAGCAGCGCGTCGGCTTGCGCCTGAAGCTTGTGGATTTTTGCTTGCAAGGATTCTAAGGTCGCCATTCGCGCCTCCGCAGTTGAGATGGGGAACTATGCCATGTTGACGAGGTGGTCGGCTAGCATGGTAAATCACGCCGTGTTACGCGGCGGTCACTCGCGTAGCGTGTGTATTGTCATTGCCTTTTCGGGAACCCAGCATATAAATAAACCAGTTCCTTGCGCCTAACAGTAGCTGGCACGAAGTCGAACTGACAGCGGTGGCCCGAGTGCCTTCTGTGTTGGCTTGCCGCCAACATGAAAGAGCACGGCCGACAGAATTCTGAGGTGACCTATGGCAGCGATACAGCACGTTTTTGTTCTGATGCTTGAGAATCGTTCGTACGACAGCGTGTTTGGATGGTCAAACCTGACTGGGGTCACACCGGGAGGTGAAACCACAATCGCCCACGGACTGCCGGCGACGCCCATAGTCAATTTCGGACGGTCAGGGACGGCTTATCAGCTTGGAAAGGGTGCGCCCTACGCGCTCGGCTTTGACCCGGGGCACGAATTTACCGACGCCTGTGTCCAGCTGTGCGGGCTACAGGTTGCCAGCGGAGACACCGTGCGTAACGACTCCCTCGTTTTGGGTCCGAACGGCTATCCACCTTTTGCGACGGACGCTTCGACGATGGGCTTTGCCACGACGTATGAGGACCATTTCGACGTAGTAGCCGACGCTTTCAACGCCTTCACACCGGACCAGCTCCCGGTACTGAACTTCCTGGCCCGCCAGTACGGTGTGTGCGATAACTGGTTCGCATCGATGCCGGGAGCAACGTGGCCGAATCGTTTCTTTGCCGTGGCGGGCACCTCGTCCGGGCTCGACCATTCTCCTAGTGACGCGCAAGTTGTGGAAGCGGTGTTCTTCAACGCGCCACTTTTCACGTTTCCGAATGGGACCGTTTTCTCAAAGCTTCAGGACTCCGACTGGCTTATCGTGCAAGGCGACGTTGCACAGGCCCGTGGTATTCACGGCATGCAAAATCTGCTCAGTCGTTTCGTTCGAATCGATACGCTGCTTGCCCGGCTTGCTGATAGTTCATTAACCGAGAAATTTATCTTTATCGAGCCAACGTACGATGCGAAGAATGACTTCAGGAACGGCAATTCGATGCATCCGGCCGGCGACGTTCGAAAAGGGGAAGCGTTAGTCAAGCAAGTGTACGATGCCATCAGTGGCAGCAAACTATGGTCGAGCAGTGTCCTGCTCATCGTCTTCGATGAGCATGGCGGCTTCTTTGACCATGTGACACCTCCGAATGCGCAGCCGCCGGGCTCGCCGGAAAATGGCCGCCTGAAAACCCATAACTTTGCGTTTGACAGGCTAGGCGTACGCGTACCGGCCATCGTCGTCTCTCCATTCGTTCCTGCTGGCACCATTGACCATTCGGTGTACGACCACAGCTCAATTCTGAAAACAACCGATACGCTGCTTGGGCTCAACGGAGCCCTCAACTTGACGGCGCGCGTGCGCGCAGCGGACAGCTTCTCGAAGATGTTGAGCCTTTCTACCCCTCGCTCCGATATCCCGCAATGCCCGTCGCCCGTCGCTGCAAGCGGTGACTCGCGGCCCACGAGCGAAGGCGCTCCGCGGTCGAAGGACCCTTTTCTGCCACTCTATGCGCATCGCTAGAACCGGCGGCTCACACTAGGACATCCGCCCCCCGACAAGCGACTATCGTAGTGAACTCAGGCGACCGCCTCCTTCTGGCGACTCCGAGTGGCAACTTCAACCGCAGACTGGCGTGAAAGACGCGCATGCCGCGACAGCGGAACGGCCCCGACGTGCCAACCGTCGTCGCTGCCCTCGGAGTCGCGCGTCTCGGCTGGTTAGCGCGTTCCGAGCGCTGTACAGCCAACTATCGCCACTTTTCCCAACGTGATGTTGCCAAGGACGGAGCCGAAACTCTTCGCTCGAGTCGGCATTACCCTTCAAATCTCTACCTGCGCTCCCAGTTCGATGACCCGATTGGGCGGAATCTTGAAGTAATCAGCCGCGTCGCGAGCGTTGCGAGACATCGCGGAATACAAGGCCTCCCGCCATAGCGCCATGCCGGATTTCGGCGTGGCGAGGACTGTCTGGCGGGCGATAAAGAAGGAGGTTTGCATCGGGTCAATCGAGAGTCCAGCATGCCGACCTGCTTGCAAAGCGCGTGGTATGTCGCGCTCATCCGAGAACCCATAGTAGACGTTGACTTGATAGCAGTGGTGTCCAAGCGGGACCACCTTGATGCGTTCCCTATCCGGAACTCTGGGGATGTCGGTGGCGTACACAGTCAAGAATATCGTTCGTTCATGTAGCACCTGGTTATGCAGTAGGTTATGCAATAGCGCATGGGGTACGCCGTCACCTTCCGCACGGAAGAAGATGGCCGTACCAGGCACGCGCAGTGGTGGATTGATGAAGAGCGACTGGAGGAACTCGTCGAGAGGGATGAGTTGGCGTTGCAGGCTTTGGAATACCAGTTCGCGCCCCCTACGCCACGTCAGCATGAGCATGACCATCAGCGCACTGATTGTTAGCGTAAACCAGCCGCCGCTAATGATTTTCAAACTCGTGGAAGAGAACAAAGCGACGTCAATCGTCAAGAAGAATCCGGTCGCTGCGACCGACAGCAACAGCGGAAATTTCCAGCCGAAACGAACAACGAAGAATGTCAGCAGCGTCGTCGTCAACATCGTGGCGGTCGCAGCAATGCCATAGGCCGAAGCCAGATTGGAAGACGAGCCGAATCCCACAACGGCCAATATGACAGCCGTGAGCTGGAGCCAATTGACGAGTGGGATGTAGATTTGCCCCTTGTGACTTTCAGAGGTCTGGCGGATGCGCATACGGGGCAGGAAGCCCAGCGCAATAGCTTGCTGAGTCACTGAAAATGCACCAGAGATTGTCGCCTGCGATGCGATAACGGTCGCCATCGTCGAGAGCACGACCAGCGGATAGACGCTCCAAGGGCCAAGTTGCAGAAAGAAAGGATTCGAAACCGCTGCCGGATTCGACAACAGCAAGGCGCCTTGCCCGAGGTAGTTGAGTGCCAGCGCGGGAGCGACGATAGAAAACCAGGCTAAGCGAACTGTTTTCTTGCCAAAATGGCCCATATCAGCATACAGCGCTTCGGCACCGGTGAGCGCCAGGACAACCGCACCGAGGGCGACGAAGGCCAACCACCCGTTGTGGATGAGAAAGCCGAGGGCGTGGAGCGGATTGAAGGCAATCAAAATGACCGGGTTCTTAGCGATATTTGTAACGCCCATCGCAGCAAGCGTAATGAACCAGACCAGCACAATCGGGCCGAACCATTTTCCGATACCGGCTGTGCCCCTGCGCTGCAACAAGTACAGTGCGACCAGAACGGCCAATGTCACAGGGATAACATATGGCTTAAGAGCAGGCGCGGCCACTTCCAACCCTTCAATGGCCGACAAGACTGAAATGGCCGGCGTAATCACACCGTCGCCGAAAAACAGCCCTGCGCCGACCATGCCAAGCAGCATCACCGGGTAGTACCAACGGGACTTCTGAGTGACCGACGATAGCGCTAACGCGGTCATCGCCATAATGCCGCCTTCCCCTCGGTTGTCCGCCCGCAAAACAAGAGTTACGTACTTGAGCGAAATCACGATTATGAGGCCCCACAAAATCAGCGAGACCACCCCCAGCACATTGACGGGGACAGGCGAAAGACCGTGATGTTTCGCGAATACCTCCTTCATTGTGTAAAGCGGACTGGTTCCAATGTCGCCGTACACAATTCCAATGGCAGCCAGCGTCAGCGCAGCAATGCTACTTTTCTTGGAGTCTGTAGTCACGACGCCGCCTCATTGTTGAGCCTCCAAGCATCTAACGGCGGAGCGAACTGCTGCTCCAGCCCACTACAACATCTGCAACCGTTGCATCGCATCCGACCTCCACTTACGTTCCAGCAGTTCCCCGCGACGGCGCTTCCCGACTTTTGATAGTGATTATAGGCGGGGGCCATTCTTGCCCGCTCCGAATCCGTAGCCGCGAAGTTCGCGCAAGTCTATGCATTCAGGTTGGCAGGACGCTGCATGGAAGTATGCGCACTCTAAAGCGAGACGTTGGCTTGCTGATACTCATAGCGGTGATGGAGGTCTTCCCGGGAGCCGTTTATGCATTCGGGTATGTCGCCGGCCCGCGGGTCTGGTCTCAATGTTTCGAGTGGGAGCTGGCGCGGTCTCGAAACCGGGTGGCGGTCATATCGGCCCGAACGCGCACGTCGTGGCGGTAAATGCCGAGACGCACAACTTCTGCTTTCCACTCAAAAACTTTGGCGGGCACCTGTCCTATCGCCTTGTAGACGCTGCCTTGGTTCTTACAGCGCTGGGCGAGTAGACTTGTCCGAGTGCGCCGAGGGAGACGTTCAGGAAATGACCAAGGATTCCGCAATCAAAGCTCTTCTATTCGATGTCTTTGGCACCGTCGTTGATTGGCGAGGCGGTGTTGCGCGACACGTGGGCCCGTTTCTCAGCCGTCGCAACATGGCCGTCGACGCCACCGAGTTCGCAGATGCATGGCGACGCGAATACTCGCCCGCTATGGAAGAAATTACAAGTGGACGACGGTCGTTTGTCCGCCTTGACGTTCTTCACAAAGAGAATCTGGTCAAGGTCTTGCGCAGCTTCGGCATTGACATCGACTCGGTCACCGCCGACGAACTTGACGAGCTGAACCTTGCCTGGCATCGGCTAGACCCTTGGCCCGATTCTGTGGAAGGGCTATTGAGGCTCAAGCGTAAATTCATTATTGCGCCGCTTTCAAATGGAAATATTAGACTGATGGTGGACATGGCGAAGCGTGCCGCGCTTCCTTGGGACGCCATTCTGGGCGCGGAAGTAGTCAGAGCGTACAAACCATCGCCGCAAGTCTATGCTGACACAACCGATATTCTCGGATTTAGCCCCGCCGAGGTTTGCATGGTCGCGGCGCATAACGGCGATTTGGCGGCAGCGCGTCAATGCGGCCTGAAGACCGCGTTTGTCCTTAGGCCAGTCGAACATGGCCCCGGCCAACAGAGCGACTTACGCGCTGAACAGTCATGGGATTATGAGGCGGCAGACCTAAACGACCTTGCGACACAACTAGGTTGCCCGACTTAACGGTTCCCCAACGTTGAGCCTCTGCCCAGGTTTTAAGCAACCAAGCATCGAACAGGACCAAGCTTGCGATGAAAGGCTCGTCGGGTCGCTCGATGCTGTGCTCAACTAGCAAACGCATCCAGGATTTCCTGCTCCTCCGAGTCCCTGCGGAAGCTTCGCGCTGACCGCTCATAGATGATTTCTTTCCGAGCTATATTGCGAATGACGCTCATCGCTTACCGAATACGACGCCGCGGGCAATCCCAGGCGCTGGCTGCGACTGGAATCGGAGACCGATGGACGAGCCGTCGTGCTGGTGGAAGTCGATGAATGCAAGCCCGGCATGCACCGGGAAATTCGCTATGAGATAACGCCTTCAAAGCTGATTGCTGTAATTCGTGCGCACGGTGTGGTGATGCCAGCAAAGCCGCATGCTGACACGGCCGTAGCGGACCCGGGCTGAGCACCGCCAAGACGCCCCTTTCCCGTCGACGAGGCCGGTTGCGGCCTTAGACTGTCGTGTTCTTCGTGCCTTGGATGGCCGTCCTCAAAGCCCTCGGGCATGCTTGCCGCACGATAAACGGCCGACGCACTGCAAAAACTACGTCGCAGGCTCGCCCAGACATAGCTTTTCGGGCGGCCCACCATTCCAAGGGGACGGCTGCCTGCGCAATGCGCCGTTACAGCGAACAACGCGGGTCGGCGACGCTTTCCGCAGAAGCAATCTGAAGCCACTCACTGTGCACTGGAGGCTGCGGTATCGGATGCGCCTTTGGCCTGCGAGTCCTTTTGCGGCTTTCGGGTGGGTGGCATCGTCGCATGCGAACCTTTTGACATCGACGTGGCACCGGCAGTACCTCCCGAATTCGGCGCATTCATACCTGCGCCGCCCTGGCCAGCACCGTTCGCGCCACCAACGCCAGCCCCGCCAGCACCCACGCTCGTACCACCGCCACCACCACTGCCACCACCGCCGGCGCCCTGAGCGAACGCGGCACTGACAGACGCCAGCGCCAGAGCTGAGCAAAGTACTGCTGCTTTCATCGTCTTCATGATTGCATCCTCGATAACTCGGACGCCGGCTTCCGCGCACGCAGAGCCGGCGTCCATGAGAACCGTGTTCAGATGTCGCTCGGCGGCAAGTCTTCTACGCCGCGGGTCGACGACCAGTACGGTTCGCGGTTGTAATACTGATGAACCGTGGTGCCCCAAGTGGTATCCGCCATTGACGGCCAGTGGTCCTTGTCAAAGCCCGGGTCGTCCTTGATGCGTTGAGCATCAATGCTGACGCGAAAACACTTTGCATCGGTATCCAGCGTGAGCGCGTTCCACGGTATTGCATGCAGGTTCGTGCCCATGCCGAGGAAGCCGCCTTCGGACAGCACTGCGTATGCAATCCTGCCGCTGCGTACGTCAAGCATGATGTCGGAAATTTTGCCCACGTCCTCGCCGTCCGACGAAATCACCTGCGTATCGTCGAGCGTCGCGGCGGCCATCACCTCCGGCCCTGGGCCCTCTCCCGTGCCGCTGCCTACAATGTCCGCGCCGCTGGTTCCCGATGCGGTGCCTTGCGGGTTCAGTGTGCCCATGATGTCCTCCTTGTGTAATCGTGCAGACGTTCATGCGCAACGCATATGCCCGCAGCGCGGGACATGGCGCCTGCCATTCGTCGGTATTTTTATAAGACGAATTAGCGAGCATCGTGCGGCGAGTGTCTTTGGCGCGCCAGCATCTGGGGACCGGCTTGAACAGCGAGCGAGCCGCGAACCCCCGTAGGTACGCGGCTTGCGAAAAACACATGTGTGCTGCTCTTTCGACCATTTCGCATCATGTCCACCGTGCTGCTCGTCGACGATGACTTTGAAAACCGATGGGCGCTGCAACTGGCATTGGAAAGTCGTGGACATCAGGTCGTGCTAGCGGAGAACGGACACGACGCACTGACCAAAGCCGTTGCACACTTTCCAGAACTGGTAGTCACCGATTTACAGATGCCGGAGATGGACGGCAGGGAGCTATGCCGACGTCTGAAATGCATGCCTTCGTTTGCCGAAATACCGGTAATCCTGCTGTCGGCCATGCCCGAGCCCGTCGATGAGATTCGCTGCTGGACCGCTTTTCTGCGAAAGCCTGCGTCAATCGAGGTGTTACTGCACACCGTCGATAGGTTCGTCGCTGCACGCCTGACATACGCGCGGGCGGCATACCCCTCGGAGCACCATATCGCGGCGCGCTGGCAAGCCATCGATTCCCGGTGCTGGCCTTAGGCCAACGATGGTGGAACACGAAGGCATCGTTGTCAGGACAGCGACTGACGGCAACTGAGCGCGCTCAGTGCCGCGAATCGCAGGGCCAATTCCCACCACCTACGCCGCCAAAGACGTTCGAGCGCTGCTGGCGACCGCCCTTCAGTTGGCCGGCTGCATGGCTTTTCGGCGTCACGGCCGGTTGCAATGTCTTCTCGAGACGTCGGGCGATATCCACTGGGCGGACAGCATCACCTGCTGCATCACGTCGGCGCCGCCTCCGCTTATTTTGAGCCAGAGCAGCGTTGACTCGACGACATGCGAGACCGAGGGCCATTCGCCGTCATCTGCCGGGCAAGCAGACGCGCTGCGACCAGACACCCATGCAGTTCCGGTAAGTCAATGGAAGCATCGGGTGTCCCGGGTCATGTCCAAAGCGAGGAGGACGCTCAACTTGCGGGCCTCAAACGTGCCCACGCTCGGGTCTTGCGGGCAGCGGTAACTACAGTGGCAGACTAATGAGCGCCGCTTGCAGAAAAACGTTCCGGGGCTTCACGCGGCGAGATGACCTTGCCAATGGAACACCCGGTTCCTGCCAAGGCGCTTGGCTTCATACAGTGCCACGTCAGCTGCGCGAAGCAGGTCAGCTGTATCAATCGTTTCGAGGTCGGTCGTGTGCACAATGCCGATGCTGACCGTGACTTTGCCGAACGGGCTGGAATCGTGACTGATAGAAAGCGCCTGGATTCCGCCGCGAATTCGCTCCGCCGTTCGGGTCGCTACGGCAAGCGAGCACTCCTTGAGAAGGACGACGAACTCTTCGCCGCCGTAACGAGCCGGGAGGTCAACCTTTCTAATCCCGGTTTGTATGTGCTTCGCCACCGTCCGCAAACATTCATCGCCTCGCTGATGGCCAAAACGGTCGTTGAACTGCTTGAAATAGTCCACGTCGATAAACAGGACCGCCATCATCAGGTCATCGCCATTCTCTGGTGTAGCCATCAGCCTCCGCGCGAATTCGACGTCGAAGTAGCGCCTGTTCCAGAGTCCTGTCAAACTGTCGATGTAGGCCAAATCTTCGAGTCTCCGTTGCTCCGCGTCGCGTTGCTGCTGCGCAAGAATATGCTCGTTAATGTCTCTGAGTGTGAACAACAGGGATGGCTTGTTGTCTCCCGGTCCCACTGGCATGGCAGCTATGAAGCTTCGCACCCAGACAAGAGAGCCGTCTTTGCGGCGAATACGATACTGAACTGACTCGTTCGATTGCGCCGAGGCCGCTTGCCTCATTGCGAGTTGAACACGTGCTACATCGTCTCGGTGCAATAGCCCGGATATGTGTGCTCCGACGAGATGCGATGCAGAGAAGCCGAGAACCGACGTCACCCGGGGTGATACGTATTGAAAGACGCCGTCGGGGTCGAGCTGCAGGATGACTTCTTCAGTGTGTTCAGCCAAGGTGCGAAATTGGCGTTGTCCGTCCGTGAGCAGGACAAGAAGGCGATGTCGCTGAACCTCCAATGCCGTAATGGGTAGCACGATTGACAATGCGGCTAGCGTGAAGACCTGAAGGGCCAGCATCCGCTCCTCCATCGTATGAAATCCAATCAACCACAGCGGACCCGTGCCTCGCACCGTGAACGGCACCGCAATGCTGATGCAGATAAGTATCCCCAGGAGGACCGTGGAAAGCTCTGCGTGAAATGCTAACAGGGCGAGAGGAGGCAGAACCCAGTAAAGCAGAGAGTGAGTGTTCTGTCCAAATATCAGTGCGGTAACGCAGCCAACCAACAATAATAGAGCTACAGACTTCGCCCGGCTACCGGGCTGCAGAAAACTGCGCCACTCTCCCGATATCATGTTGATGGTTACCGGCGTGAATATCAGAATACCTAGCGAATCAGATATGACCCAGTTGGAGAAAGAAGAGAAGGGGTGTGTTGTAAAGACCCCCTCAAGCAGAAGTACAGCAGCAAGCCCTGAAATAAGTGGTGCAAAAATCCCTGCGATGATGACGAAGCGGAAAAGGATTCTAGGGACTATCAGTTCATTGGCCGAATGAACCTGGGGCAAGAGCAAGGCCGCCGCACATACCTCAATTAACCCGCAAGCGGTAAACGATAGGGACACGTAGAGACTTTCTCCTCCCAGCAGATTTGCCGCAAGATTGCCCACGAACCCACCAATAAGGACGGATGCTTTGCGGTGTCGAGGAACTGTCAGCAGGTGCCCGAGCAGGTAGCCGGCGGCTATCCACACCGCAACGATTTCACCCGCCATTGTCTTCAACTGACCACTAACAACTACGAGACAGAAAGATGCGATGGCAGCGATGGTAACCACGCGCATCTGGTTACGTGTGTCAATCGGCACTGCGGTTAGCGTTGGAGCCCCGTCGTCATCCATCTTCCACCCTTGCCTGATTTGTTCGCATTGCGAGAAGGTCTGCTGATGCTGCTGCATTCAGCCCCTTTGCCAATCGCATCTCCGGTAGCCATGCGCAAACTGAAGGCAAGCTGGAGGACCCCGCGCTTGTTTACCGCCAGTTCTAGTGCCCTCGCTTTTGGCCATTTTCGTATGTTGAAAAGCGCAACGGCACAACTGACCAAAGGGACAAGACGAAAGTGCGCTCAGCGTATGCACAGTCGGTGCCAACTTCCTGTCCGTGTCACGTCTTTTGCAACAAATTCTCCGGCCCGTAAAGCGGGCCGCGTGGGCGCGTCCACAGACGCATTGCAATGCAGTCTCAAATGGAGACCCGACCGATGCCGGCTGGGACGGCTCTTCGGGACGAATGGAATATGCCTCGAAACATTTCATCCCCGATACGAGACGCGTCAAAAAATCATGCGACGTTCGCCATCGCTTCGTCAGACACCGCCATATCGCGAATGGAACCCTTCTCATTGTTGAGCGCTCGCTCGCAGTCGGGAAACGTTGCACTTATGAAAAGCGAAATCGTCGATTAGCGCTCCTCCATCTTCGGTCGGCTTACCTGAAAGGACGCCAAGCTCTTGTTGGCCTGATGCATTCATGAAACGCCGACGGTGTTGTTTAAAGCGAGAAGAGTGCTGTTCCAGCGTGCAAGAAGAGACGACGTCTATGCGGATGGCGGCGACTGCGTTCTGCTACTCCTCGCGCTCCCCTTCATACTGTGCCAAGGGGAACGGGTCGGGCTCCATGCAGGCCGGCGCAATGAACGCGCGCGTCACATATCCGGCTAGCGTCGGTCAACGCCTCTTCTTACCGCCTGCCCGTCGGTAATTGGTCGTTATCCCCAGCGCCTTGTTCCGACGGATGATGAATACGCTGAGTATGATTGCGATAACAATCAGCACTGTTAGCACTCCGGTCAGCCGGATTCCGCGGCTAGACGCGTTCATGCGGTTTCCGGAAGAGGTGACCCCTGGCGACGGGGCATTACTCGCGGCAGCTTGCGGCAGCGTGGCGCCGGCCTCGCTGCCTTGAAGCGCCTGGGAGGCCCCAGACGGCGGCGATGCTGCAGATGCAGGAAGACTGTCGCCGTCTGACATAACAGCGTCTGCACCAGATGCAGCTGCAACAGGAGCCGGTTGTGATAAGGAGGCCATGTCCGCAGCGGGCGCAGCCGCAGTGTTCGATTCAACGGCTTTGGTTTGGATTTTCCCTCGTCCGAACACTGTGTCAATGCAAAGGATGTCGGCGCAGGCGCTCCTGCGTTGTCTCCATTGGGTGAGTCGCGCGGCTAGCTTCCCGCCGCGGAGCAGCGCCTGCGGCTCAGCGACGATATCGTGGCGCTCGTCGCTGCGAATGGCGTGGTCACAGACGACGCGCCCGACTGACGGGCGGGTTGCCGCGCATTCAATGTCTCGCGCCCATACTAGTGTCGAAACGAAGGCTGCCATGTACACCAGCAGGTCCAGACACTGCCTCGAACGCATCAGACCTCCTTTATTCCGTGACCGCCCTTGGGCATCTGTCGAAGCCCATCATGGCACATTGGTATCCAAAGGTTTCAGCCCGAAACCATTACGCGGCAAGAAGCGCGTTTGAGAAGTCTCCGGCATACAAGCCTTCGAGTGCCCGAGCCTTTGCTTCCAAGGTGTCGTTGTGGGAAGCCGCGCCACTCGGCGCCCCGTAACGCAGGCTTCCCATCGCTCTCATGTTGTCGCGCGAGCTGGCGCCGTTTTGGGAACAGCCGTTGCGCATATGTTGGAACACACATCAACAGGAGCGTCAAAATGGCTACACAACCTACCGAGCAGCGCGCGCCCGACGACAAATCCGAGAAGGACGTCGATGCAGCAGTCGAAGACACGTTTCCCGCGAGCGACCCGCCGTCGACAGGTGGAGCGACCAAAATCGGAGCAGACGAGAACGCTGGAGCGCAGACGGACAGCGACGTGCCGGGAACCGAACCGGACGAAGACGTTCCCGACGAGGAGACACCTCCGGAGCCGTCTCCCGGCGACGAGCCGCTGGGCGAAAAGGCACCGTGAACGGTAAATTCAGGTGTACAACCAAAAAGGAGGCCCGCAAGATTTGCGGCGGGCCCATTCGGGCTGGCAACAAGGGCATGCGATGGGTGTGTCGCGCCCATCCAGTGTCTCGTTGCCCGTGCCGGCGATGCGGATACGTCGTTCGGTATGAACGACCCGTTCGAGCGGCGTTAGCGGTTCCACGCGCCCTGTTAGCCACTTGGTCATCTTGGGACGGGTAGCTGTAGGGTGCGCGCCAATGTCCAGCCCTCCCCGGCCTTTTGGGGCGCGTTTCACTTTAAGCCGTCGACCCCACCGCTGTACTGGAGCCGAACTCTGGGACTATCAAGTCAGTTGTGAAACCAGCATTAGCAACTGCTCAACGGCCACTGGCTTCTGGACGTAAGCATCGAAATGGGGCGCGTGCCGGTCCGTTGGCTGCGGGTTGTCGGACAGCAGGATGGCGGGAAGCCCTTTGCCCGGGCTCGCGTGTCGTATCAGCTTGCTTAGAGCGAGTTTGTCGAGCATCTTGCAGTCCGTGACGACCACGTCCGGGGGTCTTCCCGATACCAACTCCAAGGCTTCCAAGCCATCGAGCGCTGTCATGGTGTGATGACCTTTCGACTCCAGACAAACGCGCAGTTCCTCAATCAAATGAGGCTCTTTTCCGACCAGCAATATTCTGCTCATGGACTTCCTCGCTTGGCTACTTACAAGCGCACGGGACGTGGCTACTCGTGCGCGTTGCGGAGAGCCGCTACTGGCAGCCGGCAGGCTCCGTTGCCGCCAGGTGCTCGCCGCCGACAACGTAGATGTAATCGTCTCCGACATTAGCATGCCGGCGAGGAGGGCTATCCGTCCATTTCCGCCCTTAGAGCGTGAAGTTGCCGAACGCCGACAATAGCTGTAATAGCATTTGCTTGAGACGAAGACCGTGAACGTCCAATCGACGCCGGGTTCAGCTCACACGTCAGCAAACCTATAGAGCCATCAACCGCTCTGCATTGCCGCGATGCGTTGAGCCGGGCCAAGGTGGCTCCCTTCTTTCCCTGCGCACGGGGCGTCCTTCGAGCATCCGCAGGATGCGGCTGCTCGCCCTAAAAAGAGTCCCATCCATTGAATGGCTTTAATGTCTAAGAGACTATTCGATGATACGAATGAGTAAAGACATATCTAGCGAATGAGGTTTTAGCCTTTTCCGGTGGCCGTTTTAGGTTGGCACGTCTGTCTTTGCGGGCGGATTGTTAGATGCCCTGCTGGTCGCGCCGCGAAATCGTTTAGCGGAAACCTCCGGGGAGTGGTTTGTTGCCGCTGTATATTGCTCTTGTCATCGGCACCTGTAAATTGATACACCGTCGGCACTGAGGAATTGATACACCTCGACGAAGGGATAATGGCCGCTTTGAGCGGCGATGATCTC